>CAJTML010000049.1 GCA_910577495.1 uncultured Eggerthellaceae bacterium
GCCAAGCGTGCGCGCGATGACGCGAACACAAACACAAGCACGTCTGAGCCCGCACAGGCCACCTTAGAGGTGCGCGCGTTCGTGAAGGGCGCCTACCTGGTGGTGGAGGTTGAAAACTCCGTTTCGGCTGCTGACCAGCGCACATTGGCGCAAGACGCCCTGCTTGACCCCCAAGGCAAAGAACGCAGCGTAACCTCGCACGGATGGGGACTGCTGATTGTGTCATCTATTGCGAATCGTTATGGCGGCGAACTCATCACCAACTTAGAGGGGGATCGTTTCCGCACGCGCGCCGTGCTTGGCCTGATGGCGAACGAGGCCTAAATGCAAGACGTCTTCGCCCAGCTGCTCAGTCCCGGTAACCTGCTCATGAACATGGTCGGTGGGGTAGTGCTCACCGCCTTTTGTTTCTGGCTGATCTCGCGGGTGTTGCCGCCGCGCTCCGTGAAAGCCTATTGGACCATCTCTCTGTCAGTCATTGTCGTCATGATGTTTTTGAAGCCGCTGCGCGACCCCGTTGTCGGGTCGATCATCTACGGCGCGGTCTCCATTTTGCTTCCCATTGTGTTGCTGAAAGGCTCGCTCTTTGCGCGCGTCCTCACGAGCCTCATGTATATGGTGGCTATGACCATCGGCGAGGTGGCTGGTGTGTCTGCGTGGTATGCAGCAACCGGCCTGGGCGTGGTAGACAACGACATTGTTTTGGCGAATTTTCCCGCGTACATTTTTGGTATGTGGGGCATCAATATGACAGTCACTGGGTTGCTCATGATGGGCGTGCGCTATCTCATACACCGCTTTGTGCCGTGTGGTCTCAGCGAAGACGAAGCGGTCAAGGTGGAAGGTACCTGGTCAACCGCGTATATTATCTTTATCATCATGCAGTTTACGGTTATCTTTGAAGCTGCAACGTATGGCTTTGTCGTACAGGCATGGTCGCCTGAAAGTTTGCTGTTGGTCAGCGTGTTGCTGGTTGTGTTTGCGCTGGTGGACGTGCTGCTATTTCAGATTATGGGCAGAACCATCACGTGGGCGCGCGAGCAATCTCGTGCCGAAGCACTTGAAGGATCCATCGCGGCATACCTGCGCGAGGCACAAGAGATGCAGGCGCTACTGGATGGCACGGCGAAACTTCGCCATGATATTCGCAACCATCGTTCGGTGGTGGAAGTGCTGTGCGAACGCGGAGACTTTGAGCAGGCAAAGACCTATTTGCAGGAACTGTAGGAAAGGTTTGACGGCGGGCAGGCCGGATAGACCAAGAGGAGGAATGGACGTTGTATCAGGTAACTATTTTGGATGACATGCCAGCTTCGACTTAGCGGCACGCGCGGTGGCGGCCAGCCCGTTTGCGCACTGCCTTGAGGTGACAACGGTGACGTCCGCACAGGCGCTTGAGCACCGACTTTCTGATGGCGAAGCCTGCGACATCCTCATAGCTGACATTCGCCTGAGTGAAGACGCCAACCCGGATGGCATTCGCGTGGTTGATCAGCTTTTTGGTGCGCGCACGTCAACGCAGATCATCTATCTGACGGGCTACATTGAGTACTGCACGCAGGTGTATGAGACCGAGCACGTGTACTTTTTGACCAAGCCCATCAATCAGGAGGATTTCAACAAAGCGCTGGCCAAGGCAATTGCCAACCTGGAGCAGAATAGCCGTGAGGCCTTCGCCGTTAAAACGGGCAAGAGCGTGATTTCGGTTCCGTATCACGACATCATCTACATTGAAAGCAAGCTGCGCAAACTTGATGTGCACACCGCAGACAAGATGTTGACCACCTATGGAACCATGTCTGACGCGCTGGATCAGCTTCCCAGTTACTTTGCGTGTTGCCACAAGAGCTTCATCGTGAATCTGCGTCAGGTGAGTCGTTTTGAAGGTGGCGAACTGATCATGTGTGACGGTGCGCGTATTCCGGTGAGTAAGCGCAGACGCCCTGAAGTACGCACGGCATTTTTTGAGGATTTGGAAAAGTAAGCACTATGGAAGAGATTATTGCGCGACTGTTCAACCCGGGAGATCTCGTTGTTAACCTGGGCTTTGGCATGGTCTTGGAAGTGTTCTACTTCTGGTTGATGTCGCGCATTTTGCCGCCGCGCTCCACGAAAGTCTATTGGGCGGCAGTGGTGGTTTCAATTGGGCTGCTCATGTTTTTCAAGCCGGTGCGATCTCCCATTTTAGGCCCGCTTGCTGCAGCGGTTATCCCGTTTATGTTACCCATCATCTTTTTGCAGGGGACACTCTTGGCGCGTGTTGTGGTGAGCGTGTCTTCTACGTTGGCACTCTTTGTGGGTGAGATTGCTGGCGTATCCGTGTGGTATGCAATCACAGGCTTGGGCATGGTGGATAACAGTGTGGTGCTGAGCCATGTGCCTGAATATATGTTTAGTGTAGTCTGCGTCTATATGGTGATCCTGGGACTGCTCATGAGCGGGATTCGTTATTTGGTACACCGCTTTGTTCCGTGTGGGTTAGACGATGGCGAAGACGTCACGTTGCAAGGGCGATGGCATGCCGCCTATGTACTGTTTGTAATCGTGCAGTTTACGGTCATCGTTGAGGTGTCATGTTTTGCCTTTGTGGAAGAGGCGTGGTCTCCGACCAGCTTGCTTGTTTCTGGTTGTCTTTTGAGCGCCTTTGTGCTGCTTGATGCGATTTTGTTTCGCCTCATTGGTCAGTCTGTTGCAGGTGTTCGCGAAGAGGCGCGGGCTGAGGCTTTGGAGGCATCCATTGCGGCATATCTGCACGAAGCTGAAGATATGCAGGGCTTGTTGGATGACACGGCGCGCCTTCGCCATGATATTCGCAATCATCGTGCGGTGGTGGAGCTCATGTGTGAACGTGGGGAGTATGCGCAAGCCGAGGCGTACTTGAAGGGGCTGGAGTAGCGGCATGGAAGAGATCATCGCGCGGTTGTTTGACCCAGCTGCGTTGCTTGTCAATATGGTTTTAGGGATGATTATCAACGTCGTCTACTTCTATCTGTTGCAGCGCGTGTTACCGCCACGATCAAAAGCACAGTACTGGGTGGTCATGCTGTCGGTGTATGTCGTGCTGGCGTTCATTAAGCCGATTGTACCAACGGACATACGAACGCCCGTGTATATCGGCGGAACCTTGCTGCCAGTATTTTTGTTGCAAGGCACCTGGTTGGCGCGCGTTATAACGGTGTCGTTGGGATGGCTGGCGCTTTCGGTGGGAGAGGTTGCTGGCGTGCTTGTTTGGTCAAGCGTGAGTGGGCTTGGTGTGGTGAACAATGATGTGTTGCTGCAAAACCTCCCAACGTTTGTGCTGGCGTTTTTTGGGTGTGATCTGGTGGTGCTTTACCTCTTGCTTACGGGGGAGCGCTTTTTTGTTCGCAAGTTTGTACCATGTGGTTTAGGCGAACCTGAAGCGGATCCCAAGCGAGGTCGCTGGTCGGTGGCATTTGGGGTCTTTGTTGTGCTGCAGGTAATGGTCGTTTTTGAGACGGTGGGGTTTGGCTATCAGTCGCAAGGGTGGTCGCCGTCCAGCGTGGTGGTTGCTGCTGTGGTGCTTTTTGTGCTGGTGATTGTCGATCTGCTCATTTTGCGGCTACTCAAGCGCACAGTCATTTTTGTTCGCGAAGAGGTGCGGGCTGAGGCATTGGAGGCGTCCATTGCGGCATACCTGCGCGAAGCTGAAGACATGCAGGGTTTGTTAGATGACACAGCGCGCCTTCGCCATGATGTTCGCAATCATCGTGCGGTGGTGGAGCTCATGTGTAAGCGCGGGGAGTATGCGCAAGCCGAGGCATACTTGAAGGCATGGGAGTAGTAGCATGGATTCGGTGGTGGCACAGCTGCTTGATCCGCGAAGTTTGATTGTAAACATGGGCTTCGGCATGGTGCTGACCGTTTTCTACTTCTGGCTCATCGCGCGCATTTTGCCGCCACGATCTCCTAAAAGGTATTGGACCGTCTCTCTTCTCGTGATCGGTGTCATGCTGTTTTTAAAGCCAGTACGCCCACCCGTTTTTGGTTCTCTGGTATATGCGATAGTAACGCTCGGGTTGCCGATTGTATTGCTAAAAGGTTCGCTCTTTGCCCGTATTCTCACGAGCTTTATGTATATGATTGCAATGACTATTGGCGAATTAGCCGGTGCAGCTGCGTGGTATGTTGCAACAGGCCTTGGGACGATTGACAATGACGCTATCTTTGCGCATTTTCCGGCGTATATCTTTGGGGTTTGGTGCGTCAATATGGTTACGACGGGATTGCTCATGATGGGCGTGCGATATCTCATGCATCGATTTGTCCCGTGTGGCTTGAACGCCGATGATGCCGTTGAACTTGATGGCGTGTGGCCAACTGCTTACATCATTTTTGTCATCATGCAATTCACGGTTATCTCGGAGGCAATGACGTTTGGCCTGATGTCGCAGGCGTGGATGTTTGAAAGCTTGATGATTATCGGTGCATTGCTGGTTTTATTTGCGTTAGGCGATCTCTTACTATTCTGGATGATCAATAGGTCGGTTGCGTGGACGAAAGAACAAGTGCGAGCTGAAGCGCTTGAGGCGTCAATTGCATCGTACCTGCACGAAGCCGAAGACATGCAGGGCTTGTTAGATGACACGGCGCGCCTTCGCCATGATGTTCGCAATCATCGTGCGGTGGTGGAGCTCATATGCGAGCGCGGGGAGTATGCGCAAGCCGAAGCATATCTCACAGATCTTAAGATTTGAAATATCCTGTTGCTCCTTCTTGAATCATATGTTATACGTATAACATATGATAGGAGGTGCCATATGGCTACAGATGTATTAGTCAGCGCTCGTATACCTCAGGTAAAGAAAGACGCTGCAAAAACAGTACTCGCGTCTATTGATGCCACAACGTCGGATCTTATTAATAGTGCATTTGATTACTTGCTCGATAAAGGTTCGCTTCCGAAAACAGTACGATCCGCGCAGCCTACGATGGAGGATTTCGATCGGTATGTTGAGCGATCTAGCATAGCGGTAAATTGGAATGATGAATTAGTTGACGGAAACTATCGTGATTTCATGAGGGAAAGCAAGAGGGCTGACTATGAATCTCTTGCTTGATACAAATGTGTTTATTGATTACCTAGGCCGCAAAGAGCCCTATTATTCCGATGCTCGTCAAATCGTGATGGCTGCGTTTTTTGGCGATGTAAAGCTATGGGTTCCCGCTCAATCGGTGACGGATGCGTTTTATGTGCTTAGCAAATATGTCGATTCGCAGGCATTACAAAGCGTGATTTCAGCAGCATTTGAGTTTATTTCACCGGTTGATTTAGCAAGTGCTGATCTTTATCGAGCAACGCAGTTGAACTGGAAAGACATGGAGGACTGTCTTGTATCGCTTGCAGCAGAAAAAGCTCGTGCAAACTATCTTATAACTCGAGATACAAAAGGATTTGCTCGCTCGAGTGTTCCAGTTATGACGCCCTCGCAATGGATAACCTTTATGGAAAAAGAAAAAGGTCTTGTGTACGGTGAAGTTGCCTTAACAGAATAAGGGAAACCCAGTTTTGTTTTCTGGCTATTTGGCCGCATAAGCACTTTTTGATACACTGCAAGTGCGCAATCCATAAAACATAACCTGCCGCCGGGTAGGAAAAAGCACTCAGGCGTGAATGTCGTTAGGCCTTAGAAGACGTTCACTCAGGGGTGCTTTTTTAATAGAGGATGCGCACTTTGGTAGCACCTGGATTTCGCGATGAAAGAGAGGACGTATGAAGCAATTCGTTTGTGAAGACTCATTTTGGGAACTCTTTCCGGATGCGCAAATTGGTGTTGTGGTTGTTCACAACATGAAGCCGGAAGACGAAGTGAGCGAGGCCGACAAAGCCGAGCTTGCCAAGATGCTTCGCCAAGCAAATGAGACTGCCGATAAGCATTTGAACTCAAACACCATCTCTGAAAACAAGGTGGTTGCCGTATGGCGAAATGCTTATCAGCAGTTTAAGACCAAGAAGGGCGCACGATGCTCTATTGAAAATTTGCTGAAGCGCGTTTTGAAGGGCAATCCCGTCGGCTCCATTACGCCGTCAGTTGATGCGTACAACATTGTTTCACTGACGCATGCACTTCCGGTGGGTGGCGAAGATATTGATGCTATGGATGGCGACATTCGCCTGCGTATTACCCAAGGTGGAGACGCCTTTTTGCCGCTCGGCGAAGAAGAAGAGGCACCCACGCTGGAAGGCGAGCTGTGCTACATGGACAATGCGGGCGCCATTTGTCGCTGCTGGAATTGGCGCGATGGCCAGCGCACGGCGCTCACCGATGATTCGCAAAAGGCATTTTTGATTATTGAGTCGGTTGACCCTGAGCGGGCCGAGGATTTGGCGGCGGCAACCGATCAGTTGGCTGAACTGGCACAACGCTATTTGGGCGCGACCGTTTTCGCCAAAGAAATCTTGACGAAGGACAACCCGTCTATGGTGATTGACGAATAATGTAATTGCGAAACATACCTGAAAAGCATTCGCGCTACACTTGTTTTACCAGCAGCGATCTGGGGGCAGGTACGTAGCGCGAATCTTTTTTGGAGGGGATAGATGGGCACATTGCACGAACATCCGAACAAAAAGCGAATTCGCCAGGCGGCGTTTGTGCTCATGTATGAGCGGGGGATAAAGCAGACCAGCTATACCGCAATTGCACAAAAAGCGGGTGTTGGTCGGCCGCTTGTGCAGCGGCACTATCCCAAAAAAGATGAGCTGTTGGTGTTGTTCATCAGCCAGTTGGTTGATACCTGCAAGGCGCGTTTGACGGATTTTGATCAGGAAACGACCGACCCGTTGCTGCGCACGCTGCATCTTTCGCAGCTCTATCTGCAGACGGTGTTGTATGACGAAAACATGCAAGCACTGACGCTTGAAATTTTGTCGAATCGAGACATCACGGGTGCAATGGTGCGGCATCATTTCGAATCAAGTTTTGTCTGGGTTGCCATGCAGAGCAGCGATGATCAGCAGGAAGCGTACGAGGCCTCCATTAAGGCAATTGGGGGTATTGATGAGCTGTTAGTTATGCAGCTTACTGATGGGGCTGCCCCTGACGCTGGTGATTTGGCGGCGCAACTCATGGCTGCCTTGGAAGCGTTTGTCGCAAACGCTGCTTACCAAGATACGTATGTATACATGTTGGGTCAACTGCTGGATGCCCAGGTGGTGAAGCGTTTGGCCGCTGGAGCGCTCAGGGACGTGCTTGTGCCCGAGGTGGCTGAGGGTTAATTGCTTGCAAAATATGAGTTCCAGGATTGACTTGCTTGCAATGCTGCGTTGTAGCTAATTGTGCAGAGTTCTGGTTGCAGCTCTGTTGACCAACGCGAAGTGTACATGCTGTACGAAAACCCAAATACGACCAGAGTAACTAATAGTGCGGCAATAATCTTGGTAGCGTGTTTCATAGCAAGTCACCTTATTTGAAAACCAAACGGAAAATAATGAGTGCAATAACGACGAATATGATGTTATCCCAGATCGCACCCAATATAGCGGCCACAAATACTGCCGCAAAAACACTTATGACGGCAAGTGCGATAGTCAGAACAAGGATTGTGCACCATGCAAACGAAGTAAATCGGAAATTTTGACGATTGATAATCCAGTACGAAAGAAAGCCATACCCACCAAGAAGAACGACGCTCCCAAAAAGAGCCATCCACGAAAAGGGAAGATCAGTGTAGGAGAGCACAGCAAGAAACGTTGTTGCTGAGAACCCAAGAGAAATAATGGCAGAAGTACCGAACCAAACAATCTTTGTTAAGAGGGGCAAGGTGCCTTTCTCAAGTTGGCTGAGAGCTTCCTCTCCCTGTTCAAGCGAGACGTCGTAACGATGATGGGGTAAACATAAACAGCTTTCTGTATTGTTTATCTCTTGAACAATTTCCGAATCGTCATACGCTAGTTCATGATTAGCAGTTGTGACGACATCTTGAAGCTGTTCTATACGGCGTTGAACAGACTTGAGGGTTTTTGCAGACTGAAGCTGAAAACAAGCTACGGTTGCATCAAATGCGAAGTAAGCAGACATTAATGCATATGCAAATCTCATGACATGGGCGCCAGCGGAAGAGTAAGACTGTGTGGTGAAGCTATTCACAAGGGAAGTGATCAATGGCTCTAGTCCATTAAGTAATGCGCCACCCCATAGTGTAAGGATGGTCAAAACGAGAACATCAAACCCTATGCGGAAAAGGGATTTCTTTTTGTCGAAAGCTTTTGTCTGTAACTTGCTGCAAGCCTGCAGTAAATGCGAACTTTTAGAAGATATAAAGTTCGTGGCCTCACGACTTGTGCGTGCTACTTGATCCAGCATGAGTACTTGTGACCACGTGGTGTTGCTTGCAGTATCTGCTTGCAGAAGTTTTCTGGCAAATCCTCTTGGTACTTGGGTGCCATAAAATGAAGAACAAAAGAGAGCGTCTGTAGATTCAATTTGTGTATAGGTATTCGCATCAAGATGATAGAAATACATGAGAGGATCTGGGCTCATGGTTTCTTGTATCTGTTCGGCGAAATGGCGAAGCTCTTCTGCCTGGTGCAGCAAATTCGCTATTGGTTCATCGGATGAGGGATGATAAGCCTTGCATGCATCTAACGCATGTTGTGCGGCTAATATTGTTGGAGAGTCTGATCGGTTTGACGGAAGAGTATATTCGTCAGCATGTTCGGCAACCCAAAACCATGGAGCATCGGAGCTGTAAGTGATCATAAACTCATAAACTGTTTGATGTGTATCATCTAGTTGATCTAGTACGAGCAATAACCGTCTTATGTTAGTAAGCGTGTTGGAGCCAAATGAAAGCGCGCTTTCAGAGAAGCTTCTGAGTAATCCCATCTGAGCGAAAAATGGCGAAAGAGCCCCCAGCACTTCAGCTATGTTTTCGGGAGATGACATCAAGTCATAGGTTTGATGGGGGTCGTCTAGAATCAGTTTTACCAGTTGAGAAGCAGAATCGCAATGAGCAAAAGAAGAAGTTCCGCCTTTTGCTAGCAGGAATCGAGCGAATTCACGCGCCAAAAGAGGCTGCTCAGCTGCGATCTCTTCGATGATAGTAACAGTGTCTTTGCAAGCCTGATAATCAGCGTTGCGTGAAACGGTAGTGACCCACCCCAAAAAACCGCTTTGCAAAAGTTCATCAAAATGTGGGAGTTCAGAAGTGTCGCTTGATGAGAGTTTGTGGCTGAGCGTATGAAAGTTCACATCTTCTGACTTCCAGAACATAAACTCATCTGTGCCCGAAATATAAAACAACGCTTTAGCAAGACCGACGTCTTGGTTGCTGTGCTGGTGATCGCGAATTACCAGGCGTAGCGAAGTTGATATGTCGTTCTCGCCGATGAGGCTAAAATGTTTCGCAAGATCTTGCCCAACAAAAAGGTGATCCAATGCTTTGCGCCAATGTTGAGCTAGAGCGTAGGCTAATGCTGTGCCGCTGTAATAGCTTTCGCCAAGAAACTTATATGGCCTTTGCCAGCGTGGGGTGCTTTCGGATGCTTTATCGAAGTGTATGAACGAAGTTGGGTTAGTAATCCAGCTCTTGGCAGCATCGTATCCAAGACGATCGTCGGCATTGATGTCAGTCAGGCCATAGATGAGATCCCTTAATGAGTAATCCGAGTCTTGCGAAGGCTCAAACGCAACGATGCGCTTTCCGGCATATACATCCCCTAATAAATTACCCGCATCAATTCTGCTTTGATGGGGGTGGATATTATTGTTGTACATTGTCCAGAGCGTATAGCCAAATGAATACCAATCACCACGCGGATCCACGTAGCCAACAGGTAGCCAATAGCCAGGTGTTCCTTTGGTTGTTTGGGTGCTTTTGAGATTTGTCTCTTTGTCTACGAGCGTCGCAATGCCGTAGTCGCCGAGAACAACAACTCCATCGTACTCGAAGATGTTGGTGGGCTTGACGTCACGATGCACGATTCCTTGTTTGTGCAGGTGATGGAGCGCTTCAGTGACACTCGGGATAACTTGATCCTTAATAAACTGGTGGCTAACGACGTTGTCACCTAAGCAGCGGCATTGCGGAATTATGGCAACAAGAAACTCTGTGGGTTGTTGTTTACCTAGTTCGGGCGCAAAGATTGATCCGTATGAGAAAAGCGGCATGAGATGTGTGGTTTTATGGCTGAGTGCATCTTGTTCGGTCAGATCCGCCAGAAATGAAAGTACGTATTGGTGGGCAAGTGCCTCGCGGCGATTTGTTACCTTCTGGTAGAGCTTAGCTGCATACTTGTTGTTGTCTTGATCGGTTGCCACCACAACGACAGCTTCGCCTCCACGACCCAGTTCGCGCGCGAGATGAATGGTATAGCGTTTATTGTTGTGACCGCAGAATTCTAGGTCAGCAGGCACGAATTCAATCTGCGTATTCGATAGGTGATCGCGGTCGAAAATAGTTGCACCCTCGTCAATTCGTGTAAGGTTGTGAGCGTTGTTGTGGTCTTTGCTTGGCATAGGCTTTATCGCTTGTGTGTCGTGGTGGATGGTATGACTGTCTTGTTTACCATGAATCAAGAAGGCAGTGGCTAGGGAGTTGGTGTAATGCTCATAGCGGTTTGTTCATCAACATCTATGAGCAGCGTCTGATTGGCGTTGATCGTATGATCAAAAATATAGTCAGACAGTACATTGAGATATTCGGATTCGATCAGATTTCCGATACCTCTGCCACCTTTTTCTTTTATATCGGTTGACAGCGCACGTTTTCCAAGAGCCTCTATAAAAGCTTCAGAGGTGTTAATTGTTATGCCTTGCGTTTTTAGGATCGTCTCGTTAATTTGCTCAATGCGCGAACGCACAATTGCAAATGCCGAGGAGTCGTCAAGGTAGTCGAAGACAACAATGTTGTTGCCAATGCGACCTAAGAATTCAGGTTTAAAAGCTGCCTTCATGGCATCTGAAACGGCAGTATGGATTTCGTCATATGGTTTTCCGGGCTCAATCAAAAGCTTGTGGTCAATAACATGACGCCCTGAGGGATCATAGATTGTCTGAGAAAATCCAATGTTTGACGTAAAGAATATGATCGTTTCGGAAAAGTATACGGTGTTGCCTTGTCCGTCCGTCATGCGGCCGTCCTCAAGGATTTGCAGAAACTTATCCATGATGGAAGGATGTGCTTTTTCTACCTCGTCGAACAAAATGACTGAAAACGGGTTCGTTCGTACGGCGTTTGTTAGCTGACCGCCTTCCGCATAGCCTACGTATCCAGGAGGCGCTCCAAAAAGTTTCTGATCAGCATTTTCTGCTTGATACTCAGACATATCAAAGCGAAGCATGCTTCGTTCGTCGCCAAAAAGAAGCTCGGTTACCGCTTTAACGATCTCTGTTTTGCCAGTTCCAGTAGGGCCAGATAAGAACAGTATGCCTTTTGGTTTGCTGGAAGATGAATGGGTGGCACCGGAAAGCCCCAAAGCTGAACGCTTGAGAACTGAAACAACAGCTTTGACGGCGCGGTCTTGCCCTTTAACGCGACGTCTTATGGCATCTTCTGGGTTGTTCTCAAGCTTTCCAATAATGGAGGCCCACTTGTTTTGCTTGAGGCCATATTTGTATACCTCAACAAGTGAGGGCAACTCAGCTTCGGTTGAATTGAGTCGTACGGCCATACGGCGTAGTTCATCAAGTTCTCTGAGCGTCATGCCATCGGTTTTGTCTACGAATGTTTCACGTGCTGTTTTCTCTTCGGGTTTGGTGGTAGTTTCTGGAAGTGCAAACGTTGCATGCACAAACTGGTTTCGCGTGTCACGATCAGGGCCTGGGATGGTTATCAAGCGCAAATTGGGATTGTTGGCAGTAAACCAGTCTGGCAAATCTCGCATATTGTCAACCAAAAGAATCAGCGAGTTTTTATTCAAGCCATCTGGTCGAATAGCCTGGCGAATTCCTGCGAGAAGATTGGTGAAGAACGCAACTTCTTCTGGATCGTTGGCGTTTGGTGAAGTGAGCAGACGTGAAGCCATATTGATGACGACGGCGCGAGGCATGGCACCAATTTCGCTCCAATTCTCTGCTCCTGGCGCAGAAGTGGAAGGGGCGTAGAGCGAATTGGAGAGGAGTGCTCTGATGATGCGCGAGTCTTGCTCAAAGGGACTGATGCTAGAGGCTTGAGACGAACCCCCGAGCGCATTGAACCGTGCCTCTTCCGACTGTAACTCTGCGGCTTTTTTGCTGGCAGCAGCAAGAAGTTCAATATGGGTTGCAGTATGTGATTGGTTCATGAAACGAGAGAGCGGATCGTAGAAAAGAACGTGGTAAGGGTTTTCGGAATCGCTCTGAGCATAGATTGCTCTGATCGTGTCAGCAAGATCAAGGTATTCCAGGGTTTCTTCGCCAGAAGAAGCTGATGCACTTGCAGTCCAACGGGGGTAAATGTCTGTCGTATTTCCCTCAATAACAAAAAGACTTTTGATGCCTTTGAAATTATGCAATTCTTGCTGCCATTGCGCCTGAGCTTTTGTCATAGGAGCTCCTTTTGGTAAAAATCTGTCGCGCTGTCTTTGTTGTGAATACCAACGCTGACAACTGATGTGCCAACTGCGTAATTACTAATAGTTCTGCCTTGAGCAAGGTAGTCTTCGTAAAGTGGACGAAGATTTTGGTTGAAATAATGAATGGTTTGATTGGTTGATCCGCGCAATCCGCTGCAATTGTCGTTTAACGCGTCAACATAGCGGCCATCGACCAGTACGTCGCAGAGTTGCTGGAAGGTTTTCATATTTTCAAACCCGAAGAGCGTGGTCAGTTCGTCATAGGTATAGCCCGTATAAATAAGGATGTCTTGGTAATAGGGGCGAATGAGAGATAAGAGATCAAACAAATCGTCAGCTTGCTCTAAAGGATCACCACCGCTAAATGTAATGCTGCGTACTTGCTGCGTTTGCGCGCAGTTAATAAGTAAAGTTGCAATTTCATGTACTGACAGTTCGTCGCTGGAATCAGGGGGCAGTTCCCAGAGATCTGGGTTTTCGCATTTTTCGCAGTGTTTGGTGCAACCTTGCGTCCACACAACAATGCGATTGTGTGGTCCAAGCGTAGTTACGGGATACAGAATGCGTCTAATAAACATCATGCACCGCATTCTTCGGGTAGGTGGCATAGTGTGGCACGGCGTGGCGTATTTGCTGCTTGTCAATTGGGTCAAGGCAGTGGTCGCACGTAAACTTGCGTGCTTGCTCGTCTTGTACATGATAAATGCTGCCACAAACAGGGCAGTTTATAAACCAACCGCTTTCAAAGGCTTGCTGCGTTGGCTGTTCGCAAAGTTGAGCTGATGCGTGTACGTCTGTTTCGTGAGCCTCTTTGTCAGGGACAATGCAAACCATAAACGTTTGATCGGCAAGGCGAAGACGATCATTGTGGTGTATCGGGTAGCAGATTTCTGGTTGCATTTCGATTCGACCTTGTTCGGTAATGAGGTGGCTTTTGTTGGCGCCAATATGGCGTGCAAGCCATGTACCGTTTGAATCCCGAGTGATTTCGAGGTGTTTTCGAGATACACGAGGTGAAAAAAGTTTAGCCGCAAGATCTCCTTCGCGTCCTAATAGGCAGGGTGTTTCTGTTATCAACACCGTTTCGCCAGTTACGCTTTCGCGAAGTGTCAGAGTATCGTTTGGCGCAACGCAGCAGGATGACGCGTGGATGTCGTCCAAAGAATGCGCTTGGGATGGCTCTTGTGTTGAGGTGTCTTGTTTGGCAATCTGCGTCTGTGGGTGCGTAGGTGAGCTTGCGCAGGCAAGACATAAGGTGACATCATTTTCGTTTTCAAAACCACAGCTTGAACAAGTCCACATGCTATATCAGCTCCCGCATTTCTAGCTGTTCGTGTTGGTGGTGATGCTGAATTTTTTGCGTACGTTTAGAGCGAGCGTTGGTTGCAGTATCTTGCGAGGCGACAAACGCAATACAGGTATCGGCATCGGGTGTCTTATCTGATTTATTTGTTGCGCTTATCCCGTAGGTTGCAAGTTCTTCAAGAATGCGTGGGTGTAATTCGCAAAATGAGTATTGTTCGGCAATTAGGCGCTGTTGCTCATGTGGCGCTGCGACGTGCGTGCGTCGAATGGGCGTTTTTTCTAATGAGCTTACGGCGTTATCGACGGCGCCAACTTCCATCATGACAGTTCCTGTGTTTGAAACAAACGTGTGAATTCCGATGTTTGAAGCGTCGGATAAAAAGAGTGAGTGACCATCGCATTCGAGTGGTTCAAGTTGAATTGATTCAGTGATGTTGTAACCATGGTTTGCCATGACGCAACGTAATGCATACAACAGATACGCACGATGGTTGAACTCGTTCGCGAGTTTTATGAGCTCTGTTTGCTGCTCTTCAAGTTCTTGTTCGCTGTAATAGAGCCGCTCTTTTGGTAACGGTTGAATCTGCACCTGATGATCAAGCAGCTCTTCTTGTGCTGCTACGCATTCAAGGTAGAGTCGGTGCTTAACTTTTGAGTGCATTTGCATTTCAGAGATGATGGGGTTTATGAGCGTAAGAGTATAGTCAAGGCTGCTCTGGTTTTCGGTACTTTGTTCAATTGCCAGTAGGTCTTGCTGGATTTTCTGAGCACAGTCTGTGAGCGTTTCTACGCGTCTTGCATCAAGGGTGTCGTGTGAAATGAGTGACGAGATATCGCACAGAGCGTTCCGGGCACTGATGATG
>CAJTML010000050.1 GCA_910577495.1 uncultured Eggerthellaceae bacterium
AACGGGTCAGCTAGAGTTGCGCGCAATTCACATTCAACAATAACTTCGCCCGGCGCAAAGGAACTCTTCCGATACCCCCACAAAAGCTCATCCTTATCAAGGCGAACAAGCTCTTGATCTGCGGTTAAGATCGTCACCGACTCAACTTGGCTGCCAATACACTCACTTGAGGTACCGGCATTCATACTGAGCGCGCCTCCGACCGTACCAGGCGTATCCACCAAAAATTCAAGACCTGCCAAACAACGGCGAAAGCTCTCTTGCACCAGCGTTGAGGTCAAAACGCCTCCGCCCGCATAAAAGCGTTGCGTTTCTTCGTCATAGCGAAAGTTCGCGAAATCATGGCTGAGCGTGATGACCACGCCATCAAAACCCGCGTCGGCTACTAACAAATTAGAGCCGCGCCCTGCCACATACCAGGCAATGTCGCACTGAGCGCACGCCGCCAACAGACGCTTGAGCGCACCAAGCGACCCCACGCGCGCAAAGTAGCGCGCCGGGCCGCCAATGCGAAACGTCGTGTGTTTTGCCATGGGCTCATCAAGGAGTATTTCGCCTTTGAACTGCGAATCTACCAGCAGCGCATCAAAGGCTGATTGCGCGTGTCGTGCACACATATGCCGCTATCCTTGTGCCTTTTGATTGCGACGGCGCAAGGCATCCAACAGCTCAGGGCCGACTGCGGTTACGTCTCCTGCACCCATGGTGATGATAAGATCCCCCGGCGCCAACGTGTCCACCAAATGCGGCACTACCTCAATGCGACGCGGCACGTAGTCAGCATGCGGGTGCTCAGGATTATCAAGCACCACGTTCAAAAACGTTTTACCCGACACGCCTGGCACAGGCGCTTCGCCTGCAGGGTAAACATCCATAAAGGTGATGGCATCAGCGCGGTTAAATGCACGTCCGAATTCGTCATGCAGCACCTCGGTAAATAGTGGAGCACGCGAATAGCGATGCGGTTGGAAGAGCACATGCACGTTGTTATACCCCAGCTGAGAAGCCGCTTCAATGGTGACAGCAATCTCGGTGGGATGGTGCGCATAGTCATCCACAATAGTGATGTCATTTTCAATGCCCACCAGGTCAAAGCGACGTTTAACGCCAGCGAACTCGCTCATGGCAAGTGCCGCTTTTTGCGGGTCGTAGCCAAGCGCCCACAAAAGCGTCAGCACGCCAGCGGCATTTTGGACGTTGTGACGTCCGGGATTTTGCGGCACACGAGCATGCACCACCTGCCCATCGGGCAACTCCAAGCTAAACGATGAGCCTACCCCTTGCGGCTCATACGACAAAATGCGTGCGGCGGCCGCTTCTGCAAACCCGTACGTGAAATACTGGCGGTTTGCACCCTTCACTACATCCACCAGCGCCTCATCATCAGCGCAGGCCACAATCAAGCCGCCCTCTTCAGGAACTGAACCCACAAATGCGGCGAACTTCTCATAGATCTCATCCAGGTCCTTATAGTGGTCCAGATGATCGGCTTCAATATTGGTCACCAGCACAGCATGCGGGTGGATATGCATAAACGACTTGTCAGATTCGTCGGCTTCCACCACGTAGTATTCGCCCGTTCCTGAATGCGCATTGGTGCCATACGCACGCACGATACCGCCAATCAAAAACGTCGGATCTTCGCCCATGGTATCTAACACGGTAGCAAGCATGGATGACGTGGTCGTTTTGCCATGCGTACCCGCAACCGCCAACGTTTTTAAGCGCTGACCCAAATGTGCCAGCATCTGAGCACGATGCCAAATGGTCAGCCCGCGCTCTTTAGCCGCAACCAACTCAGGGTTGTTGTCCAAAATGGCAGTAGAAACCACCACAACCGGATCTCCTTCGGGCACATGCGACGCGTCGTGTCCAATAAAAACTTCAATGCCAGCGTCGCGCAGCTGCTGAGTGTAGCGGCTGTCGCGCAGATCGGACCCGGAAACCTTCATGCCTTGATCGTGCGCAACCCGAGCAATACCGCTCATGCCAACGCCGCCAACGCCAATAAAATGTATCTGTTCGAGAGGCTTATTCACACTGCCAACTTTCACGTTACTTTACTCACACGAACTTTAATTGTAGCGCAAACCGCCCCACAGATTATCCTTGTGCAACATTCATTACGATATCAGCAAGACGTTCAGCCGCTTGCATTGTTTCCATCTGCCCTGCCGCTTCGCGCATGCGCTGGCGAAGTTCAGCAGACTCAATCATTTCACAGAGCGTCGTGGCGAATGCCTCAGACTCAACATCCGCATCAGCAATCATCTTTGCTGCGCCCGCTTGCACACACGCCTGGGCGTTCATCGTCTGATGATCCTCGGTTGCATAGGGAAATGGCACCAAAAGCGCAGGCAGCGCGCGTGCCGAGATCTCTGCCAGCGAGGTGGCGCCCGCACGCGAGACAATCAGATCAGCTGCCGCCATGGCGTCCCCCATGTGATCGGTATACCCAAACAACTTCCAGCGCTTTTGTTCTTCATCGGTCAGTGCCAGCTCCGTCTGCACGGTCTCCAACTCTTTAGGTCCGGTGACATGCACGATGAAGAGGTTGTCATACCCAAGCAGCGTGTCTTTGAGTTTGACAAGCGCGCTATTGAGATGGCGAGCACCCAACGAGCCGCCCGTCACCAACAACATAAGCGCATCTTCAGGAATGTCGAAATACGCACGGCCCGATGCCCTGGTGGCGTCGAACACCTGCGCGCGCACCGGATTTCCCGTAAGGTGCACACGACTGGTGTCCTTGAGCGCTTTCGCGGCGTGATCATAGGTTAGACACACCGCTTGGGCGCGCTTCGCCAAGTAGGCATTCGCCATACCCATAACTGAGTTTTGCTCATGCACCACCACCGGAATATGCATCTGTTCAGCTGCGCGTGCAACCGGAATGCAGACATAGCCACCAAAGCCCACCACCGCATCGGGCTTGATTTCGTTAAACCAGGCGCGTGCGGCTTTGGTTGACTTTTGGATTTTCGCCAATGATTTTGGCAACGTTAAGGGGTGATTGCGATTAAAGCCACCCGCTTCAAAACCCTTAAAGGGCAGCCCCGCCTCAGGAACCAATCGCGACTCAATGCCAGCGGGCGTGCCAGCATAAACCACCTCTACTCCACGGCTCGTGAGCACTTCTGCCAACGCAAGCGCAGGATTAATATGCCCGGCGGTGCCACCACCCGATAAAACAACAAGCATGGCTTTTACCTCCTCGTGCGCGATGAGCGCGACGTATGTGATGCAGTTTGATTGCGCGACGAACGCGACGTATGAGACGTATGAGACGTATGCTCGGTGTGCGTTGAGCGCGAAGAGCGTGATGAATGAGTGTCATACGAGCCGCGCCCACCTGTTGAGCGCCCAGCACCCGAGCCACCTGTGGTGTGCTGGGTTTTGATAATGCGCAGATCAGCGCGGCGTTGTTCATAAACACTCGGCTGCAAATCCGCCCCGCGCGCAACGGAAAGAATCAGTCCGATCAAAATGAAGGTTGCAATAAGCGATGAGCCACCCGACGACAAAAACGGCAACGGTTTGCCCGTAGTAGGCAAAAGCCCAACGACGCATCCAATGTTTAAGAAGGCTTGCGCCGTCAGCATAATACCGCAGCCACCTGCCACCATAAGACCAAACATATCAGGTGCCAAGCGCGCAATCCGAAGTGAGGACCAAAGAATTCCCAAGAACAGCGCAACTACCACCATGGCGCCGACCAAACCCAACTCTTCGCCCACGACCGCAAAGATAAAGTCGGTTTCCGCTTCAGGCAGGTAGAGGAATTTCTCGCGCGAATTGCCGAGCCCTACGCCAAATAAGCCACCCTCGGCGAAGGCGTAAAACGAATGAATGAGCTGGAAGCCGTTACCGTAGCCGTCTTCGCCATCGTCCCAAGGATTGAGGAAGAGCATGCGATCAGAGCGATACCCCGTGCCAAAAACAGCAATCAGGCCAAAGACGAAAAAGACCGCCATTACACCAAGCAAAATGCGCTTGGGAACCTCGCCAAGCCATGCCACGGCCATCAGTCCCACAAAGCAAATGAGCGTGGTGCCCAGGTCAGATTGCGTAATGTACATAAAGCCAATGGGCAGCACCACACAGCAAAACAGCTGCACCAAAAAGCCCTGCGCCGAAAGCCTGCCGGATTGGTAGTCAAACAGCATACGCGCAAACATCAAAAGCACGGTAATCTTGAAAAACTCCGAGGGCTGCAGACTGAAAAAGCCCAGGTAGAGCCAGCGCGTTGCACCAAGGGCGCGCGAACCGCTGACCGCTACCATCAAAAGCAACCCCACCGATACCGCCCAGATGATCCAAACAAACACACCTGACCAGGCGCTATAGGGAATAAAGCGCCACAATATCACCATGGCAATCACGCCTAAGATGGCGAATTTGAGCTGGTCAAGCACATACGATGCCGCGTTTTCGCCCTCCGAGAGCGCAGACGGCGCGCCTGCCGAGTAGATCATCACAAAGCCCAGCAAGGTCAGCGCCAACACGCACAAAAGCAGCACGGTTTGTGCTACGCGCGTGTCAGTGCGCCCCTGAGTGGTGCTTGTAGACCATGCTGGCATCTCGTGTTGTCCTTACTGTTTATTCTTTGCTGCTACCAGCGCTTTGAACGTATCGCCACGCTCCTCAAAGCAACTAAATTCATCAAACGATGCGCACGCCGGAGAGAGCAAGAGCACATCAAGTGGCTGCTTGTGCGCCACCGCCAGCTCAAAGGCATCGCTCATATGCTCCGCTTGCAGCACCGTGAGACTATCCGATTGCTGCGCCGCGAACGCCTCATAGAAGCGCTCACGTGCTTCGCCATAACAAATAGCGCAGACGCAGGTATCCGCAACCGCAGCTACCAGATCATCAAGTTCGGTCATCTTGTCGCGCCCGCCCAACAGCACACAGACGCGCTTTCCCGGAAACGAGTTGAGCGCTTTGAGCGTTGCGTCCACATTGGTTGCCTTTGAGTCGTTGTAACACGCCATCGTGCCAACCACCCCACACGGCTCAATGCGATGCTCAAGTGGCGCAAAGCTTGCAAGCCCCCGTGCAACCGTGGCCGCGTCCACGCCCAGTGCAAGCACTGCCGATGCAGCCATGAGCGCGTTTGCTACGTTGTGTTCGCCCACAATTTGCAGCTCATCGGCAGACAAAAGCTCGTGTTCAACCCCGTCAATAACAACCGTCAGTGTTCCTGTAGCTGACACAAATGCCGCGTTGGCGCTCCCACACGCCGCTCGCATGTCCCCGCTATAGCCTTGCGCTGTCCCAACGGGCACGTAGTCAAAGCCGCGCTCATCTGCGGGGATAGCCTTAAGCTGGCGCACGCGGGCGCGCACGATATCATTGGTGGCATCAAGAATGGCGAAGGCATCTGTGGTGTTTACCACATTCGCAAAGAGCTTAAACTTTGCTGCCTGGTACGCCTCATAGCTGCCGTGCCAGATCAAGTGATCCGGCGTGATACCGAGCAACACCGCCACGCGCGGCGCAAAATCAATGGTGGACGCCAGCTGATACGACGACACTTCGGCCACATACACATCGGTAGTGCGTGCCGCCACCGCATCAAGACAGGTGTCGCCAATGTTGCCCACTGCAGCAGCCCTCTGTCCGGCCACCTGCAAGAGGTGTGCAATGAGCGAGGTCACCGTGGTTTTTCCGTTGGTGCCACTAATAGCAATCCAGGTGCTTTCAGGGGCACTTTCGCGCCACGCAAACTCAACTTCGCTCATGATTTCGTCTGAAAGCGATTGCGCGCGCAGATACAGATCACTGAGCTCAGAGATGCCGGGGCTGGCAATGCAGATATCAAACGGTGCAGCGTCTGCAAACGTCTGGAGCGCTTCGTCCCCAAAGGCCACCGTTGCACCCACTGCCGCAAGCTCACGCGCAAACGCCTCTGAGGCGGCGCTGGGAACCCCTGCAGCAACGTAGAGCTCGTGCACGCGGCCACCCAAAAGGTTCGCACAGTAGCGTGCTGCAGCCTGTCCGCTTTTGCCCAATCCTAAAATGAGAACGCGCCCAAGGGTTTGGGGCGCGTGCTTATGCGTTGTTTCCAAAGTAGCTGTACCCATACTTAAACCGCCCCAAACAGTGTTTGCGCGAAGTAAATTGAAAAGCCGATAGCTGCCAGCACACCTGAGATAATCCAGAAGCGAACGACCACCTTCGTCTCAGACCATCCCTTTTTCTCAAAGTGGTGATGCAGCGGCGCCATGAGGAAAATGCGTTTCTTCGTCTTTTTGTAGTAGAAGACCTGGATCATAACTGACAGCGCTTCTGCCACGAACAAGCCTCCGATGATGAGCACCAAAAACTCAGTCTTGGTCAGCACCGACAAGCACCCAAGTGCCATGCCCAGCGCAAGCGAACCGGTGTCGCCCATAAAGATGTCAGCCGGAAATGAGTTGTACCACAAAAAGCCCACACACGCGCCTGCCAAAGCGGCGGCGAATACCGACGGTCCAAACATGTCAGAGCGATACGCAATTGCCGCCATAACAATCATGACGATCATCACCGTGCCCGCTGCCAAGCCATCAAGGCCATCGGTGAGGTTAACGGCGTTGCACATACCCACAAGCAAAATATCAACAAAGATCAGATACAGCCACGGAATCTCAATACCCGAACCAATCGGGATCACGGTGGTAAGCACCCCTAAATCAAGCAAGCAAATAAAGGGAATGTCCACGGTTGGCGCAATGCCAAGCCAGTTGACCGCTACCAGACAAAAAATGGTTGCAATGGCAAACTGACCAATCAGTTTTGCCTTCGGCGTCAGACCAAGCGAGCGCTCTTTGATGACCTTCGACGCATCGTCTACCAGGCCTAATACGCCAGTGAGCACGGTGGCTCCCAAAAGCACATAAATGTTGGGCGAATACCTGCCAATCACAAGCGCCACCACAATAACTGCAATGAGCATGATGACGCCACCCATGGTCGGCGTCCCCTGCTTCACCAAATGCGACTCAGGACCGTCTGCGCGCACCTGTTGTCCAATGTGGCTTGAACGCAAAAACTTAATCCAAAACGGCATGAGCGCGATGGTCAACACCACCGCAGCCACGACTGCCACAAACACCAAAAAGGTTGGATATTGAGCAACGTTATCTAGCATTAGTTGATCAACCCTTCAACCACTCGTTCCAAACCCATAAAATGCGACGCCTTCACCAACACCGCATCCCCTGATTCTACCCAAGAATCAAGGTCTCCTAAGACTTCTGATAGCGAATTGGCACGTACGATCTTGCGCTGGTCAGCACCTGCCTCAAGCGCGCCATCGGCAATTGCCTGCGCAAGTTCGCCCACACAAATCACGCGATCAAGCGAGAGCGTGGCCAGATATTCGCCAATACCACGGTGGCACGCCAGCGCAAATGAGCCCAGCTCACCCATATCTCCAAGCACCGCCACCTTGCGACCCGGCACGCTCATGGCGCTAAAGGTTGCAAGGGATGCACGCATGGAATCAGGGTTTGCGTTGTAGGCGTCGTTGATAACGCTAAAACCGCCGCGCGCTTGGAGGACTTCTTGTCGTCCCGCCTCGGGCTCTGCACCTCGCAGTGCCTGTGCGCAGGCTTCAAGACTCATGCCCGCGAATTTGCCAACCGCAACCGCTGCGCACGCGTTTGACACATTGTGCACACCGCGCAGCGTCAGCGTACAGGGCGCCACTTCTTCTATCGGAGAGAGGCTGCCCGTTTCATGCTGAAAACCGCTGGCATGCAGCATGAACTGCGGACGTCCCTGCTCATCAAGGGTAATATCTTCGGCCCAGACCGCACAGAGCTGCTGTTCTGCGCGCGTCAGCTGATCTCTGCGCGCCCGTGCTTCTGCCGACCCGTCGAAAAATACCGTCGTAATCTGACGCGCGTCTAAGTGAGCATGATCGCGAACAAACGAGGCATACTCATCTTGCAGGTTCACAAAAGCCGCTCCCCTGCCCTCAGGCAGCGCGCACAAAAGCTCAGCTTTGGCACACGCGATATTGTCGCGGCTGCCTAAAAGCTCAATGTGGCTTTCGCCCACGTTCACCAGCAGTCCCCAGTCGGGACGCACAAAATCACAGAGCTGGGTGAGCTGACCTTGGCCTCGCATACCCATCTCAACAACCACATAGTGCGTGTCCGCATCCGCGTTCAGCAGCGTTTTGGGAACACCTAGTTCGTTGTTTTGGTTACCTTGCGTGGCCACCACCGAATACGTTGACGCAAGCACATCGCGCACAAGATTTTTGGTGGTCGTTTTTCCCGTTGAACCCGTCAGCGCAATGATGGTTCCCGTCAGGTGCGTGCGCCACAGCGCAGCAATATCGCTGATGGCATGGGCGGTATCGGGAACCTCGATGATGGCAGCGCCCATTTCTTGAGCAAGCAGGCGAAGCTGTGCGTCAATGGGCTGCATGACCAAACAAGCCACCGCCCCTTTGCGCAGTGCCTGATCAATGAAGTTGTGGCCGTCAACCCGTTCGCCATGAAGCGCTACGTAGATGTCGCCTTCGCAAACCGTACGAGAATCCCAGGTGAGCCCGAGAGCAAGGGTGCGCATATCTATGGGATCAACAACGCACTGACCGCCACAGCATGCCACAATTTGTTTGAGATTCAACCGCATGGTTCGCTTCTTTCTTGGTCGTTATGCACCGAATCGCTTTGTCAGCTCTTCGCCAGCAACCACGCGATCATCGAAAGAAAGCACCTGGTCACCAACGATTTGATAGTCTTCATGTCCTTTGCCTGCAATCAGGATTGAGTCTCCTGGGTTAGCAATGGCAATGGCGTGGGCAATAGCGCTTCGGCGATCAGGCTCTACGGTGTAGTGATCCTGACCGTGCGACATGCCGCTGACAATGTCATCAATGATGGCCAGCGGGTCTTCTGTGCGCGGATTGTCCGAGGTCACAATAGCAACGTCAGCTGCAAGCGCCGAGTTGCCCATGATGGGACGCTTGGAAGCATCGCGATCACCACCACAGCCAAACACGCAGATGGTGCGTCCAGGCGTGAGATCAATGATGGTTGAAAGCGCGTTATCCAACGCATCCGGGGTATGTGCATAGTCAACAAAAACGGCAACGCCGGTTTTTTGCGCATCCCCTACGCGCTCAAGGCGCCCCGGGATCTGAGGAGCTTCTTCAAGCGCTGCCACGATGGTTTCAACTGAATAGCCAAGCTGCAGGCCAATGCCGAACGCGCACATGACGTTTTCAACATTAAACTTGCCTACCAGCGGATAATCAAAGCTGACCTGGCGGCCGCGCACCTCAAGGGTAAGCGCGGTATGGGTGGGCGCATACTCAACCGCTACGGGATGGATTTGCGCCGACGGATCAAAGCCGGTGGTCACAATGTTGTCTTCAGCCGCCACACAACGTGCCAGCAGCTTTTTGCCCCATGCATCATCAATGCAGATCACGCGCTTGGCCGGATAGTCCTTGGAGAACAGGCGCGCTTTGGCCTCAAAGTACGCCTCAAAGGTGTGGTGGTAATCCAGATGGTCTTGCGTTAGGTTAGAAAACGCGGTGACTGCAAATTGCGTCTTCCACGTGCGCTCCAAATCAAGCGCGTGCGAAGAAACCTCCATGGCCACCACTTCGCAATGCTCATCACGCATGAGCGCGAAGGTACGCTGCAGATCAGGTGACTCAGGCGTGGTATGTTCTGACTTTTCCTGGGTGTTGCCAATGCGAACACCCACCGTGCCAATCACGCCCGTGCGCTTACCAGCAGCTTGCGCGATATGCTCCACCAGATAGGTGGTCGTGGTTTTGCCGTTGGTGCCCGTCACACCTACCAGCTGAAAGCTTGCTGACGGGTGATCATAAAAGTTGTCAGCGCACACCGCCATGGCTTTGCGCGTGTCATTGACCACGACCTCAGTGATGTCAGTTGCATCGGCCAGATACACCTTGCGCTCTACCGCCAGCACGTTAGCGCCGCGGTTGATAGCATCTTGGGCATAGGTGTGGCCGTCGCTATTCATACCAACGATGCAGAAAAACGCGTCTTTAGGCTGCACGCGATCACTTCGATACGCAATACCCTCAACAACCTCATTCGGGTTTCCTAGCACGGTGCCGCTGACACCTTCGAATAATTGCTCGCATGTCTTAGCCATGAGTTCCTCACTTATCGGGCGAAATCCTGAAACGATCAATTGCGGTTGTCATTATATCCCTAAATAGAGGGGTAACCGAGCTGTCGTCAGGAACCTCATTCGCGCCCACAAAACATACTAATTGGCTTGATGAATTTGCCAGAAAACCGGTGAAGGCCAAATTGTAGACACCTTCGCGATATCCGCCGTTTTCTTCGTCATAAATCTCAGCAGTTGAGGTCTTGCCTGCCACGTCAAAGCCCTCAATAGCGGCGCGCTTGCCGGTGCCGTCGGTCACAACGGTTTGCAGCATGCTCGTGATCGTAGGGATAGCGGCCTTGTTGGCAATCACGTCTTCGGTGGGATACTCAATGACTTCGCCACTTTGCGGCTTTGACACCAAGAAATGCGGCGTGCACTCAACACCATCATTGACGAGCGCACCATAAAAGCGCGCCATCTGAAGCGGCGTTACCGACAAGCCCTGACCAAAGCTGATGTTGTAGCCCGTAACCCGACTCCAGTAATCAAAGGCCGGCAGATTACCAAGATATTCCGTTCCAATTTCGCCCTCACCAGGGTAATCAACACCGGTGACGGAGTGGAGGTTGTAATCAATGATGTGGTTGTACAGCTCATCAAAGCCCATTGACTCAACCGCAAGCGAGATGCCCACGTTTGAGGATTGATCAAGAATTTGGCGAAGGCTAAACGTTTCATCCCCGCGCTCGTGCGCGTCAGAAATGGTGTAGCCATCTGCGGTAATGGATGCCGGGCAGAAGATCGTGTCATCAGGCGACATCGTGTTGGTTTCAAGCAGCGCCATGGTGGAGACCGACTTAAAGATTGAGCCAGGCTCAAACAGGTCAGTCACGCACTTGAGCTTGGTGGCACCCTCTTCAACCTCGCTGCGGTCAGCCGGATTAAAGAGCGGCAGGGACGCGGCGGCATAAATCTCACCCGAGCCGCCATCCATCACCAGTGCGCTTCCGCTTTCGGCATCCAAGTCCTCAATGCCTTCAACCAGGCGCTTCTCAAGCGCTTCTTGCAGTTCAAGGTCAATGGAGATGATGATGTCTTGGCCATCCACCGCTGCCACCGACTCATGCACGCCGCCGGGAATGGGCGAACCATCGCGGCCGCGCTCAGCCTCATAGTAGCCAACTTCGCCCGACAAAATATCGTCGTAATAGGCCTCAAGACCCGATACGCCGTAGTAGTATTCGCGGTTGTTTTCTTCGTCAACGCCAATGGAGCAGGCACCAATAATTTGGCCTGCCACCTGACCATGCGGGTATTCACGACGAGACTCAGAGACAAAATAGATGCCATCTAAGTCAAGCTCTTTTACCTGGTCAGCCACAGCCACATCTGCCTTGCGCGCAATGACCGAGTAGTTGGTCTTGTTCGCCGTCAGAATAGGCAGATAATCTTCCATCTTGTTGCCAAGCACACTGGCAAGTTGTGCGGCCGTGGCAGCCGGGTCGTCAATTTCAACGGGGTTTGCATAGATGGTTGTGGCCTCAACGCTCACCGCCAACACCGTACCATTGCGATCATAAATGGTGCCACGGCGCGGCTCAATGGGAAAGCTCACCGTGCGCGCCTCTGACGCCATAGCGCTATATTCAGGTGCTTTAACAATGGTGAGGTACGCCAGGCGTCCAAAGACAATCAATCCCAGCGCCAAAAAGAAAATAAGCGGCCAAAATGGTCGCGAACTTCTCATATCTGTTGCGGCCGCCACGCGCTAGACTCCCCGCTCGTGAGCTGCTTCAACGCTTGAAGACAGCGACAGGTTGCCTGCTTGATCACACATCACAATATCTTCTTCCACGGTGATTACACCGGTTGTTTCAGGGGCTACCATGCCAAGCGCTTTCGCCTGATCACGAACGCGCGTGGGGTTCGTGAGCGAGCCGAGCGATACCTCCAGGGCAGCACCGTTGCTGCGCGCCTCATCAATTGAAGCGGTAAGCTGCTGAGACTCCATAGCGGTTTCGGCGGTTGCGCTTGAAAGAAAGAGGCGAACGCACGCCACGCACGTAAGCGCCACCAATACCACAACGGTCAATTTGATAAGAAAGGTTGCCGGAGATGCAAGCGGCGCACTCTGGGTGCGCGGCGCTTTACCGGGAAGCACTTGAAAGGAGGGCTTTTGCGGTTGCTGGCGAGTACGCGCCGGTGCGGTTGAACGAGTGCTATACAGCGAATATGCCGGTGCTGCGCCCACAGCCGCCTCCTTTCTGTGATTGTGCTTCGTTTATGGTCGGCCGTTTTACACGTCAAAACGTGTTGCTAATTTTTGTGCTACGCGAAGTTTGGCACTGCGAGCACGCGGATTGCGCGCAATCTCCTCATCAGTTGCCACGATGGGCTTGCGAGTAACAATCTGTAATATCGGCTCTTTACCACATACGCAAACCGGGAGGTCAGGCGGGCAATCACAGCGATTCGCATACGCTGCGAACGTGTCTTTGACAATGCGATCCTCTAGCGAGTGATAACTGATTACCAGCAACCTGCCACCGGGATTGAGCCACCGAATTGCTGCCTCTAATCCAGATTTCAGCACATCGAGTTCGCCATTTACTTCAATACGCAACGCCTGAAAGGTGCGCTTGGCGGGATGTCCCCCGGCACGTCGAGCAGACGCCGGTATGGCAGCCTTGATAATCTCTACAAGCTGTTCACTTTCGGTAATGGGTTGCGTCTGACGTGCGCGAACAATGAAGTCTGCGATGCGACTTGCCCACTTTTCGTCTGAGTATTGCCGGATGATCCGAGTGAGATCTGCTGCGTTATAGGTGTTGATGATCTCTGCTGCGGTTAAGGTTTGATTGCCCGGATCCATCCGCATATCAAGTGGGCTATTTTCCTTAAAGGAAAAGCCGCGCGCTGGTGTATCAATTTGCACTGACGAAACTCCCAGGTCAAAAAGGATTGCATCCATCCCCGGGATCTTTGCCTCTAATAAAGCATCGTCTAAATGAGCAAAATTGTTGCGGATAAGCTCAAGGTGCGGACGCACATCATCAGGTAATGTGCCGAGTTTGCGAGAAGCCGCCTCAAGTGCCACTTCATCTTGATCAATACCTACCAAGGTGCCACCGCACCCTATGAGCTTTGCCGCCTCATATGAATGCCCTGCCCCGCCGAGTGTTGCGTCCACGAATGTTTGCTGTGTTTTAAGGTTCGAGTATTCGAGGCACTCGGCGAGCAGAACGGGTGTATGCCGATATTCGCTTGTCACTTCGCTCACGCCTTACGGTTGGTCGTGCTCATGGGCTTAGCCAAACAACAGGCTAAGGTCAACATCAGCATCAACCTGGTCGTAGCGCTTCGCGTCCCAAACTTCGAAGTAACCCGAGTTGCCCACTAACACGACATCTTTGTCAATGCCGACCTTCTTGCGTTGGTCAGCTGACAACATGATGCGCCCTGCTGAATCAGTCGTCACATCAACCGCACGAGCAAACAGTTTCCTGCGCTGTGCGACGTGCGCGGCGTCCAGCGGGTTGTAGCCACCCACGCGAGCAAATGCATCTTCAATCCATTGGTCAAAGCTCTCTGGCTCAAACACATAGATGCACTCATCATGCGGATTGGGCGTTACCACCAAGTCCGAGGAGAGAACCTTGCGAAAGCTAGCCGGTAAAGACATGCGACCCTTTGCATCCACCTTGAAGCGATGGGTGCCCTTGAGCGTTTTCGCTTTTGGGGTCTCTTCTGTCATGTTTTCCTTTCGGCTGAACAATCAGTCGGCTCTCTGTGGGTCACATCTTATCCCACTTTGCCCCACTTTACAACATTTTTTGACCAAAACGCCCCCCCATTCCAACACACCTAAACCCCCAGGTCTGGGGGCGAATTCGCCAACTTCGAACAAGCGTTTGGCATGCGATTTCAATATCTTGTTTGTAACAGTTTGGTAAACACAACATATAGTGTTGACAGACAAAAAACGCGCCTTGTGGCGCGTCAGGAAAAAAGTTTGTGGGACACACCGTTTGCCCCACAATTTATACGCAAGTTTGAAAATAAATGATTACTTGCACTTCGCCCGAGGATGTGCACGCTGATATTCTTCGCGAACATGCGCACGATTTACATGGGTATAGATTTGGGTTGTTGAGATGTCAGCATGCCCCAGCAGCTCCTGAATAACACGCAGGTCAGCCCCACCCTCAAGCAAATGCGTTGCAAACGAATGGCGAAGGGTGTGAGGATGTAAGTTCTTGATACCAATCACCAACCCGGCACGAGCCACAAGTGTATGCACGCTTTGTCGCGTCAGGCGCCCACCGCGTGCGTTCAAAAACACCGCGCCCTCGTTCTTGACGTTCGCGCGCACCAGCTCAGGTCGCGCTTCGTTCAGATAGGTCACCAGTGCGCGCAAAGCAGCACCCGAAATGGGCACGAAGCGCTCTTTGTTGCCTTTACCAATAACGCGAAAGTAGCCCTCTTCCAAGGCAAGGTTCGCCAAATTCAGCCCCACACACTCGCTCACACGCA
>CAJTML010000051.1 GCA_910577495.1 uncultured Eggerthellaceae bacterium
GCGGCAGGGCAAACCGTGGCGGCCATCAGCCGAGAGCTCAGTTTGTCGGAGAACACGATTCGCTCTCATTCAAAGGCAATCTATCGGAAACTGGATATTCATTCCTAGCAGGAACTTATCGATCTGGTAGCTAAACACAAGGTGTCGTAGGGAAGTTTGGCGAAAATAGCCTATACTGTGATCGGTTTGGTTACGATTGAAAACATCTGTTTCGACCATAGAGGAGTTCAACCATGTCAGAGGAAACACCCAACACCCCGCAAACCCCTGAGGTGCCCGAGCAACCTGCCGCGCCCGAGCAGGCCGCCGTTCCGCAACCGGTGACGCCTGAGCAGCCGGCAGCACCACAACCGGTCATGCCCGAGCAGCCCGCAGCGCCGCAGCAGCCGGCTACGCCCGAGCAGCCCGCCGCTCCGCAACCGGTAGCCCCGCAGCAGCCGGCCTCGCCCGAGCAGCCTGCCGCACCTGAAGCAGCGCAGCCCGCGGCTCCTGAGCAGCCCGTGGCTCCGCAACAGCCTGCTCAGCCCGTGCAACCCACCCAGCCGATGGCTGATCCGTATGCGCAGCAGCCTGCACAACCCTACGCTGCACCGTATACCACCCAACAAGGTGTGCCGGTGTACGGTCAGCCGGTTGTTCAGCAGCCGCAAAGCAACGGCAAAGCAATTGGTGCTTTGGTGTGTGGTATCTGCTCAATTTTGTTCTCAGGCACCATTCTGATCAGTATTGTTCTTGGTATTGTTGCGATTGTTTTGGCTGGTCAGTGTGTTACCCAGTACGGCAAAGATGGCAAGACCACCGGAGCGAAGGTCTGCGGCATCGTTGGTATCGTATTCTCAGTTATCTGCCTGATTGCCTACATTGCAATGTTTGCTATTGGTATTGCTGCGCTTGATTATGCGTCAACCTACTACGATGACTACGACTACTCCTATTCAAGCTCCAGCTCAACCAGCCCGCGCCTTGACTCTGATACTGATTCGGATTCAGATTCAAGCTCCAGCTCATCCAGTTCGTCCAGCTCCAGCTCTTCCGCTGCAGACATGGATGACGAAGAGCAGGCCGTTATGGACGCTGCAGAAGAAGTGCTGTTGAATCTTGACAGCGATTCTGCATTGGTAGAAATCTGGGCAGGTCAGGCTGATGACCTGTTCACGGATGCTGCGGATGGCGTTTCGCTGAGCGACATCGGCATTGACCCGGTTGAGTTCATCCACTGGATGGCTGAAAGCGTTGAGGTTGATACCTCAGACCCCATCATCTCAGTGTATGGTGATGAGGCAATGGCGTTCATTGACGTTGAGAGCTACGACGTGCCCAGCTTCGCCCTGGCACTGATCAACGCTATTCCTGATGACGTCAGCGCTTCTACCGAAGAAGAGGCATATGAGTACCTCAAGGAGTATGCTCAGGAAGCACTTGCAACCACCGATTTGGCGGATTGCACCGTAACGCTTGACCTTACCAAGGAAAATGGCCAGTGGGTTGTGGACGAAGAGTCCATCAACAAGGCTGCTGACCTGATGTTCTATCTGACTGAGGCCTAAGCCCACGGGTCGCGCTCAAAGAGCGGCTCAGGTGTTGGCGGCCGATCGCTGAATGGATCGTAGCCGTCGTCGTCTTCCTTTTCGGGGCGAATAAACTCATCAGTGCGCTTGTGTGTTGGCGAATTCGCCGCACCGGGCGCACTTTTTGTTGTCGGGCGAACGGTGTAGGCGGGACGCTTGGCTGACGTCGTTGGCGCTGTTGGCTCTGCTGACGTCGTCGGCTCCGCTGCATTCGTTGGCGCCACCTCAGCTTCGCCCACCTGATCAAGGTCATAGGGCGTGGTCTGATAGACGTAGTAGTTCAGCCAGTTGGTGTAGAGCAACTGTGCGTGAGACCTCCAGGTGGAATGCGGTTTTTGCGACGGATCGTCGTTGGGGAAGTAGTGCGCGGGTACCGCAATATCCAACCCGCGGGCAACATCGCGCTCGTATTCCAGTCGCAGCGTGTCGGCGTCATATTCAGGGTGTCCAAACACAAAGAAGTGGCGCGAGTCTTTGCTTTTCGCCGCGTATACGCCAGCTTCATCTGAGATGGCCAGCAGCTCAAGCTTGTCGTTGGCTTCAATATCGTCTGCGCTCACCTCGGTGTAGCGAGAGTGCGGTGCGAAAAACACGTCGTCAAATCCGCGCAGCAGCGGCGAGGACGCTTTGACCACCTGATGAGGGAAAACGCCGGAGCATTTCGCATCCAGCTCGTGCTTGCTGACGCCGTAGTGGTAGTAGATAGCCGCTTGTGCGCCCCAGCAAATGTGCAGTGTGGAGTGCACGTTGGTTTTGGACCACTCCATAATCGTGCAGAGTTCATCCCAGTAATCAACGTCTTCAAAGTCTAGCAGTTCAACTGGCGCACCCGTGATGATCATGCCGTCGAAACGCTCGTTTTTGATCTGGTCAAACGACCGATAAAACGTCGCCAGATGCTCCTCAGAAACATTTTTGGCATCATGGCTGACGGTTTGCAAAAGCTCAACTTCAACCTGCAAAGGCGTGTTTGAGAGCTTTCGCAATATTTGCGTCTCGGTGACAATCTTGGTGGGCATGAGGTTAAGCAACACCAACTTCAGCGGACGAATGTCCTGATGCATTGCGCGATTCTCCGTCATGACGAAGATGTTTTCGTTCTCAAGCGTTTCAGTTGCGGGCAGGGCATCAGGAATACGTATTGGCACGAAGGCTCCTTTGGTTGGTTGTGCGGTTGTGGGTGCGTTGGTCGGCATACGTGCGACCTTCGCCTTTCTGTTCGTTGTAATAATAGCGAAAAATAGAAAGCCTGGTTATATGATTAGCCAATAACAAGCTATTGAAAACTGGTCACTACCGCCTGGTGTGGCGGCGTCGCTATAATAGGCGGCGTGCAAAATTTATGCCTAGTAGCCAAGTTGAATAGCAACGCGAACAGCAAGTTGAACAGCAAGAAAAGGAACCTGCATGAGCGAATCAATCAACACTATTTGCGTGCAAGGCGGATACCGTCCCGGAGACGGAGAGCCTCGCCAAATTCCGATCTATCAGTCAACTACCTGGAAGTATGACACCTCTGAACATATGGGTAAGCTGTTCGACCTTGAGGAAGCGGGCTACTTTTATACGCGTCTGCAAAATCCCACGAACGATTTTGTGGCCGCCAAGATTGCTGAGCTTGAGGGCGGCACCGCTGCCATGTTGACCTCGTCGGGGCAGGCGGCCAACTTCTTCGCCATCTTTAATATTGCGGGTGCGGGGGATCACGTGGTGGCATCGTCGGCAATTTACGGCGGCACGTACAACCTGTTGGCGCACACGATGGGCAGAATGGGTTTGGAATGCACGTTTGTGTCGCCAGATTGCACAGATGAGGAGCTTGAAGCGGCGTTCCAGCCAAATACGAAGGCTGTTTTTGGCGAAACCATTGCCAACCCGGCGCTGGCGGTGCTGGACATTGAGCGATTTGCCGCGGCTGCGCACGCGCATGGCGTGCCACTCATTGTGGACAACACGTTTCCCACGCCCATCAACTGTCGACCTATTGAGTGGGGCGCCGACATCGTGACACATTCCACCACCAAATACATTGACGGGCACGGCGCAAGTGTGGGCGGCGTGATTGTAGACTCGGGTAAGTTTGACTGGACCGCGTATCCGGACAAGTTCCCCGGTCTCACGCAACCTGACGAGACCTACCACGGCATAACCTACACGGAGCGCTTTGGGCTTGAAGGCGCCTACATCACGAAAGCAACTGCCCAGCTCATGCGCGATTTGGGCTCAATCCAGTCGCCGCAGAATGCCTACCTGATCAACCTGGGGTTGGAGAGCTTGCACCTGCGTATGGCGCAGCACAACAAAAACGGTTTGGCGTTGGCGAAGTTTCTGCAGGCGCACCCGAAGGTTGCGTGGGTTCGTTATCCGGGTCTTGAAGAAGATGGCGAATTTGAGCGTGCGCAAAAGTATCTCAACCCGGGTGCCAGTGGCGTGGTGAGTTTTGGCGTTGCGGGCGGCAGGGAAGCGGCCGAGACGTTCATGAAACACCTGCAGATTGCCCAAATTGCAACGCATGTGGCCGACGCACGGACGTGTGTATTGCATCCGGCGAATGCGACGCATCGCCAGATGAATGATGCGGAGCTGGAGGCGGCGGGGATTTCGCCGGATCTGATTCGCTTGTCGTGTGGTATTGAGGATACCGACGACCTCATTGCTGATGTGGCGCAAGCGCTTGAGGCGGTGTAGGAGAGCGCTGGCAAATTCGTGGTGAGCAAATAGCCGTGCGAGGAACAACCCCGCACGGCCATTTCTTTTGTCTAGTAATGCGTGCTATTCGGAATCAGGTTCGACAGGGAAGCTGATCCAGACGTTTGGATCTTCAACATTAGTGAGTACGAGGTTTGCGCCATCTTCTGAAACACTTGCGCTCCAATCTCCACCATAGTCTGGTAAAGATATAGTTGCTATACCATCGTCGCTAATTGACCAAGTGCCGTTTATGTCAGTGAGGATGGCTGTTGATATGCTGAGCTTACACGATCCATCTGCATTCAGGTATAAATAGTAAATGTCTCCCGATTGAAGGTTGCTTTGTTCAAAAGTAGAAGGATCGGAAGCCGATGTTGTTCTGGCGATATGCCCAATAAGCTCACTGCTGCCAAATGCTTCTTTTCGGCGCATTGACTCTGCCTCTATTGCCGCCAATCTTTGTTCTTCCTGCTCTTTCTCCTTTTGCAGTTGTTCTTGTTTTTGTCGCTCTAGTTCAGGTTGCACGATGAATATGTTGACGGCAAATCCAGCTAGTATAAGAGCGATTACGACAGCAAGAGCTATTAATAATCTTGCAATGATCTTGTTTCTACGTGCTTGTCTTTGGGCACGTTCGTGGGAATCCTGCTTTAACTTTGTTTCGTCTTGCAATTGGAAGATGGTTTCTTTTGGTGTGTAGCAGTATGAGCATTTTCCGCTCTTCACATTTGGAGCACCACAAGAGCATAGCCACCAACTTTCAAAATCCTTTGCATGTCCCGAAAGCCTGTCTGTGCTTTTGCCGAGATCGGTAATCTGTTTTTCGCGCTCTACCATGAGCTCTTGAGTTAAAACAAGCGGTTCAACTTCGGGGAGTAGCTGTGGTAATTCGTAGTTTCGCCATTCATAATCGGAACCAGAAATTTGGTTAATAGTTATTTCAACGTTAGTGGGCTCGGATCCTTGTATCGGCAATGCGTCGGGACAAAAGGTATTCCTAGGTGCAATGTCAGCATCTAAGTACCTGAGTGTTATTTCCTCGGTTGGATGATCTATATAAGTGATGGTAACTTTGCCTTTGATGCTACCGATTAGTTTTTGGGATATATTTTTGAATTTCAGCTGCAGATAACATTCAGCTGTTTTTGTATTGCGAGTTATTTGTATTGCGCTCGTCAACAGAGGGCAACCATATTCCCAGAGAATAGTTCTGTTTTTGAGGTCTTTACGATAGATCACTTTGTAAGCAGCCATTATGCGCACCTCATCTTAGATGGAGGGAAGTGTAAGTGGAGGTTGGGTATCGACAGCGGTTTTGCTATCCGTCTGTCCCTTTCTGTCAGGAAGAGCTGCTGCGTACAGTCCTAGAATTACAGGGGAACAGAAAATGCCGACAAACCATAAACCTGCCGCACCATTTTCGTGCCACCCTTTAGCTTTAGCCGCATTGCAAAGGTATGCGATTGAAACGAGCCATGCGGCAAGAATCAAAAAGCCCAATATTATTAGTAGAACTTCCATGATCAAACCTCTCTCTTCAGGATCACCCCTCTAGATCCAACAAAGACACCATAAAATACCTCCCTCTTCAATTCGTTGCGCAACAAATCAAACGGTTTTTGATGCGTGTGATTTTTGGCGCGTAGAGCGCCTTGTATTGAAAGTATTACTCGTGAGTAATATACTCGTGAGTAATACTTTTGAAGGAGGCGACATGTTTGTCGGACGAGAAAACGAACTAAAAGAGATGGAGCGCCTGTACAGCAAGGGTGGCTTTCAGCTTCTTGTCTTGTATGGTCGCCGTCGGGTTGGTAAAACAACGCTGGTTGAGCAGTTCGCCAAAGATAAACCAACGATTTTCTTTACCGCCAAAGAACAAAGCTCGTTTCTTAACCTGAATGAGTTTTCGCAAGCGCTCTTGCAATTCTTCGACGAAGAAGCTGGCTTAGCTCGGTTTGATACATGGGATTCGGCTTTTTCGTATTTAGCACGTAAGACAAGGACGCTCTCGCAGCCGGTTGTGTGCGTGTTCGACGAATTCCCTTATGCCGCTCTTGCCGACTCATCCCTACCATCAACGTTGCAGATTGCAATTGACCATCATCTTAAGCAGTCAAATGTCATGTTTGTACTAAGCGGAAGCAACGAAGGCTTTATGGAGAGTCGTGTGTTAGGGAGCAAGAGCCCACTTTATGGTAGGCGAACATCTCAGATGAAGCTGCAGCCGTTTGATTATGTGGAGGCGGCAGCTATGATGCCAGCCGTTACGGATCCCTCAGAGCTGCTTCGCTACTATGCAACCTTTGGTGGGACGCCATATTACTTAAGCCAAATTGATGACCATGCCCCGTATGAGGACAATGTTTCGCAGTTGTTGTTTTCTAAATCGGGTCTCTTATACGAAGAGCCCATGATGCTTTTGCGCCAAGAACTTCGTGAGCCAGCTTTGTATAATTCGGTGCTGTATGCAGTGGCTTCGGGTGCAACTTCGCAAAAGCGGATTGCTGAGGCAGCTGGCATGGAGCCCGCTAGTGCGGGTAAGTATCTCAAGACGCTTGAAGATTTAGGATTACTGGTTCGCGAAGTCCCGTTTGGTGAGAACAGTGCGCGGTCAAAACGAGGATTATATCGCGTGAGAGATCCATTTTTTGCGTACTGGTATAAGTTTGTAAGCCCTAATGTCGGTGCAGTTGAGGCGGGCGTGGGTGCGCAAGCTATGCAGAAAAGAGCTCTTGGTGATTCGCTTTTGACATACGAAGGCAAGATATTTGAGTTGGTGTGTCTGCAGTGGATTAAGCGCGTGAATCGTCACTCTGAACTGCCGTTTCTTGCTACGGAGTTTGGTCGCTGGTGGGGAACGAATCCGGCAAAGCGCGAGCAAACCGACATAGACGTTGTTGCAGCTGACGCCATAGATAAAACAATTCTTTTGGGCGAATGCAAGTGGCGTAACAGTTTCAACGAAACCGAAGCACTCCAGGCGCTTATGGAGCGGTCAAACTTGATTAGTGACTATGATACAAAATGGTTCTATCTTTTCTCGAAGCTTCCGGTGAGTAAGGCAACTCAAGACAAGGTTGGCTCTGACGTGCGCTTTGTGCACGCAGAGACACTGTATGAGGCTTAGTCAGTTTCCAGCTCTTCGACAGCGATTTCGCCAAAACCCAAATAGGTCGAAAACCCTAGCAGATAGAGGGCATCCACAAAGTTTTCGTTGGACACCTGGGCAACTGCTTGGAGCTCGTCATAGACGGTGTCGTAAGGTACTGGCGGCGCGTCCAGGTCCGCAATGGCTTTGTTGATGGCGTCGGGTAGCGCCTTGCAGACCTTCCAAAAAGCAAATGCATCTCCGGTAACAATCTTGAAAAACTGATCCATGCTCACACGACGAATCAGCTTGTGAGATTGATGTTTGCCATCAACGCTGACCGACCACGGCACATTTTGCGAGCGCTTCGCAATTGCCTCAACCAAAAAGCACGCGCAGCTGTCATCTTCCAGAAGCTGGCGCTGTGCTTTGGAATACGTCTTGGCCGCCGAGGCAGAGTTCATGGTGTTGTGCTTGTTTTTCATCTCAACGTAGATGGTGGAAACGATGGTGCCATCTCCAATGTCAACACCATCAGGGTTGCGATAAATCACATCCCACCCTGCAAGCGGGACTTCGCAATGCTCAATGTAGCGGAAAATGTTTTGGTGAAAATACCCGATGGAGTTGTTGTTACCCTTGTCACGCTGGCGAAACACCTCATCAGAGATGATGGTCTGCCAGTCTTTTTGGTAGATTGACTTGTCTAACAAAAGCTTGATGGGGTCAATGGTGTTGTTGTTAAACAGCTCAACATCAAACGGCTTCATACCCGCGCGATACGATTCCACCGTCTTCATGACGTGGTTGTTGAAATCCTCTTCAGTAATAAAAGACATGTTCCATGGGATCATAATTGGACACCTAACGTCGGTAGTTTTGAGATCATTATAGAGTTGTTTTTGTCGTCTCAAGGTTTTCGCGGAGGAAAATCTGGTTTGTGCGTTAAGATAACCCTTACCTATGCAAGGGTTTTTTAGGAGGTATGCATGCCCGTAGTTGGCGAACATCTCATGACGGTGACCGAGGCTTCTCGGGCGCTTGATTGTTCCGTTGATACTATCAGAAGATGGAACAAGATGGGGCTCATTAAAGCAACGCGCGATAAGAACAATCGTCGTCTGTTCAACGTTCAAGAGATTTCTCGCTTGCAAAAAAAGCTGGCAGGGGATGATACCACGCCGCTTGAGTTTTTGTCGTCGGGCGAAGTATTTGACGAAGCCACTTGCATTGACTTGTTTGCAGGCGCTGGTGGCACGGCGCTTGGGTTTCATAATGCGGGGTTAAAGCACGTTATGCTCAACGAAATTGATCCGCATGCAGCAGCCACCCTTAAGCATAATTCCGATAGTCACAACTTGGATTGGGACGTGGTTGAGGGCGACGTTGCTAACCTTGATTTTTCGCAGTATTCGGCTGAGGTGATTCAGGCGGGCTTTCCGTGCCAGGCGTTCAGCTACGCAGGTAAAAGCCGGGGATTTGAGGACACGCGCGGTACGCTGTTTTTTGAGTTCGCCCGCGCTATACAAGAGATCAAACCCAAGATTGCCATTGGTGAAAATGTTCGTGGCCTCATCAAACATGATGGCGGTCGCACGCTTACGACCATGCTTAATACCTTAGATGAGCTGGGGTATAAGGTGAACTATCGACTGCTGCGCGCGCAATATTTGGATGTGCCACAAAAGCGTGAGCGTTTGATTATCTTTGCGGTGCGCAAAGACGTGGATGCGCCCATTTTGTTCCCCAAAGAGCGTGACTACTTTATCTCGCTCAGACAAGCGCTTGCGGACTGTCCGGAATCCGAAGGACAGTCATATCCGAAACGCAAAAAAGAGATCATGGAGTTGGTGCCCGAAGGGGGCAACTGGAGAGACTTAAGCGATAAGCTGCAGCGTGAGTACATGGGTGGAAGTTATTTCCTTGGCGGCGGCAGGACAGGTATTGCGCGCAGGATGTCGTGGGATCAGCCGTGTTTGACGCTTACCTGTGCACCGGCGCAAAAGCAGACGGAGCGCTGTCACCCCACGGAGACGCGTCCGTTGACTGTGCGGGAGTATGCGCGTATTCAGACGTTTCCCGATGATTGGCACTTTGAGGGCAATATGTCCAGCAAATACAAGCAAATCGGAAACGCAGTACCTGTAAACCTGGGCTATCACGTGGGAAGATGTGTATTAGCGTCGCTCGGGTATATTCCCGTTGATGAAACTATGGATGAGGTTGAGCCGCTAGTGCTTTAGCGCGACACGTGAAAAATTTCCATTCCAGTGGAAAACTTTGCTTCAAAATATAAGAATTTCCATTGCAATGGAAAACTTTGCTATTGGCAGGTTTCAGATTGTGCAAATCACACGGAAAACGCTCCATATCGGGTGGTTTTTCGTTGACTTTTGTATTAAAGACGAACTACACTTCTAAAGTTGCTTTCAAAAGCCCCGTAAACGCAATGTATGCGAAGGAGCACTCAAGGAGGGAGTCCAGGCCCACACCGAGCGCGCTGGCGTAGGAAACCAGCACCGACGCAAGTTGCACTTTTGAAAACAAACAAGCACTTATTGGAGGAATACAGTGAAGACGTATTACGCAAAGCCCAACGAAGTTGAGCGCGAATGGGTCTTGATCGACGCTGAGGACCAGGTTCTTGGTCGCGTCGCTGCAAAGGCCGCGCAGATTTTGAAGGGTAAGCACAAGCCGCAGTACACGCCGCATGTCGACACGGGTGACTTCGTGGTTATCATTAACGCAGACAAGATCCGCGTTACTGGTACCAAGGCAGCTTCTAAGAGCTACTATCGCCACAGCGGTTATCCGGGCGGCCTGAAGTCAGAGACCTTTGATGAGGCAATGGCAAAGCATCCCGAGCGCGTTATTGAGCACGCAGTAAAGGGTATGTTGCCGAAGAACACGTTGGGTCGCGCCATGGGCAAAAAGCTCAAGGTATACGCTGGTGCAGAGCATCCGCATATGGCTCAGCAGCCTCGCAAGATCGAGATGGAGGGTTAGTCATGACAGGTGAAGCAATGTATTACGGCACCGGTCGTCGCAAGGACGCAGTTGCTCGCGTTCGCCTTGTTCCGGGCACGGGCAAGATCATCGTCAACAAGCGCGATGCTCTGCAGTATTTCGGCCGTCAGGCTCTCGTTGACATCGCTAAGGCGCCGTTTAAGGTGACCGACACGCAGGATCACTTCGACGTAATTGCCAACATCAATGGTGGTGGCATTTCTGGTCAAGCTGGTGCACTGCGCCACGGCATCTCTCGTGCGCTGCTTGAGGCTGGTGACTACCGCGCTGAGCTCAAGAAGGCCGGATTCCTCACGCGTGACGCTCGTATGGTGGAACGCAAGAAGTATGGTCTGAAGAAAGCTCGCAAGCGCCCGCAGTTCTCAAAGCGCTAGGCTTTTTCGCCATCAAGCGGCGGCTGGCATTTGCTGGTTGCCTTATTGCAAAGCTCGTCTGGTTTCAGGCGGGCTTTGTTGCGTTTATGAGGGCATTTGCGGCTTTTCAACAGTGATTGTTGATGCATTTTCTTCGCAAATATAAGAAAATCTATGCTTGCAAATTTGCAAAACAGCTAAGCGTTAGTGCTGTTGGGGAGGGAATTGGTTTATGGAGCGCGTGCAGACGTATGGATTAGAGGGCGAAGACAAGCAGCAACCAGCAGAGCGCGAACCACTCCCTTTGGGCGTGGTGTTTTTGGCGCTTGGCCTTGGGGTTGCTTGTACGTGGTGGGGCGTTTTGCACGAGGTGTCGTTTTATTACATGGCCACCTATGACGCGCAAGCCAATAACTGCTTTGCGGGCTTTTTAGGTGGTGGGGTTGCGGGACTTTTGCTGCTGGGCGCGCGCTGTTTTACGAAAATACCCCTTGAGCGCATTGTGCAGAGCTTTGGCGTTGTTGTCCTTGATGGGGCAGTTCTGGTGCTGTTCTATATGCTCTTGCAGCACGAGCGCACTTACGTTTTCGCCACCATGTGCTATTTTGTGCTGAATGTCTCGTTCTTTAGCTTGGTATCGGTTTGCATTGCGAATTTCTCGCGCATCGGTTTTTCGTACGTGCCGCGCGCGCTTGCCATTGTTGGTGTGACCTATGCCGTCCTTGAGTTGGTGTCTCAGGGGCTGTTTTTTGAGGGCGAGCAATTCGCGTTCTCATTGAGCCAGAATATGATTATTGTGGTGGCGCATCTGGTGTTGGTAGTGGCGTCATTTTTGCTTATTCGCCAAGGCAGTATGCGGCTGGCGAAGCGTGCCGCGCAGTCAGCGCCCGTGGAGTATCGTGCGTTTAAGCCAGCTCCCGCTCTGCTGGTGGTGGCGCTCTTTTATTCAATCGTGTTTGGTATTGTGCACAACCTTGCAAGCGGCATCGTTGACGAACCAACGCTGAAGGTGCTTCCAAGCCATATCGGTTTGCTGCTTGGCGGCGCGGTATTTTATGCCTCGTATTTCTCGGGCAATATGTGTGGACGTATTTGGACGCGTTTTCGTCAGGTGTCGTTTCCGCTGACCATGATCAGTTTTATCTTGCTGCCGCTGTCGGATCAGTATATGGCCAACGTTTCTGTTGTGGTGGGCGAATGCGCCACGTTGAACTTCTACCTAGTGTTTTTGCTGGCATGCGTGGCCATTAGTAAGCGTGCGTGTTTTGATCCCATCAAGGTGAGCGCTTTGGGCATTTCGGTTGCGGCATCAGGCTTTTTGTTTGGCGATGCACTCTCAAGTGCCATTCGCAGTTTGGGCTTGTTGCACCTCGATGCCATGGTGTATCTCACCGCGTTTGCCTTTGTGATTTTGATTGCAGCTACGTTTTGGACGGGTGATGACCGCCGTGCTGCACTTTTGTGGGGGATGGAAGAGAAACGCGCACCGCGCAAATATGATGACGTGTGGGTGACCCAGCGTGCTGAGTCGTTGGTGGAACAGTATGGACTCTCTACGCGCGAAGGTGAGATCCTGCATATGTTCGCGCAGGGTAAAACCCCTCAACAGATTACCGAAGAGCTCTTTATCACTATGGCTACGGTTCGCTCTCACACTCATAAGATCCACGTGAAGTTAGGAGTTCACTCGCACGCGGAACTTATGAGCGTGATAGAGGAGGGGACAAAAGAAGAAAAGGGGCGTTAAGCCGCTTGCTCTGCTTGGCGCTGCGCTAAGTTTGAGGGCAGTTCAGCGTCTTCGTCTTCCGCGTTGTCATCAGCCACGACCTTTTGCGCAACGTCTCCCGTGATGGCATCTACGGTGTAGCACGTTCCCGAAGGTGTTTCGGTTGCGGTTGTATCGGCGGCATCTTCGCCCGCCGCTTCATCAGTAGTTTCTGCGGCTGCATCGTCAGCGGCGTTGACAATCACTTCCCAGTGCATAGGGTTGGTTGAGGCGTCCACCGTGCCGTCGCCAGAGAGGAACAGCACGAGGTTGATCTGATAGTTTTCAATCGGGCCTTCGCTGGCGTGAATTTCGCGCACCTTTTCCAGTGCCTCCTGTGCGCCGACGATCACTTCGCTGGGGTCAGGCACGCTTTCCCAGCTGTTGGCAGGCCACTCAAGGCGCCCGTAGGTGCTTGCTTGGTAGCCTTCGTCACCATCTTCTACCGTGTACATAAATGAGTTTTCTTGTGAACCGTAAAGATAGGTCCAGCGCGGCGCTTCGCCGTACGTTGTCTCATCGGAGCGGATGGCTAACAGCGTCGGGTCATCAACGCGCTCAGCAATGGCCTCTGAGGCTTGCGTATAGGATTCGCCAAATGCATCTAGGGATGCTGGGTCTTGTGTTTGTGTTTGCGCGCAGCTAAACAGGCAACCACACAAAAGCGCACAGGCAAGCGTGGCGGTAAGTGTTTTTGCAGACTTGAGCATGAAATCCTCCTCTTTGTGTTTCGGGTGTCACATCTTGAGCGACACATTTTGGATAAATCCAGCATAAATTTCGCGTGAGATGGCGTCATCAACACTCATTGTTGAGAGTTGAAAAGCGAATCAACAGCAACTGTTGATATTTGTCCGACGCATTCAATACGAACTGTGGATGACGGCGGATTTGGTGAAATCTATGCTCTCGTTATTCCCGAAAACACCTGTTTTATCGCTGAGGAGAGAGGAGAGAATTGCCGCATGAACAGGTGAAAGGCGAATAAAGGAGAGGCTTGGCGTACACGTAGAAGCGCTGTGCGCGAAGGAATTAAGAAAGGAGGGCAAGGAATGCGGAAGAGGAATAAAATCGCTTTGGTGGTTGGAGCGTGCGTTTTAGTTTCATCTCTTATGTTAGTTGCTGCTGGATGTGCCCCAAGCAAGGCAGAAACCACAACGGTTGGCGAAAAACAAGCCACGCTGGCAACAACCGAGGGGGATACCACCGCCGTAGCGAAGAATGTTTCAAATGATTCTGGCTATTTCCCGGACTCCCTTATTAACACTGAGTTTTTGAATACCGGCAATCGCGGCTGCGATTCTTGCCATGATGATATCTACGCGCTGGTTGAGAACCTGAGTCCTGACTATCGTCACATTTGGACCTATCAACCAGGTTACGGTCAAAAAGCTCGCATCGATGACTGCCTGACTTGTCATCGGTTGCATGCTGCTCGCGTTGGACCGTACCTGGGCGACCTGCTGCATGCATATCACTACAACAATGCAACGTTTGTAAACGAAGACAATGGCAACTGCTGGAGCTGCCATGCCATCAATCCGGATTCAGAGCCGATTTTTGGTGGCTCTGCTGATGACGAACACTTCGTGCTTTATGACGAATTCAAGTATTCGCCGCAGCTTGGTGGCTATCCGGGCGGCAACGACGCTGGCGTTATTCGTTGGCTTGACTCACGCGGTTGGGACGGCGGCCATATCACTGAGATCAGCCTTGATAAGGACATGGGCTTAGAGGTAGAACTCACGCAGCCTGTTCTTGAAGAGTCTGACATGTTTATCGTTGACAACTGGAAGGCATATGACGGTCCGGCTTCAACGACCGAGATCAATATGGATGAGTGGGCGCTCACCATCACCGGTGCAAACGAGACCAAGTCATTTACCTATGAGGACTTGCTGGCTATG
>CAJTML010000052.1 GCA_910577495.1 uncultured Eggerthellaceae bacterium
GGCAGCGGCTTAGACGGGGGCGCCACGCGAGATTCCGCACGAGCCGAACGTGCCCTTATGGCACGTTCGTGCGAGCTCAGGATTGCCCGAGCCTGGCGCCCTCCGCCTAAGCCGCGCCTGCGCACCCATCAGGATTGCCCGAGCCTGGCGCCCCCGGTCAAGCCGCAAGTAGAGATGTGTTATTCGCTGCGCAGTGCTTCAACTGGATCTTCGCGAGCCGCAGCACTTGACGGAATCAGGCCTGCTAAGAACGTAAGACCCACGCTGATGGCCACAAGGATGATGGCCGCCTGCCAAGGCAGAAGCGCAACGTTGGGCACATCGAAGAGCGAGTATACGATGGCGTTGACCGGGATGCAGGCAAGCGCGGTCAACCCGATGCCAATGATGCCTGCAGTAAAGCCCACGATGATGGTCTCGGCGTTAAAGACGCGGCTGATGTCGCCTTTGCTGGCGCCGATTGAGCGCAGAATGCCGATCTCTTTCTTGCGCTCAAGCACGCTGATGTAGGTGATGACGCCAATCATGATGGAGCTTACCACCAGCGAAATAGCCACAAATGCCACCAGTACATAACTGATCATATTGACGATGTCGGTAACCGAAGCCATGAGGGTGCCCACGAAGTCAGTGTAGGTGATGACCTTGTCTTCTTCGCCATCTGCCTTCCTGCGATCGTTGTAATCATCCAGGATCTTGATGACTTCTGATTTTGACTCAAAATCAATGGGGTAGATGTCGATGCCGGAGGGACTGTTCTTGTCGGCATAACCAAGCTTGCTTAAGTTGTTGTCGTAGGAGGCATCCTCAACACTCATAAACGACATCATGAGCTCGGTGAGTTCCTGCTCGTCCATGTTCATGCTAAAGGCGTTCTCGAAAGCGGAGGTGTCCACATTGAGCGCGTTTTGCATGTTGGTCTGCAGCTGCGAGGTCATGTTTTGCATATACGCGTTGATCTGCGATTCCAGCGCTGCGGCCATCTGCTGACCTGCGGCAGTCATGGCGGTTTGCATATAGTTGGCCAGTGCGGTTTGCAGCGCGGATTCCAAAGAAGCCTTCAGTGCACTTTCAATGGCGGGTGCCAGCGACTGCTGAATCTTCGCCTCAATTTGGGGTTGCAGCTGGCTGGCAACGGCGGAACTGATCTGGGTTTGCAAAAGCTCGGTATCAAGGGAGCTTGCCAGCGCCTCGCCAATAGCCTGCGACATCTGCGTGCGAACTTCCTCGCTTGACAGGTACGCTGTCATGGCATCTTGCAGGGCGTTTTCGCCAACAAACTCGGTGGCATGCTGTTGGTACCAAGTCGGGAAGCCCGCAAGCGCTGCACCGAGCGCACCCGTAAGCTTGGATCCCAGCTCCTCGGTATTTACCGCACCCGCCATGGATACACCCGACAGATCCAGCGAAAGGTCGCTGAAGTCCAGATCCAGCTTGCTCATATCAAGCTGGGGGTTGATATTGAGCGTGGATGGGTCGAAGGCGGGCAGGGAGGACGGATCAATATTGAGCGCTGAGGTGTCAATCTCTAAGTTGCCAAGACCTGCGGTAATGGCGTCTTCGTCCACCGTGAAGGCGGCTTGCAGCGCCTCTTCGTCAACCGTGAAAAGCGAACTCATGTCGAAAGAATCGCGCTCGTTTTGCTCTTCGTCGGCGAATGCCACGCCGGTGAAGACGTTGATGGTGGGCTCGGCCAGCTGATCTTTGACGATTTGGCTTTGGCCGGCAACCTCAATAACGTGGTCGGTGAGGGAGGCAGGGTAGTTGATGCCGGGGCTGAGCATGGTAGCGGTGGCGTCTGGATCAGGGCTGACGATACCAACGATATGGATGGTTTCGCCCTGCTCGATGAGGTTTTGCAGGTAGGCGTCGTCGTCTGACTTGTCCACCCAGACATCGTAATCAGCGTCGTAGGTGTACAGATCGCACTGGTTGACCAGCTTAAACGTGATGCCAAGCACCTCGTCGTAGGGAACTGGCTCAATGTCGGTTGGCACATCCACTTCTTCATCCGCGGAAAACTGGCGAACCATGCTATCCAGCTCAGCGGTGTCGCGTAGGCCAAGCGTGTAGAGCATGAAGTCAGAAATGCGGCCGCTTTGCGTGGTAACCAGCACGACCTCGTTGTAGTTTTCAGGCCATCTACCAGCCTTGATGTTGTATTGAGTCTCGTAGAGGTGTTCATCGGCGGGCATCTCGTAAAACGTGTCGGTGCTCATCATAGATGACACGAGTGAGTTTGATGACGTACCTGATCCAATGCCAAGCATGCGCATAGACACATCGGGGTTGACCTGATGCAAGTCAGCTGCGTTCGACCCAAAAATGAGCGGGGTGACGTTATAGGTGTATTCGATGGCATTCACGTAGGGTTCAATGCCACTTTCGCCACTATCCAAAAATTCTTTGAGGCTGGCCAGGTCATTTGACCCGATGGAGCCAAACATGGTGGTCATCATTTCAGCAATGCCCACTTCGCCATCTTCAACGGGTTCGGCAGCCATAGGATTGAGAGGCATGCCGGCGCCATCAGATGTGTCGGAGGAAGCCGCATCATCTGAGGTGCCTTCAACACCAGTTGAGAGCAGCATGGAGGTCATGTCGAAGCCCTGTGAGTAAATCTGCAGCGGGTATTCAGAGAGCGTCTCTTCCTCAACGGTCTTGATGTAGTTGTTGACGCCGTTTGCCAGCGACAAAATGGCCGCAATGCCGATAATGCCAATAGAGCCAGCAAACGCGGTCATGAGCGTGCGGCCCTTTTTGGTCATGAGGTTTTTAAACGAGAGCGAAAGTGCGGTGAGAAACGACATCTTCGTGCGACGCACTGGCTTGGCGGCGCGCTCGTTGATCTCGGTTGCGGGGTCGAAGGGGTCGGTGTCTGAGCGAATGACGCCGTCTGAGAGGTTGACGATGCGCGTGGCATACTGTTCGGCCAGCTCAGGGTTGTGTGTGACCATGATGACCAGGCGGTCGTTTGCAATCTCGGTCAGCAGATCCATGATCTGCACGCTGGTTTTGGAGTCAAGTGCACCGGTGGGCTCGTCAGCCAGCAAGATCTCGGGGTCGTTGATGAGGGCGCGCGCAATGGCCACGCGTTGCATCTGGCCGCCAGAGAGTTGACTGGGCTTTTTATTGATGTGTTCGCTAAGACCTACGCGTTTGAGTGCATCAACGGCACGCGTTCGACGTTCATCGCGCGACACACCCGAAAGTGTCAGCGCCAGCTCAACGTTTGCCAGCACCGTCTGGTGCGGAATGAGGTTGTAGCTTTGGAAGACAAAGCCAATGCGGTTGTTGCGATACGTGTCCCAATCGCGGTCTTTGTACTGCTTGGTGGAGACGCCATCAATGATGAGGTCGCCCGAATCATAGTGATCCAAGCCACCAATAATATTGAGCATGGTGGTTTTGCCTGAACCCGAGGGGCCAAGCACGGCTACGAATTCGTTATCGCGAAACGCAACCGAGACGTGATCCAGTGCGGTTTGCGTAAAACTTTGCGTAACGTAGGACTTGCAAACATCGACAAGCTGTAACATATCGCCTGCCTTTCAAGGTGCTCCCGAGCGCGAATGCGCCATGTCATAACGAAGTAAGTTGTGTTCAATGAGGTAGGTTACTTGAACTTGTGAGTTCGGCGAACTGACAGGGAAGCGATCTTCACAAAAGGTTAATATATGAGGATGAAATACGTCATAAAAGCGACGCGTACACCAAGGGAAAGGATGGCGAAACATGGAGCGACCCTGCGCCTGGAAAAGCTATACCCCAACAGATTTTGAGCAGCTGGAAAACCTGGCTGAGGCATATAAGAATTTCATTTCAGACAATAAGACCGAGCGCGAATGTGCGAAGACAGCCCTTGAGCGTGCGAAGGCATGCGGGTATATCTCGCTTGATGAGGCGCTTGCCAGCGGCACGAAGCTGCAAGCAGGTGATAAGGTCTGGGCGGTTGCGCAAAACAAAGCGGTCATGTTGGTGCAGCTGGGGACGCGTCCGCTTGAGGCGGGCATGAACATTTTGGGCGCACACATTGACTCGCCGCGCTTAGACATCAAGCAAAACCCACTCTACGAGGCCAATGATTTCGCGCTGTTGGACACGCATTACTATGGCGGCATCAAGCACTACCAATGGGTGACGCTGCCGCTGGCAATTCATGGTGTGGTTGCCAAAAAGGATGGCAGCGTAGTTGAGGTATGTGTGGGCGAAGATGCCGCTGACCCGGTCTTTTGCGTGACTGACTTGCTCATTCACCTGGCGAACAAGCAGATGAGCAAAACCGCTTCTGAGGTGGTAGAAGGCGAAGCGCTGGATCTGCTCATTGGCAACCGTCCGCTCGTGATTGAGTCGGATGAGGCAGCGGGCGAAGGCGCTAGCGATGAAGCTAGCGACGCACCAGACAGCGCCGATGCAAAAGAGCCGGTCAAAGCGTTTGCGCTCAAGCTGCTCTTCGACAAATACGGTATTGAAGAAGAGGACTTTCTCTCGGCTGAACTGGAAGTAGTTCCGGCTGGACGCGCGCGTGATCTGGGCTTTGACCGCTCTATGGTCATCGGGTACGGCCAAGATGACCGCGTGTGTGCGTACACTTCGCTTGAGGCGCAAATGTCCGTTGCTGACGAGCAGCTTGAGACCACTGGCGTGTGCATTTTGGTGGACAAAGAGGAGATTGGAAGCGTTGGTGCGTCCGGCATGACCTCGCGTTTCTTCGAAAACACGGTGGCTGAGATCATGGAGTTGGCAGGTGAGACGGGTGCGTTGGCGCTTCGCCATGCGCTCGGTAACTCTCGCATGCTTTCGTCGGATGTGTCTGCGGGATTTGACCCGGCTTACCCGGGTGTTTTTGAGGCGAAGAATTCAGCCTATTTGGGGCATGGCCTGGTGTTTAACAAGTACACAGGCGCGCGCGGTAAGAGCGGATCAAACGATGCGCGTGCTGAATATGTCGCCCATATTCGCCATATTATGGATGAGGCGCACGTGGCGTTCCAGACAGCTGAGCTGGGACGTGTTGATGCGGGCGGCGGCGGAACGATTGCGTATATTCCGGCCGAGTATGGTATGGATGTGATTGACTCGGGTGTGCCGGTGTTGTCCATGCATTCGCCGTGGGAGGTCACCAGCAAGGCGGACATCTATGAGGCGTATAAGGGATATTGTGCATTTTTACGAGATGCCAACCTCTAACCAGATAAGGCGCGCAACAAGGTATCATAGGCAGAACGCTGTAAATGCTGAGTAAATAGCTTCGATAATGAAAGAGGACAACGTGTCGTCACGTGAACAATTTGGCTCTCGCTTAGGCTTTATTTTGATTAGCGCAGGATGCGCAATTGGTCTGGGAAACGTATGGCGTTTTCCCTATATCACTGGTCAGTATGGCGGCGCGGCATTTGTGCTTATGTATCTGCTGTTTTTGGCGGTATTCGCCCTGCCTATTTTGGTCATGGAGTTTTCCGTTGGACGTGCCAGCCAAAAAGGTGTAGCGCGCAGTTTTGACGAACTTGAGCCTGCGGGCACGAAGTGGCATCGTTTTAAGTGGGCAGCGCTTGCGGGCAATTACCTGCTCATGATGTTTTACACCACGGTGGCAGGTTGGATGCTGGCCTATGCAGTCTTTAGCGCGGGCAACACCTTTGATGGTATGGATGCGCCCGCTGTTAATGGCGTGTTTGATGGCATGCTTGCCGATCCGGTGCTGATGGGCGGGTTTATGCTGGCGGTTGTGCTCATTGGTGTGCTTGTGACGCGCGCGGGTCTGAAAAATGGTGTTGAGCGCATTACGAAAGTCATGATGATGGCGCTGTTTGTGGTGCTGTTGGTCTTGTGCGTGCGTGCGGTGACCTTGCCTGGCGCTGAGGAAGGCCTGGCATTTTACCTGATGCCTGACTTCGGCAAACTGTTCGAAGGCGGCTGGGGCACGTTTGTGGATGCGGTCTTCGCCGCTATGGGGCAAGCCTTCTTTACCGTGTCGGTTGGCATTGGTTCAATGTCCATTTTCGGCAGCTACGTGGATAAACGATTCGCGCTCACCGGCGAGGCGGTGCGCATTGCGGGTCTGGATACGCTCGTGGCGCTCATGGCGGGTCTCATCATTTTCCCGGCGTGCTTTGCCTTTGGTGTAGAGCCGGGAAGCGGTCCGGGGCTGATCTTTATCACGCTGCCAAGTGTGTTTGCGCAGATGCCGCTCGGGCAGCTGTGGTGCACGCTGTTCTTTATCTTTATGGCGTCAGCGGCGCTTTCCACCATTATTGCGGTGTTCGAAAACATCATGAGCTTCTCCATTGACCAGTGGGGATGGTCAAGAAACCGCGCGTGCCTGGTCAACGGCGTGTTGTTGGCGTTGCTGTCGATGCCGTGCGTGCTGGGCTTTAACGTATGGGCGGGCATTGATGTACCGGGCATTGGCAACATTCAAGCAATTGAGGACTTCCTGGTCTCCAATAACGTGCTGCCGCTGGGAGCGCTTGTGTTTCTGCTGTTCTGTACGTCGAAGCGCGGCTGGGGCTTTCAGAACTTCCTGGCGGAAGCCGACACGGGCGACGGCATGCGTTTCCCGCACAAGATTCTGCCGTATCTTCGCTACGTGTTGCCCGTGCTGATTCTGCTGGTCATCATTGCGGGATATGCGCCGATCGTGCAGACCTGGATGGCGCTGTAGCGAATCAGCCCAGAGTGGACTTCGACATCGTCATGAGCAGGTGTCGTCTATTCGGGCAGTGACACGACATATGAGTCGGGAAGCGTTTCGGGCTTCACGAACGAAATCATGTACCAAGGCATGTAGGCGATAGTGCAATCGGTTGTGCGTCCCTCAGGGATACTAATTTCAATGGCAGTGTTGCTCCTGCAAAATACATACGCGTAGGCAAGATCCCATGCTTCTACTTTCAAGACGTTATCAAGGGACGTATGCGCCCTGTCCCAGCTTGGCCATAAGCAACCCCGTGTCGCAAAAGAATAGCTTAAAGACGCTGTGCTAGTGAAATAGCGGTTTTGCGACGAAAATGACAAAGTGCAGATTTCTTCGTAGAAACCTTCGCCATACGCGAACTCCTTCGCCAGGTTCTGCAGCTTGGTTGCACGCACGTTCGCCACCTTGTTCGTGCAGCATATCCCTCCCAAACGCGCCGCTCTCACCGGCGCGTTTTTTGTGTTGATGGGAATTTGTATGAGCGAGGCACAGAAAGTGCAATTAGCTGGCTATAATAGCCAAAAGGTGTCTTTTGAAGTCAAGGAGATCCCCATGGCATTTTATTTCGACGAACCGTCTCGCACTTTTAATGAGTACCTCTTGGTACCGGGTCACACGCCTGCTGATTGCGTGCCGGCCAAGGTGAGCTTGAAAACCCCGCTGGTGAAATATCGCAAGGGCGAAGAAGAGTGTCCTATGAGCCTCAACACCCCGATGGTTTCGGCAATTATGGCGGCTGTATCTGATGATCGCATGGCTGTTGCCCTGGCAACCGAAGGTGGTTTGTCGTTTATTTATGGCAACCAATCCATTGAGGATGAGGCTGCAATGGTGGCGCGTGTCAAGGACTACAAAGCTGGTTTTGTTACGTCAGACGCAAACCTCTCACCTGATATGACGCTTGGAGATGTGGTTGAACTCAAAGAGCGCCATGGTCACTCCACGATGCCGGTGACTGAGGGGGGAGACCCGCACGGCAAGCTTTTGGGTGTGGTGACTGAGCGCGATTATCGTCTCTCACGCATGAGCTTGGATGAGAAGGTTGCCGACTTTATGACCCCGCGCGAGAAGCTTATTGTGGCGCAAGATGGCGTAACGCTTAAAGCTGCAAATGACATCATTTGGGACCACAAGTTGAACTCGCTGCCGGTTGTTGATGAGGACGATTGCCTGGTCAGCCTGGTATTCCGCAAGGACTACGATTCGCACAAGTCAAACCCCAACGAGATGCTGGATGAGCACAAGCGCTACATGGTAGGTGCGGGCATCAACTCGCGTGACTACGCGGATCGCGTGCCAGCGCTGGTGGACGCGGGCGTTGACATTTTGTGCATCGACAGCTCGGAGGGCTATTCTGACTGGCAGAAGCTGACTATTGAGTGGGTTCGCGAGCACTACGGAGACGCGGTCAAGATTGGTGCTGGTAACGTGGTTGACGCTGAGGGCTTCCGCTTCCTGGCTGACGCGGGCGCCGACTTTATTAAGATCGGCATCGGCGGCGGCTCCATCTGTATCACGCGTGAGACCAAAGGTATCGGTCGCGGACAAGCAACGGCCACCATTGAGGTTGCCAAGGCGCGCGACGAGTACTTCCGCGAGACGGGCGTTTATATCCCGATCTGCTCCGACGGCGGCATCGTGTATGACCACCACATCTCGCTGGCACTTGCCATGGGTGCCGACTTCGTCATGTTGGGTCGCTACTTCGCCCGCTTCGACGAGTCTCCTTCCAACAAAGTGATGGTCAACGGCACCTACATGAAAGAGTACTGGGGCGAAGGTTCTGCCCGCGCTCGCAACTGGGGTCGCTATGACCTGGGCGGCGCGAAGAAGTCGCTTTCCTTTGAAGAGGGCGTTGATTCATATGTGCCCTACGCTGGTAGCTTGAAGGACAACATGGATGTGACGCTGCTGAAGTTGCGCTCCACCATGTGCAACTGCGGCGCACTGACCATTCCTGAGTTCCAGGATAAGGCGAAGCTGACGCTGGTGTCTGCAACCTCCATTGTTGAGGGTGGCGCACACGACGTACTGCTCAAGGACAAGGTGCCTTACGTGAGCAACACGCGCTAAGTGTTGGGCGCGGCTGGTTGCTAGCATGTCTGGTTGCTCGCGCGCTGGCTGCCGGCACGCCGGTCGCGCTTGTTGACTTGTGCTTGCGGCTGCGCTGCCGGGTTGGCGCCGAGGCCGCTTTGTGAGCGTTTTGGTCAATGAGGGTGGGTTTTGTGCACGGCGAAGGCTGAAAGCGCAGGACCGCTTTAAGTAAATTTATAAAATGCCTGTTCAGAAGGGTGTTCTCTGGACAGGCATTTTTGTTGGTAGCCGTAATCTCGTGCTAACTTGCACAAAACCTACCTTCAGTGACCAAAACTTACCCCAGCCACAATCCAGCGCGCCGCCCCAGCCACAGTCCAGCGCGCCGCCACCCCAGCCGCAGGTCAGCGCGGTGGTGCCCCGTGGCCACCGCTGGTCAGCGCACCACGTATGCAAAAAGCTGTACGGTGTATGCATATAATATGAGTAAAACACTAAATGATGACTGAAAATATGCAGTTCAGAGCCATTTTTGGTGTTAGTACGTCATCGATTACTTGACGCGAAGCAAACAAACAACTTGTGTGCTTACCCCTTGAAAACCATCGCGCGCAAACTAGAGACGTATTCGAAGCACGTGGCGAAAATCCTAGGTTTGCCACGCTGTCTCCGACGTGTTTGTACAGGTAACAAGATGTAGCGCGGGCAGCTTATATCTTGTTGCGCGGCCAATTTCGAGTAAGGGGTAAGCTATGAGTACATCTCATGCATCATCCGCGAAATCAACGGCTGCACCGGCGAAAAAGAACACGGGCAACTACATTTCATTGATGGCACTCGTCATGATGAACGTGACCATCATTGGTAGCGTAGCTAACGACGTCCAGCAAGCGTACTATGGCTTGTCGTCTATCACGCTCTTTATCATCGGCGCACTGGTGTTTTTCTTACCGACGGGTTTGGTTGCAGCTGAGCTGGCTTCCGGCTGGGGTCAGCGTGGCGGCATCTTCCGTTGGGTAGGCGAGGCACTTGGGCCTGGTTTCGCATTTTCTTGTCTGCTGATTCTTTGGTTCCAAACATCTATTAACTTCGGTTCAGGTGTTGCTTCCTCAGCAGCCACGATCGGTTTTTACACACCCGATTGGGACTGGGCAGTCAACTTCATGAACCACCCGCAATACCAGCTGCTCATCATGATTGCATGGCTGGCGTATTATTGGGGCTTGACCTGGGTTTCAACAAAAGGCGTTAAAGCGTTTGCTGGCCTTACCAAGTACGGCGTAATTATTGGTACGTTTATTCCGCTGGGCTTTATGGTCATTATGACGTGCGTTTGGTTGGCACAGGGTCACGTTTCAAATGTCGATTTTGCGCCTCAGAATCTGCTTCCTGAGTGGCACGGTCTATCAACGCTCGCGCTTGCTGCAGGCGTGTTCTTCAGCTTCGCAGGCATTGATATGAATGCTGCTCACATCAAGCAGTTAAAGAAGCCGCAAAAAGAATTCCCGATGTCAATCTTTATCGCTATGATCTTGACGCTGATCATCTTCATCGCTGGTACGTTATGTATCGCTATCGTCACGCCAGTGCGTGAGATGAACCTGGTTTATGGCTTGTATCAGACCTACCGTATTTTAGGCGAATGCTTCAACTGCCCGTGGATTTACGTTGCATTCGTATGGGTCGGCCTTGGTGCTTCCATGGCTTCATTGGTAACCAACCTTGCAGGTCCGTCATTCATGCTTGGCCAAGCTGGTCGTTCAGGCTTTTTGCCGAAGTTCATGCAGAACAACAACAAGCATGGCATGCCAAGTCGTTTGATGTACATGCAGATGGGCTTCATGACTGCTGTTGCGTTCTTGGTATTCTTGATTCCAAACATTGAAGGCTTCGTTATTCTGATTACCCAAGCCATCACGATTCTGTACATGATGTACTACGTCTTGATGTTCGTTTCGTTCTTGAAACTGCGTCACGACCAACCGAATCGTCCGCGTCTGTTCAAGGTTCCGGGCGGCACGTTTGGTGCCTACCTGGTAGCAGGCGTTGGTCTTATTGCGTGCGTGTTTGGCATCGTCTTGGCAATCATTCCTCCTGCTCAGGTAGCAGAAGAAGTGGGCAGCCCGGTTGTATACGTCAGCGTTATCGTGGCAATCATCCTGGTTACGTTTGCAATCTGCTTCATCATGTATCAGATGTCCAAGCGTCATAACTGGGTTGACGAATCCAACGTATTCGCTCCATTTACCTGGCAAATTGAAGGCTTGAAGAAGCCGGGCAAAGTTTTGTCGAACGTTCCGTCTGAAATGATGAGCGAAGGCCAAAACCCCATGGGTATGCCTATTAAGAAACTCTGGAACCCCAACGAGCAAATCGTGCTTCCTGATGAGTACTTAGGCCATGGCGGACATCATCCCTCATCACCTTCTATCGAAGCAGGCGACGACCCGGCAGCAATCAATCGTCCAGTTAAAACCAACGGTGTTTCAAACACCGCAATGGGCGTAGCTGTTATGAGCCAGCCGACCATGATTTCTTACAAAGCAGGCTTGCCAACCGCAAAAACCGCTGGTCTGAAAAAGGGAATTCGCGCGCTTGAAACAGCGCCGGTGCAACCCGAAGTAGGGGTGCCTGCAGCATCAGCTGAAGAAGTTGAAGCGGTCAAAATCCCCCGTGATGTAACGGCAGCAGCAAAGAAAGCAGCCGCTGCAGAACAGAAGGCTGAGGCATTAGAGGCGCAGGCGAAGCAGCAAGCTCATGACTACGCAGTTGAAGCCGAAGCGTACAAGGAGCAAGTTGAGGCATATTCGGATCTGGAAACTGCAAAGCGCGAAGTCAAAGAGACAACCGCAGCAGCAAAACAATCCCATGCCGCAACGAAAGATCATCACGAAGCTTCGACACCGAAGAAACCTGGCAAAGACGCTTCTGACTCAAAAGACCAGAAGTAAGTAACAAGATTAAGGCTTACACCCGCTTCGTCAATAAAAGGGCGAAGCGGGGGTGGGCTCACTCTGAGGCAGGTGTGAGAAGAAATGACTACTAATTCAAATAAGGTGCAGGTTGCCGCAGCGCAAGCCAAAACGGCGAAGCCCGCATCTGTGGCGGCTGGTACCACCCAGCCTGCCAAGGGCAACTCTCCGTTCAAGCGTACGCTGACGGTGCCCGACATGGTGATTTGGGGCTTGATCTGCATGGTTCCTATTTCGCCAATGGCCATTTATGGTGGCGTGTTTGCTGATTCTGGCGGCATGCCAACACTGGCATTTTTGATTGGCTTTGTGGCGGTGCTGTTCTCGGTCTTTTCGTTTGGAATTATGATTGAGCACTTCCCGTCATCGGGTTCAATCTTTACCTACGTCAGCCACATTATGGGCAAGCCCATGGGCTTTATCGCTGGCTGGCTGATGTTGTTGCAGTACCTGGTCAGCCCAACGCTGGTGTATTTGATTGCAGCTATTGCAATCCATTCGCTGGTGCCTGAGATTCCAATTTTGGTGCTGTGCTTTGCCTTCTTGATTGTGGTTGGCATTGTTTCGCTGATTGGCATGAAGACTGCCATGGTGGTCAACAAGATCGCGCTGATTGCGCAGTTGGTTATCTTGGGAATCTTCGTGGTATTTGGCGTGGTCTACATTGTCGGCCATCCTGAGACCAGCAGCTTCTCGCTGACTAACGTGGTAAATCCGGCGAAGTTCGACTTCGGCGGCACGATGTCAGCTGTGTCGTTGGCTGTTATGTCTTATGTCGGCTTTGGTGCTATTGCAACGCTGACCCAAGAAGCAGACGACCCGAAGCACGGTCCTGGCCGTGCCATGATGGTGATGGCGCTCGTGCTGTGCGTGCTCTACGTGGCACAGTGCTTTATTGCAACCTGCATTGATCCGACGGGTGCAAACTTCGCCAACAATACCGACAACGCATTCTACGTAGTCGCGCGTATGATCACCGGTCCGTGGCTGGCAATTCTGTGCGCGGTTGGTGTGGCGCTGGCACAAGGTGTGTTTACCGCAATTGCCCAGCAAAACTCTATCGCGTTCGTGATGTTTACTATGGCGAACGGTGGCACGCTTCCTAAGTTCATGGGCAAGATGAGCAAGCGCACGAATTCGCCGATTAACGCGGTCATCTTTATCATCGCGCTGTCGGTGGTGCTCACGTTGGTTGTGCACTTCGCCGGTATTGACATGAATACCGTGGCGAAGATCTCCAACTTCGGCGCGCTGGCAACGTATGGTCTGCTCAACTTGTGCGTCATCATTTATTGCTGGTTCAAGCTCAAGGAGCGCAAAGGTCCAAAGGCGCTGTTCATGCACCTGATTTTCCCGACGCTGGGCGCAATCATTTGTTTCGCCATCATGCTGTCGGTTAAAGAAGTGGCGCTCACTGTTGGCGCAATCTGGATCGTGATTGGTTTTATTTACTACTACCTCATCGCGCATGTTTTGAAGCGCGACATCACGCTGTAGCAGGCACGCATTACGCGCGCTGCTTGAAGTTGTTGTGCCGCAGCAAGGTTGCGGGCAGTGCGCATGATTTTAGTAATAACAAGCAAACAACCTAAGGAGCTTGTACTTATGAGTGAAACGACAAATTCATTTACCGTGACTATCGGAGACGGCAAGCAGCAAAAGGCTGTCGCGGCTCCCGTACCTGAGCCTGCAAGCATTAAGCGCACCTGGTCAAATGGTACCCAGTCACTTGACTACGAGGCAACCGCTGAATGCTTACAGCTCAACGAAGACGACAGCACGCTGATCGGCCACATGTTTGCGCTGTCATATGTCACCGACGAGGCTGACAAGACGGATCGCCCGGTCACGTTCTTGTGGAATGGCGGCCCTGGCGGATCATCGTTCATGGTTAACGTTGGCGGCATGGGTCCGCGCCACGTGCCGATTGACAAGCAGGAGCAACTGCCCTGCCCGACCCAGCCTGTCGACAATCCTTGGACGATGCTGCCCTTTACTGACATGGTCTTTTTGGACGCTATGGGCACCGGTTATTCGAAGATCGCTGATGGCTATGACCCCAAAAAGGTCTGGGGCGTTGACGGCGACGCTGATGCTTTCGCCCGCGGCATTGCTGCGTGGTTGAGCACGCATCATCGCTGGAACGCGCCGCTGTATTTGTATGGCGAATCCTACGGCACCATGCGTAACTCCGTTTTGATGCGCGTCCTTGGTGAGCGCGGCATTGCTGTTACCGGTGTTGTTGAGCAGTCCACCATTTTGGACTACGCGCCGACGCTTGCGGGCAATGACCTGTATTACATGGGCATGACCCCGGTGTATGCAGCAACGGCAAATTACTTCGGCAAGGCCGGCAAAGGTGTTGATCAGTTTGAGTGGTTTGATCGTGCGTGGAAGTTCGTCGACGATGTTTTGGGTGGAGCACTCATTCGTAGTGACGCGCTGAGCGAAGACGAAGAGAAAAAGGTTGCCGAGCA
>CAJTML010000053.1:0-11244 GCA_910577495.1 uncultured Eggerthellaceae bacterium
GCGCGGTCTTGCGCTCTTGCACCAATGCTGCAATTTGTCCTGCCATCATGGAGCCGTTGTCCACATCGCCATCAATTGCACGCTTCAGTGAACCCAAATACATCTGCTCCAGCTCTTCTCCGTGTGCTGCCATATCAGCTTCAAGCGAGCGAACCTTGCGCGAGAACTTGTTCTTCAAGCAGCGAGCCGGATGTCCACTACCACGCCCCGTGACGATGGTGTCTGAGTCCTTCGCCGCCAAAACACGCTCTTTGTAAGCATCAGCAATGCTGCACTCCTCAACGGTCAAAAAGCGCGTACCCATCTGCACCGCTTCAGCACCGAGCGCAAACGCCGCAACCATACCGCGACCATTTGCGACACCACCTGCTCCAATAACCGGGATTGAGAGCGACGCGCACACACTGGGCACGAGCGCCATCGTGGTGAGCTCACCAATATGGCCGCCCGATTCCGTGCCTTCAGCAACAACCGCGTCAACCCCCAAACGCTCCATGCGCTGCGCAAGCGCCGTTGAAGCCACTACCGGGATGACCTTGATGCCCGCTTCTTTCCACATGGGCAAGAAATTTGCAGGAGAGCCTGCGCCGGTTGTAATGACATCAATGCCCAGTTCGGTTAAGAGCTCTGCCGTTTGAGCGGCACCAGGATCCATGAGCATCACGTTTGCGCCAAGTGGCTTGTTTGTGAGCGAACGCGCAATGCTCACCTGTTCGCGAATCCACGCTTCTGGTGCGCCACCACAGGCGATAATTCCCAGACCACCCGCTTCGCTCACCGCTGCAGCAAGCTTGCCATCTGCAATGCGCGCCATAGCACCCTGAATAATCGGAACCTCAATACCCAACAATTCTGTTATGCGTGTTTTCATCTTTGAAACCCTATCTGCCTCTCATCATGCATTGTAAAATGCTCATTCATAACCTCATATTTTACCGCGACCACCAGTGAGCTTTTCGCACACATCAGCCGAAGAGCACCCGCATCCGTCAAGTGTCACCAAGGCGAGTCTCTTGCCGCTCAAAAAAGCTTTTGATCTTGACCAACGCATCAGTAAAGACCCCAATCTCATCCGTACTCAAACCCGAGAGTGCCTCATCAATCATTTGCTGATGAAAGCGTTCATGGGCGCGCGCGGCCGCCTGACCTTTTTTCGTCAGAGAAACCAGTACTTTTCGCCGATCATCTTCCGGGCGAACACGCTGCGCATACTCTTTTTCCACCAACTTGTTAATTGCCGATGTAGCGGTTGCCATGGTAACGCCCAGCTGTGCAGCAATTTCTTTCATGGCTACGCTGCCATCCAGACCAATGGCTTCAATCGTGTGCAGCTCAGCAATGGTCAGACACTGCTTTCCCTCATGACTGATTGCTTTTTCCTCAACGCGCAAAATGGTGGCGAAGGTTTTGGACAGCAATTCGTTAATTTGTTCATAGGTGTGCGTTGAAAGCGAATGACGTTGCATACAGGTTCCCTTGTCAGTGCGTACAAGTATCAGCGATTACGTCATCGTATCGTATTTAGTTAGATAATCGAAGTATTTGAACGTCAAACTATATCTATTCCACACAAGATGCGGCACTACCCGCTTCGCCCGCACCAGCACCCAGCTGCTGCGCTTCATAGGCATCCTTATCTGAGAGCGTAAAATTGAGCTTACGCGTAGCAGGATCGGCGTCCTCAACACAGACATATACGCGCTGACCAAGACTATACACCGTCTCGCTCTCTTCACCAATGAGCTGGTATTTTGCACTATCAAGCACATAATACTCATCGGGAAGGCGGCGTATGCTCACCAGACCCTCAATCGTATTTTCAAGCTGCACGAACAGCCCCATCTGCGTCACACCAGAAATGGTGCCCGGAAAAATAGTTCCCACAAAGCGCTGCATGTACTCAATCATCTTGATTTCTTGCGACTGCCGCGCTGCGGTCTCGGCAATGCGCTCGGTGTTTGACGTATGCTCAGCAAGCCAGCTCAGAGCTGCTTTTTGCGAAGCGGCGAAGCACTCGTGCGCAAACAGCTGCGAGCGCAGCGCACGATGTACCACCAAGTCAGGATAGCGCCTAATGGGAGACGTAAAATGCGAATACGTCTCCAGTCCAAGTCCATAGTGAGGCTCACACTGCGCCGCGTAGTGAGCACGCTTCATGGCGCGCAACAACAGCGAGGTCACCAAGTAATGCTCAAGGCGTCCCTCAACCAAAGCCAAAACACGCTGCAGCTGATGCGTATCCCCCGCTACAAACTTGCGCGTATCAATGTCATTAAACCAGCTAAACTGCGCAAAGAGCGGCACAAGCGCGGACAGGGTATCCGCGGCCGGAGCTTCATGCACGCGATACAAACTGGGTACTTGCTGCTCAAACGTATAGGCAGCCACCAGCTCGTTCGCCAGAATCATTGCCTCTTCAACTAACATGGTTGCTGCATTCTTCGAACGCAGCTCAACCGTGAGAACTTCGTGATCCGCACCCAAAACCACTTTGGCCTCGGGGTGCTCAAAGTCAATCCCACCTTGCGCCGCACGAGCAGCCGCGCGCGCCTTCGCCATCATATCAAGTCCCTTAAGGCGCGCAACCAGCTCAGGCACACCCACGCCCACTAACACCGACCGCGAGAGCTCCCCGCGCTCAGGCAGCACCGACGCAAAACCATCTGCCGTGGCGGCTTGTAGCAACAAAAGCGCATCGTCGTATGTCAGACGAGCAGCTGAACGAATCAGCGCCGGATAAAACTCAACGTCTAACACCTGCGCCTGGTCATCCAGATACACATCAACACTGAGCGTTTGGCGAATCTCTCCAGGTTTGAGCGAACACACGTCGTTTGAGAGCACCTCGGGCAACATCGGAATCACCCGATCAGCCAAATACACACTCGTACCTCGACGGCGCGCATCCAAATCAAGCGAGGAATCCCACGGCACATATGCGCCCACATCCGCAATATGCACGCCCAACCGCCAGCACGGTTTTCCATTGCGTTCTACCTGGTCAAAAGAGAGTGCGTCGTCATAGTCTTTCGCATCGGTGGGGTCAATGGTAAACATAACCCGGTCGGTGATGTCCTCATACCCAAGTGCTTTCGCGCCTGCTGCATCCACCCCACACGCGTGCGCCTGTTCAAGTGATGCATCGGAAAACCGCACCTCAAGCTTATGTTTGGTGATGAGCGCATCAATGGCAGACTGCGCAATGTCGCCTTCGTCCAAGACTTCCTCAATCACCCCACTTGCCGCGCTGTGGCGCGTGGGATAGTCCACGATGCGCACGCGCACAAGCGACCCATGCGCAATATCAGGATGCTCAGCATGAATGGTGAAGATGTCATACGGAATCCGCTTGTCCTGCGGCACTACCACGCCAAACGGCTCAGCAATCTCATAGCGCCCCAGAATCGTGTCATGCGTCCTATCAATTACGCGCACCACGCGCGCAGGTGGCTTTTTCGCCGAAACGCGCGATTGCTGATCTCCGTTGCCGCTCTTCACGGGGCGAATCGGCGCAATCTCAACGTAGTCGCCATCAAACGCACCGCCCAAGTGGCTTGTCGCAATATAAAACATGCCCTCAGCGGTTTGCACGAAGCCATAGCCAGCTGGCTGCATCTGCAAAATGCCATAGGGATTGGTGCGCGGGCGCCTTCTCGTTGAGCGCCTGCCCGAAGAACGTTTACGACCCACGAAACTACTCGCTTGCCAGCGTTTGTGCGGTCTCTATTGCAAGTGCCTTCTGGTTGTCTTCGTCCTCAGAAAGCCCCACGCCAATTTCTGGCTGCACGCCAACGCCTTCAATGTCATGTCCCAGCGGTGACTTATACAAAGCAGCCGTATAGCGAAGTCCCGCACCATAGCTCAGATCGCGCGTTACCTGCACCGACCCTTTTCCAAGCGTAGTCGTTCCCACCAACGTCGCGCGCTGATTGTCAGCTAGTGCGGCCGCCAACACCTCAGCAGAAGCAGCCGTGTTTTCGTTAATTAAAACAACCAATGGCTTGTCGGTTACCAAGCTGGTGGCGGTACCATTGGCATTTTTCGTCGTCTCATCAGCATCTTTTGTCTGGATGCGCACAATAGTACCACTGCGAATAAACAAGCTTGCCACGTCCACCGCTTGCGTGAGATATCCACCCGGATTATCGCGAATGTCCAACACAAATGCCGTAGCACCCTCATTGTTGAGCTGTTCAATGGCGTCTTCTACCAAACTAGCCGCGTTTTGCGTGATTTGCTTGAGCTGAATGTAGCCAACCGTGCCAATCATCTCAGCGGTCACATTTTTCACCGTGTAATCGCTACAGGTCAGCGTCGTTCGATACTCAGTACCGCCTTCGTCATCTAATGACGAGGGATGACGCCACGTGATGACCACGTCTTCGCCACTTTTTGCCTTCAGGGCTGAGGTAACCTCGCTCACCGTCCAATCATGCGAACGATCGCCATCAATGGCTACCACGAAATCTCCCGGTTCCACATTGGCGTTTTGCGCCTCGGAACCCTCAAAGACATCAACCGCATAGGTCTTGCCCTTGTACTCCGAGAACAGCACACCAACGCCCCCGACGTTGTTGGCCATATCTTGCGAAATGGTCTCATACTGTGAGGGCGAATAGTAGCGCAGATAGGGATCTTCGGTGGTATCAGCCAGCGCCTCAATAACCTTCTCGGTTGCGGTCTCAATGTCGTACTGATCCAGACTGTCGTCTTGCAGGATCTGCTCAACTTCGGCCATGCGACCATCAAGCGTTGACGAATCATGCGTGTCGGTCTTTTGCGCACTGGCATCTTGTGCCGCTAAGCCGGGAAAGCCCAGCGAGCCAAGCAGCACATTGTCTCCGCGGATTAAAAAGCCTGCGAAAAAAGCCGCACAGATCAAAAGCGCGCACACCAACAGCTTCAGCAAGCGAATGTTGCGTGCGCGCGTCTTCGTAACCGATGCATTCAGCGGAGATTTGTTTGCATGTTTACCCATGAAAGCTACAAACCGCCGCGATTAAACCTTCAAGTAACGACGCATGGCGAAAGCAGAACCGATCAAACCAATGACCAGGCCAGAAATTGCCAACAGTGCGTAGATGAACAGGAAGGCATTTGTGCCAATATCAAAGTTGAGGAACATGAGTGCCGTCTGCAGCTTCGGCATAACAAAATGGCGAAGCAGCTCAAGCACACCAACGGCAAGTGCTGCACCGATGACGGCATGCAACGCGCCTTCCATCAAAAACGGCCCGCGAATAAAGCCATTTGACGCACCAACCAAACGCATGATGGCAATCTCCTTGCGACGAGCAAGAATAGCCAGGCGAATGGTGTTGTTGATAAATACGAGCGCAATGAAAATCAGAAGCGCAATCAACGCCACGCCAATATAGCGAACGTAGTTCGTAAGCGTGAACAGGCGCTCTACCGTTTGCTGTCCATATTTGAGTGATTCTGACGGGTTGTCAGGCTCATCGCAGATCTGCTGGAAGGTGGTGTTGCTCTCAATCTGACCAGCAACCTGCTCTACCATTTGCGGATCCGAAAGCTCAACGTCAATGGATGCTGGAAGCGGGTTCTGGCCGTCCAGCGTATCAATAATGTCAGAGTTTGACGTCTGACGGAAGTTCTCCAGTGCCTGATCTTTCGTGGTAAAGCTTACCGACTGCACACCTTCAAGTCCGCGGATAAAAGACTCCACACTTTCTATGTCTGCTTCAGAAGCATCATCTGCAACAAAAGCGGTAATGGAAACTTCGCTCTCAACTGAAGAGACAACGTTTTCCACCACATAGCCGCCAACCATGAAGATGCCAATAATCAAAAGCGATAAGAAAATGGTAATAATAGAACCAAGCGCAGTTGATAAGTTGCGCGAAAAGCCAGTGAATGACTCTCTGAGGAAATAGAAGAAACTAGCCATTGACTCGGTACACTCCCCTTTCCCGGTCTTGCGTCAATACGCCGCGATCAAGCGCGATAACGCGACGGCGCATGTTGTCTACCATTTCACGGTCATGGGTAGCTACCAAAACAGTGGTGCCCGTGCGATTAATACGCTCAAGCAAGTCCATAATGCCGCGTGAGGTTTGCGGGTCAAGGTTACCCGTTGGCTCGTCGCAAATCAGAAGCGGCGGACGATTTACAATTGCACGCGCAATGGATACACGCTGTTGCTCACCACCGGAGAGCTGATCAGGGCGTTTGTTCAGCTTATCTTGCAAGCCCACCAAACGTAGCACCTCAGGCACTTGCGTCTTAATGACGTGGCGCGATTTACCAATTACCTCAAGAGCAAACGCGACGTTTTCAAACACCGTCTTGTTGGGAAGCAGCTTGAAGTCCTGGAACACGCAGCCAATGTTGCGGCGAAGATACGGCACACGCCAATTGCGCATGGTGGTCAGATCTTCGTCAGCTACTTTAATCGTGCCAGACGTTGGCTTAATCTCACGAATCAGCATGCGAATAAAGGTTGATTTACCCGATCCTGAGTGACCAATCAAAAACACGAATTCGCCCGCATAAATCTGAAGCGAGATATCATCAAGTGCAGGTTTGTTTGGTTGAGCAGGATAAATTTTCGTTACGTGATCAAAGGTGATAACCGGCAAACCGAATTGCTGATTAACGTCATTGATTTCTAGTTCAGGCAAAGCAGCCGATAACTGCGACGTTGCCTGCCGCGCAGAATACGCAGGCATACCTTGGCTCATGTCGTATGTCACAGAATGCTCCGTTCAAGTAGTACTTATATTGCGACCGTGTAATCTTACCAGATCAGTTACCGTGCAATAACCCTCTTCACAGCTTCAACAATGGCAGCGGCGTCCATCTTAAAGTAGTCCATCAACTCAAGATATTCGCCCGATTTGCCAAAGCGGTCACGCATGCCAATAAACTCTAAGGGGGCAGGCGCATGTTCTGATGCTAGCTCAGCAACAGCGGAACCTAAGCCGCCATAGACGCTGTGTTCTTCAGCAATAACCGCACGACCCGTCTTTGCAAGCGAGCCCAAAATAGTCTCTTCATCAAGCGGCTTGATTGAAAAAACGTCAACAACCTCAGCACTGATGCCCTCAGCTGCCAACAGCTCAGCAGCTTGAAGCGCCTGGTCAACCATGACGCCACACGCAAAAATGGTTGCATCCGTGCCTTCGCGCAGCACATACGCTTTACCAATCTCAAGCTCTACACCATCAGCATAGACCGCAGGCACCGAAGCGCGACCCATGCGCACATAGACCGGACCGGGGGTTTGTGCAGCCATGCGCAGCGCAGAAGCGGCTGCGGCATAATCAGCCGGCACCAAAACGCGCATGTTAGGAAGTCCGCGCATGAGCGAGATATCCTCCAGCATCTGGTGCGATCCGCCGTCAGGACCCACCGAAATACCAGCATGGGTCGGGGCAATTTTCACGTTCAAATTGCTATAGCAGACGGTATTGCGAATTTGATCATAGGCGCGACCCGTACCAAAGACCGCGAACGATCCCGTAAAAGCAATGTGTCCCGTGATGGCCAAACCAGCCGCCACGTCAACCATGTTTTGTTCGGCAATACCGCAGTTAAACAAGCGGTTTTCAAAACCAGCATCCGCCAGTTTCTTCGTGGTGGTAGACCCCGTCAGGTCTGCATCAACAGCAACAACTGGCATACCTTCTTGGGCAAGATGCACCAACGTTTCACCATAGGCAGCTCGTGTTGCACGCTTTACTTGTGCTTGTGCTTCATCAGCTCGTTTCATCACGATGTCTCTCCTTTGCCTACTGTGCATCTAATTCTTCAAGCGCAGCTTTGGTTTGCTCATCATTGGGAGCCTTACCATGCCAGCCTGCCTGGTTTTCCATAAACGACACGCCTTTGCCCTTGACCGTGCGGGCAATAACCACCTGCGGCTTGCCCGTGTGTGCAGCCTTGGCCTTGTTCAGCACGTCAATAAGCGCGGCAACATCATGGCCATCCACTTCATGTACGTCCCAGCGGAATGCCTTGAATTTTTCGCGCAGGTTTGACGGGTCCATGACGTCTTCGGTCTTGCCGTCAATCTGAAGTCCGTTGCGGTCAACAATGGCAACCAGGTTATCAAGTCCATAATGGGCTGCATACATAGCAGCTTCCCACACTTGACCTTCCTCGCATTCGCCATCGCCCAACAGCGTAAAGACCGTTGCCTCAGACTGATCTAGCTTCAAACCAGACGCAGCGCCTGCGGCAACCGAAAGACCCTGACCAAGCGAGCCTGTTGACACCTCAACACCCGGCAGCAAGTTTGAGTCGGGATGTCCCTGCAAACGAGAGCCAAGCTGGCGAAGCGTCATGAGCTCTTCGCGGGCAAAATAGCCAGCGTGAGCAAGCGTGGTATACAAAACAGGAGCCGCATGACCTTTCGCCAAAATAAACCGGTCGCGATTCGGGTCATCGGGATTGGCAGGATCGTGGTTCATGACACCGCCAAAATAGAGAGCCATCATAATCTCGACGCTTGAAAGCGACCCACCCGGGTGTCCGCTTCCCGCTTTTGCAATCATGGCAACAATGTCTTTGCGCATTTGTGTTGCCCGCTGCTCAAGTTCGGTCATGGTAGTTCCTTTCCGTTTTACCAACTAACCATTTATAGCTATCAGTCTACCCTACTGAGACACACGCCACCGGTGATAACCGATAACAAAATCGTCTAAATCACCATCAAGCACGGCATCGACATTACCCGTCTCCACGCCGCTGCGCACGTCTTTTACCATCTGGTAGGGATATAACACGTAATTGCGAATTTGCGACCCAAAGGAGTTTTCCATGCGCTCTCCGCGAATGGACGCCAACTCTTCAGCGCGTTTCTGCTCTTCAAGCTCATAAAGCTTAGCTTTCAGCACGCGAAACGCCGCCTCTTTGTTTTGCAGCTGCGACTTCTCATTTTGACACGTCACCACAATGCCGGTTGGGATATGCGTCAGGCGAACTGCCGAGTCAGTGGTGTTAACACACTGTCCACCCGGTCCGCTTGAGCGATACACGTCCACGCGAACGTCAGCTGGGTTAAGGTCAACCTCAATATCGTCAGGCAACACCGGCAACACTTCAACACCAGCAAACGTGGTCTGCCTGCGCGCTTTGGCATCAGTCGGCGAAATGCGCACCAAGCGGTGCACGCCGTTTTCACTCCGCAGCATGCCATAGGCATTGCGCCCCTCAATCTGGATGGTTGCACGATCAAGACCAATGCCCTCACCAGGCACGACGTCTAACACCGTGACTTTCCAGCCACGCGATTCCGCATAACGCGTATACATGCGATACAGCATGTCGGTCCAGTCCTGCGCTTCAAGACCGCCCTGTCCCGGGTTAACCGTCAAAATGGCATCGCCATCATCAAACTGACCTGAGAACCAGGAGTTAATCTCTAGCGTATCAAGCAGCTTGGTGAGCGTCTCTAAAACGCTGTTGGCCTCATCGGCGAAGCTTTCATCATCTCCTGCCAGCTCAGCTGCCGTTTGCGCGTCCGCTAAAAGCGACACCGCTTCGTCGTATTCGCGCAGCTTATCGCGCAGGTTGCTTGCCTGCTTTGAAATAGCCTGCGCATGCGCTGGGTCATCCCAAAACCCTGGTTGTGAGATTTGCGCGTCCAGCGCTTCAAGCGTGGTGCGCGCTTCATCAATATGCAAATAGGCGCGCGCATCTGAAACACGCTCGCCTACCTGCTCTAATTCTTTACTATCAACTAAAGCCATACTCTGTTTATGCATCCTTGCCGTGGCACTTTTTGTACTTCAAGCCTGAACCGCATGGACAGGGATCATTTCTGCCCACGTTGGCGAAAGGATCGTCCTTGTCTTTCACATAGGTCTGCGGCTTAGCCATCGGTGCGGGTCGTGGAGCACCACCTGGACCGGTGGGCGCTTGCGGTGTACGCTGTGCACGAGAGGCCGCCACGCTGGTTTGCTCTAAAGCCTGCTCAGGGTTTGAGTAGCTAACCTTACCCTCAAGCGGGCTGCGCTCTTCGCTGATCTGTGGCTTGTCTTGGGCAACTGCCACCTGCAAGCGCAGCAAGGTGCGCAGGTAGTCCTCATACATTGAAACCGTCAGATTCTCAAATGCGCTATAGGCCTCGTTTTTGTACTCAACCAGCGGGTCACGCTGTGCCATAGCACGCAAGCCAATACCGGCTTTCAGGTAGTCCATCTCAGAGAGGTGCGCCATCCAGCGCGTGTCAATGATGCGCAGCATAACCTGGCTTTCAAGGGTGCGCATAGCCTGCTCACCAAGCGTTTCTGCCTTCTGATCATAGACCGATTGCAGATAATCGCACAGCGCCTCTTCAACCACCACCGGGTCATCTTCATGATCAACAGCGTTCACGTCGAAATCAGGCATACCCGTCATGTTGGCTGCCCAGACATTCACCGCTTGGATATCCCAGTCATCAGAGGGAGATTTTGCCGGGCAGTTTTCCTGAACAATACCAGCAACAGCATCAGCAATGATGCGCGGGATGCGCTCATCCATATCCTTGCCGTCCAAAATAGCATTACGCTCGTCATAGATGGCTACACGCTGCAAGTTCATGACGTCGTCGTACTCAAGAACGTTTTTACGAGCAGCAAAGTGCATCGTTTCAACTTGTCGCTGAGCGCCCTCAATGGCTTTTGACACCATGCCTGCCTGAATGGGCATATCCTCAGGCATGTCGGTCTTTTCCATCATCTTGGCAATAGAGTCCATGCGGTTGCCACCAAACAAACGCATGAGATCATCTTCAAGCGAGAGATAGAATTGCGTTACACCCGGGTCACCCTGACGACCAGCACGACCACGGAGCTGATTATCAATACGACGAGACTCATGGCGCTCCGTACCAATAACGGTCAGACCGCCCGCCTCAAGCACTTCATCGTGCTCTTTGGCACAAATTGCCTTGGCCTCAGCAAGCGCTGCTTCACGCTGCTCTTTCGTTGCGGGAGGAGCGTCGTCCTCTTCCACGATGGCGTCAGGTTCCAAATCGGGGTTTAAGCCCTGTGCACGCAGCGCATCTTCTGCCATCTGCTCGGGATTTCCACCGAGCAAAATGTCAGTACCACGACCAGCCATGTTCGTTGCAATGGTAACCGCACCCACACGACCTGCCTGGGCAATAATATGCGCCTCTCGCTCGTGATTCTTCGCGTTCAAAGTCTCATGTTTGATGCCACGCTTATCAAGCAAACGGCTCAAGCGCTCTGAACTTTCAATAGAAACCGTGCCAATCAAACACGGCTGACCTGC
>CAJTML010000053.1:11254-13428 GCA_910577495.1 uncultured Eggerthellaceae bacterium
GGTCATCCTCGTCTTTACGAACAACCGGCTTGTTCGGCGGAATGGCCACAACGGGTAGATTGTAAATCTGCCTAAACTCAGCATCTTCAGTCATTGCCGTACCGGTCATGCCCGAAAGCTTGTCGTAGAGGCGGAAGTAGTTTTGCAGCGTGATGGTTGCAAGCGTTTGGTTTTCTTCGCGAATGAGCACGCGCTCTTTTGCCTCAACGGCCTGGTGAAGACCTTCTGACCAGCGCCTGCCCTCCATGATACGACCGGTGAATTCATCAACGATCTTAACTTCGCCATCGGCAACCACATAATCAATATCTTTATGGAACAAGAACTGCGCCTTTAAAGCCTGCTGCAAATGGTTGGCAAGCTGGCCTGATGGGTCAGCATAAATGTCCTCAATGCCAAGCATGGCCTCAATCTTTTCAAGGCCGCTCTCCGTTGCAGTGATAGTCTTTTTGGCTTCGTCCATCTCAAAGTCAACGTCACGGCGAAGACCTGGCATTACACGCGCAAACTTGTTATACGTTTCAGCAGCTTGCGTGCCTGCGCCAGAAATAATCAACGGTGTACGCGCTTCGTCAATGAGAATGGAGTCAACCTCGTCAACGATGGCGAAGGCATGACCACGCTGCACGCGTGATTCAGCACGCGTCACCATATTGTCGCGCAGATAGTCAAAACCAAACTCAGAGTTGGTGCCATAGGTTACATCTGCTTGGTACGCAGGGATTTTTGCGGCATTGCGCTGGCCGTTTTGAATGAGACCGACGTTCATGCCAAGCGCTTTATAGACCTGTCCCATCCATTCGGAGTCACGCTTTGCCAGGTAATCGTTGACGGTAACCACGTGTACGCTGCCACCCGAGAGTGCGTTGAGGTAACCTGCAAGCGTGGACACGAGCGTCTTACCTTCACCGGTTTTCATCTCAGCAATCTGGCCGTCATTGAGCGCCATGCCACCAATCAGCTGTACATCAAAGTGGCGAAGACCAATCGTTCTCACCGATGCCTCGCGCACCGCAGCGAATGCCTCAGGCAATAACGCGCCCAAGTCTTCGCCCTTTTCAAAACGCTCTTTAAAGTGTGCAGTCAGCGCCATCAACTCTGCGTCGCTCAAAGCCTTCATCTGCGGCTCTAATTCATTGACGCGAGCTACTTGCGCTTGATAGTTTTTCATCTGCTTGCCCTCGCCAAGGGTCAGCAGCTTAGAGAGAAATCCTGCCATACGAAAAAGCCTTCCTTACACCTTGAACCCCCCGGATTGAAGGTGGTTTGCTTGCTTCAAATAATCCTTGAGTACTTTATCACATTGCCCCTCATCACACGTTTCTATGCATCAAACAAGCACTTCTTCGCTCTCGATAATGCTGTGATACAACCGCATGAGCTCAACCGACGGATCCATACCCAGCTCATCAGTCAGAAAGCGACGACACAGCAAACACGTTTCCATTGCCGCTGTGCGCTGCCCGGCAATCAGTTGCGCGCGAGCAAGGGCCACATACGCATCTTCGCGCGTGCGGTCTCGCTGAAGCGCGGCGCGGGCAAACCACAGCCCCTCTTGGGGATGCTGTGCTTCCAGCAGCCGCCGAGACGCACCCACGAGCGCATCAACCAGATGGTTTCGATAGTCACACCGCCACGCCTCAATGGTGATGTTCTCGTTGTCACTCGGCAGCAAATCTTCGCCAAATTCCTCATTTACCTGCGTTAAAAGTGCCGGCCAACCCTCGTAGTTTGGCTGTTCAAACAACAATGACTGACACGCGCGCTCCATGCGCATCACATCGGATTGCAAAAGCGTTGGATCCAGACGAAGGGACTGTTGCTGGCGAATAAGATAAGGACACGACCCATCAGGTGCGCAGAGTGCAACCCGCAATTGAGACCACAGACTGTAGAGCCCCTTGCGCCCAGAAGCCAGCGAAGTCCCCGGCCAGATAAGATTTACCAGCTTATCGCGCGCGTACTCTTTACCTTTGTTGAGCACCAACAGCGCCAACAGGGTTTTGATCTTTTGACGCCTAAAATTCTCGGGCGCAACCCGCGTCTGGCCAATAAAGACCTCAAGCCCACCTAAAAGGTTCACCGTCAGTGGCGGGTATGCTCTCGCATGCGACGTAACGTGCACCGATTCGCTTGTGGCGAATGCAGGCGCTGATACCACGGTTTGCGCCGGC
>CAJTML010000054.1 GCA_910577495.1 uncultured Eggerthellaceae bacterium
TGCGGTTGTGCGGCAGGAGTCATGCGTGCTTGGGCTGTCTCGGAGCGCTGATTTTGCACAAAACCCCACCTGAGTGACCAAAACGTGCCAGACGCGCGTCGTGCGTGCCGCGACCGCCTGCGCCTATGCGAACGGGTTGACTGGCGGGCACGGCAATTCGGTTGCACCTGGGATCCCAAAAACTCCCTGCGCATGGGTGACCGCATTCACGATTGCTTCTTGCATGGCCTGGCTCGCTAGTGCCGCAACCGCATCCGGGGTCGCGCACACCTCGCCTGCGGCCAGCGTAAAGACGACGTCGCCATCGTTGAGCGTGTGAACTGGCTCTATGGCGCGCGCGTACGCGTCATGTACCTGCGAGGATACCTTCGTTGCTTGCGCTTTAGTCAGCGTGGCGTTGGTGAGCACGATGCCCAAGGTGGTGTTGCTGGTGGGTGCGTTGCCGGCCGCCGCACCGCCGGCCGCCGCGCCGTCGGCCGCACCAGCCGAGGCCGCCAGATACGCTTGCCCGGCTAGGAATGTCTCAAGCGGGCTGATGACTTCGCCAGTATCTGAGCGAACGCCCGCAACCCAAGCGCCCTCGGCGTTGCGCACGTTGCCAAGCGCATTCACAGCCACGAGCCCCGCGCAAATCAGATCGCCGTACTGCAGGCACGACCAGCCAAAACCCGACTTCATCGCGCGATACGGCTCGGCAAACTTACCCACCGTGGCTCCCATGCCAACGCCTGCGTTACCTTGCGCAAGCTCGTCTTTGGCGCGCGGGTTCTCCAATGAAGCCAGCGCGCGCGTGCAGGCGTCATAGCCTGTCTCCGCCGAAGGCGCGTGACCTGCGCACAGCGGCAGGTCGAAAATGCACGCGGCAGGCACAATAGGAACCACCGATCCTGCCAGCTCAAACCCGTGCCCCGCCTCCGCAAGCGCGCGCATGACGCCATCGGCGGTTGCCAAGCCAAACGCGCTGCCGCCCGAAAGCGTCACCGCATGAACCTGCTGCACCATGTTTTCGGGCTTCAGCAGATCGGTCTCGCGCGTTGCCGGAGCTCCGCCGCGCACATCAACACCGCAGGTGGCACCCTGGGGCGCCACAACAACGGTGCAGCCAGAAAGTGCGCCTTCTACCTGGGCATGTCCGATGCCAAATTGACTGAGAGCGGAGAGGAGGGCAGTGGTTATCATGGTGCTCCTAACGTTTGGTTTGCGTACCGCGTGTGCTTCGCGTGCGGTTTTCCTGTCGGCAATTTTTGCATGGATTTACGCGAGTGTTCAAGTGACAGCGGCATGCGGTTTGTATAGTATGGATTTGAACATTATTAGTACGCCGCAAGGCACCACATGAGTTTTACCAGGAGGCAGCATGGCTGATAGAGAAGAGCGAAAAGACCAGGCGGCAAAGCATAACGCCCTCATGAAAGGCGCATTTGCAACCGAGACTCAAGCAACGGTTGAGGCAGCGGTCATCTACGAGGACGGTCAGGCAACCAAGCTGGAAATTCCAGCGGGCGAAGGTGCAACCCAGACCCAGGTAACCTCGGCCTTTGTGCCCGAAGCGCTCTACCGATATGGCGAAGACCACACCATCATCGTTGACCCGACGTCGTTTACGCGCCCCGGTGGCGCTTACGCTGACGGCGGTGCTGGTTCTGAAGCTACCATCTGTCTTGAAAGCAATCTCTATCAGGTGCTCTGCGGCATCAAGGGCGCCTATCACGACGCCAACAAGAAGGCGCAAAGCGGTGGCCTGTTCTCTAGCCGCGCCGTATTGCTGCCTGACGTGGTCTTTTCGCGCGGCGGTAACATTCGCAAAGCCGACGTGCTGGCCATTGCAGAGCCCATGCGCGCCCGTGCGCTTGAGAATCATCGCTCTGAGCGTGAGTGCGACCTTGCCCTTGCGGATCGCGTTGCCACAATTTTGACGCTGGCGGCGGCAAACGACTGCGACACGCTCATCTGCGGCGCGTTCGGATGCGGCCGCAACGGATTTGCGCCTGATCAGGTTGCCGATCTGTTCGCCACCTGGCTCAATGAGCACCCTGGCGCTATCAAGCGCGTGATCTTCTCCATCCCGCGTGCGGCCTTTGATGCGTTTGATAGCCGCTTTGGTCAGCCTCGCGAAGAGGTGGTGGAGGTTGCCCCTGAGCCCACCGAGGTTGAAGAGGATGCCACCTGGTCAGCCGACGATTTGCCTGAGGGCATCACATTCCGCTCGTTTGACTAACGCACAGGGATGTAGGTGTCCAGCAACCCCAGCAAATGCTGAATGTTGAGTGGCTTGGTGGTGTGCGCGGTCATGCCAGCATCTGTGGCACGCCGCCTGCCTTCCTCAAACGCATCTGCCGACGCCGCAATAATCGGAATCGTCTGCGCGTCTGGCTTGTCCAGCTGGCGAATGGCGCGCGTGGCAATGTCGCCATCCATACGCGGCATGCGCATATCCATCATGATAACGTCGAAGTGATGGGGCGGGGCAGCCTCAAACGCAGCAACCGCTTCATCGCCGTCATTCACCTCTTCGGTCACAAAGCCATATTCGCCTAAAATTGACGACATAATTTCGCGCGATAGCTCGTCATCATCCACCACCAGCGCGCGCGTACCCGTGAAGTCACGCGGAGTTTGCGCCATGGCGAAGGCATCCGCGGCCTCCGTGTCATCTGCGTCTTCTTGGGTTTGTAGGCGAAGCGGAATCGTGATGGCAATGCTCGTGCCTTTGTTGAGCTCGCTTTCCACATCAATGCTGCCACCCATAAGCTCCACGAGATTTTTCGTGATAGCCATGCCAAGACCGGTGCCCGAAGAGCTTGACGCGCCGGTTGCGGGTGCGCGCTGTTCGCGTTCAAACGGCAAGAAGAGCGCCTCCAGAAAATCATGCGACATGCCAAATCCGTTGTCGGTCACCGTTGCGGTGAACAGGCCATATCCGGCAGGCGCGCTGTCAAGTTCGCGAATCGTGACATCAACGTTGCCGCCGTCGGGCGTGTATTTAAGCGCGTTGCCAATGACGTTGATCATGATCTGGTTGACGCGCAGCCGATCGGCGAAAACATGCTCGTGCTCAACGTGTGGCGGCGCGAACGAAAACGCAATTTGGCGCGCTTGCGCCTCGCTGGAAAACATCCGATACAACCCGCGACTCAGCTCAACCAGGCTGATGGGCTCTTCCTTAAGCGGCATCTTGCCGCTCTCCACGCGACTCACGTCCAAAATGTCATTGACCAGGTCAAGCAGGTGATTACTTGACAGGATGATCTTCTGCAAACAATCGCGGACACGCTCGGTGTCGTCAAGGTTAGCCAGTGCCAAGGTGGCAAAGCCCGAAATGGAATTCATGGGCGTGCGGAAGTCGTGCGACATGTTCGTGAGGAACGTGGACTTCGCCTCGCTTGCATGCTGGGCAAGCGCCAAGGCAGACTGCAGCGCCTCTTTTTGGCGCAGCTGCTCAATGACCTCGTGGCTTGCATCGCGCGCGGCCATCACGATTTTGTGCGGGTTGCTGGTCAGCCGAATGAAGCGCAGCTCAATGAAGCGCTCTGCGGTATTGAGCGCCCGGCGAAAACTCACCGAGTAGTCTCCGTCGGCTTCGTTGAGACTCTCGCGAATGGTGTCCAGCGTCACATCGTGTGCAATTTGTGCGCGGTCAGCAGGCAAAACATAGCTTTCAAGATAGAGCTCAATGGCCTCCGAGTAGCTCATATGCAGCCCATCAGCCTCCGCAAGCGGATCGGCGCTGTGGTCTTTCAGGCGAAACGGCACGATGGTGTCGTGTTCCATATCAAGCACATAGAGGGCGAAGTTTTCGCGCGAAAGCGAGTCAATGATGTCAAGACGGTACATGCTGGCTTCTTCGGCAGCCTTCGCACGCGTGATGTCTTCGACAAAACCATACGAAAAACGGTCCGAGTCAACGCTGTGCACGAGCGAGATGCGCATCCAGCTGCCCGAAACCGTGAGTCCTTCAAACAAGAGATTGCCGGTTTTCTTAAACGTCTGAAAGTCCTGTTTGAGCCGCTCAAAGCTCGGGCGATCGTAGAGCGTTTGGGCGAAGTCCTCAATGGGCGCGTACGTCTCGGTGGTGTTGCATTGCGTGCGCGCGGCAGGGGTGAGCATGACGTAGCGCGTGCGGCCGTCGTAGAAAAACAGACCCATGGACGCCGTCATCATGGAGCGTGTGGCGTCTTTAATCCAGCTGGTGACGTCTTGCATAAAGGCGCCGCAATAGCCGGGGGCAATAGGAAAAACAATCACGTGCAAGAACTGCTCAAGTACTACCGTTACGGCTTCAAATTCGGTGGCTTGGTTCAGCCACGCGGCTTGATTGAAGTGTTCAAGCCAGGTGGGATCGCTATTTTCCCAGTATTGATAGATGCGCCGCCCCTGAATCTCGGCAATGGTTTCATGAGACATGTCTGCCATGGCCTGGTTGAGGTAGGTATATTCAATTTCGTATGGTTTGTTGTCGGCATCAACTAGTACTTCAAAGACACCAAACGGTTGTGGTGACTTATCAAAGATAATGCTGCATGATTCTAAGATTTCGTCCACAAAAGCCCCCTTAAGCGCCAATACATAAATATAGCAGGTTTGCCTGGTGGCGATGCATATTTTTCGCGGAGTTGTTTAATGATAGGCAGTTCACTTACCGATTGCGTAACAATCCGTTTACCAGCGCTTAAATGACGAAGGGTCTGCCCGTTTACCGCTGGCGCGCAGACGTAAAGTTGTACGTAGTCACACATCCGCAGCGCGCAGAGTGGTGTTGCGAATGTGCGGTCATGTCGGCCAACGAAAGCGTATACAACCATGGTAAGAAAACCGCTTCACAAGATTACCAAAGATGACGAAGTGGGTTACTTCGCCCCGCGTACGTGGGAATTTTGGCGCGCGGTTATCGTCTGCTTTTGCTTGTTTAGCCTGGTAGGGCACTGGCTTGAGATTCCGTATTGCCTGTTTATGAGCAATGTGTTTGGCATTGTGGACGCCGATTACAGCGTGTGGACTGACCCGTGGTATCACCCGTACTGGGTTTATGGCTTCGGCGCCGTTATCGTGACGCTTATTGTTGAGCCACTCAAAGAGCGCATTATCATGAAGCGCAAGACGCTGTGGGGTGCGCTGCTTGAGTCGTTTGTGGTGTTGGTGCTGCTCAGCATGGTGATTGAGCTGATTGCGGGCTGGCTCATCAATCAACCTGATGCAATGGGCGAATACCCCTATTGGGACAACTCTGAATTGCCGCTGAATATCTTTGGACAAGCGTGGTTGGTCAATGACGTTTGCATTGGCATTGCGGCCATGTTCTACGTCTGGATTTTCTATCCGCTGGTGTGCGAAGGCTTCGCCCTTCTCAAACCGAAAGCCGCTAACATCGTATTTGTGCTCATTGTGGTTGGTTTCATTATTTTGTGCGTTGTTTCTTATACCCAGCTGGTGTTGTGGACCTGGTAAAAGATTACCTATCTGATCAGCAATAACGAGCGCACGAGTCGTCATATTATGACCCGTAAATGTAACGAAACGATGGCAATTAGCTATTGCTTTAGTAGCAATTTCCGAATAAAATTACCTATAATTATGGGACACGTCTGACGTACTTCAAATATTCTAGCTAATCGTGTCTTACAAATACTGATGCTGTTGCGTTAATTGAGAGGGTTGCAACAGATCGTCAGTCATTAAGAAAGAGGAATGGACACAGTCATCTAAAGGGGGATGAATGCGAAACTTCGTGAAGCGTACTTCGCACGCAACGCTTGCGCTGTTCATGTCGTTTGTTTGCGCCATCAGTTTGATGGGTGCACCAACGGCTGCCTTCGCAGACCCAACCGTAGCAGACGAAGCTATTGAGGTCACCGGCGTTGATTATTTTGAAACCACATCGAACGTGTGGGAGTTTTTCCGTGTGGATAACTTGGCCGACAAGGCAGTTTATCTGGACGTGACCAAGGTGGGTGCAGATGGTAGCCAAACCAAACTGACGCATCGTCAAGAGTACAAAGTCTCTGAAGATGCAGTGGATGGCGAAGGCACCAAGATCGCACACATCGTCTCCATGAATATGGTGGATGCAGACGGCCAGGTTACCACCATTGCTGATGAGATGGCGGACATGACCAACCATGCAACCTATACGGTGACGGTGTGGGCAGCACCGCGTGGTTCAGCAGAGCCGCTTGGTCAGTTTGGTGTGTACCCAGTATATGCGGTTGCCGACAACACCGATGACAATGAGTCGCCGGCACCTGAGCTGGTGGGCATTCGCACCGTAACCATTGGTCAGGAAGCTACGCCGAAAAACATGGGCGTTGGTCAGTCCTTCTATAGTTTTGTTGGCGAAGGCGATGATCAGCAAACCATCCAGTACAAGCTGATAGCACAAGACGGCGTTGACGTGGCCTTCGATGAGGCTACCTCAAGCTATGTTGCTCAGTATGAGCAGGTAAGCACGGGCGCGGTCAATGGCTCCATCAACTACATTGATCTTGAGGGCAACGTTATTCGCCCCGTTACGGTGTATGACATCAGCCCCGAAGGTACGCCTGCAACTATTGAGAAGGCGTTCTTCTTTAACGGAAAATATTATCGTACGGTAGGGTATCTGGGCAGCAGCGAAATCATGCTGTACCCGACGCGTGCAAACTATACCGTGCGTGTGATGGAAGTTGCTGGCATGGACACCAGCGCGTACCAGCTGACGGTTCGCTTTGAGGACGAAGACGGCACGCTGCTTTGGTCAGACGCGCTGGATGTAAAGGGCAAGGGTTATCAGTATGCGCTGCCCAAGACGTTCTCCATGAAGTTTGAAGCGGGCGTTAACTATTACTCACTCCAAGGTCTTGGTGTGGTTGACGAAGAAGGCGGCGTGGCACCACTGAGCGATGATGCACAGTGGACTGAGACGGTTGATCTGAGCACCGCACTTGATGAGGGTCTTTTGGAGTCCCAGGGGGATGGCACCTATGTGCTGACGGCTCGCTATGCGTCGCAAGACGTTGAGCAGCGTGCAACCTTCGTCATTCGCGAGATTGACGGTTCAACGCATCAGCAGTTGGGCAACGTTGCACTTGAGATTACCCCCGATCAGGCAGCTGAGTATATTCCGGAAGCCAAAGAGATTGACGGTGTGACGTACGTGCCGTGGACGGGTAATACCGAGCCGCTTCGCTACACCTGGTCAAACCTGGCTGACGGTATTGAGCTCATGCAAAACGTTTACTATGTTCCGGAAGGATACGTACCTTCTGAGGCATATGACATTACCGTGCAATATGTCACAGCGTTCCGAATGGCGAAATCCTCCGCACGGAAACCATCACGGTGTCTCCTGAGTTGACCGACGCAATCACTATTACCGGTGATGAGCGCTTTACGCTGAATGGTACGGAGTACATCCGCATGAACGGTCAAGAACAGGGCATTCGCCATCGTTACTTTGACAATGCTGACACCTACTCTATTTATTACTACGATGCCAATGACGCACCGGTCTCATCTATGACGGTCTCGTCTGCGCAGATCATGAACTCAACCAATACGGTTCCGGTTCCTGGTCAGACGGTATATCAGACGGTGACTACGACGGTTCCGACAGCTGCTCCTGCAGCTGCTGACGCGGGCGCGGCTGCTCCTGCAGCAACAGCTCCGGTAGCAGCGGTGCAGCCAGGTACGGGCACGGTCGTTATTGATGATGAGGAAAACCCGCTCACCAATGGCGAGGCGCAAACGACCACTCAAGAGCGCACGATTGACGAGAACGACAATCCGCTGGCAAGCGCTGGTGGAGAGAGCGCAGACGCTGCTGCTGACAGTGGCGCGCTGAGTGGTGTGAACTGGGTAGTTCCAGTTGGCGTCGGCGCTGTGGTGGTTGTTGCACTTGCTGCACTGGCGCACGTGCTCTATCACCGTCGCAAGAACGAACAAGATCAATCAAAGACGCAGGCATAAGGGGAGGAGGAAGACATGACAAAGGTTATTAACAACAAAGCGTTTAAGAGTGCGGTTGCATTTGCACTCTCAGCAATTTTGGTTATCGGGTTGCTTCCTCACTTCAAGCCTGCTTACGGTAAAGATGAAGTAGCTGCTCCTGAAGAAGCTGCGGTTGCAACGCTGGATGCGCAGGATAAAGCACAAGATGAGGCGCAAGACGCAGCACAAGATGCAAACCAGGATGTCAAGCAAGACGAACAGCAGGATGCAAACAAGCCTGCTGAGGGTGACGAAGCTGGCGCTCCTGCAGCAACCCCTGCTGGCGTTGAGTCTGAAAACACCCAAACGGGAGAGACGAACGCAAACGGCTCTAATGATCTCAAGCTTGATGTGGGCGGCATTATGCGCACCTCGCTTGAGGAAAATTCAATTGCCAAGACGCCTCAAAACAATGACGAGGGCGAAGATGACGGCATAGATGCGCAAGCCACTGAGGGAGACGTCACGATCAGCGCTAACACGACTGAAAACTTCGTGTTCAACGATGGCAAGACGCACTACATGACGGTTAACGCTGGCGTGACGCTGACGGGTACCATCAAGGTAACCAATGGCTCGAAGCTCTATCTGAATGGTGGTGGCACTATTCAGGCACCCGCTGGTTACAAGGGCAGTGTTATTGAGGTGCAGGGTTTTAACCAGTACAAATGGGGTGCAGCCGTAAAGACAACAGAGCTTCACCTGTGCGAAAACGAGACGCTCGGTAAACTGAGAATTACTGGTGGCAACGGTGGAACCTTGCTCAACAACACCAACTTTAATGTGCGTGCCGCAGATGTAATCAAATCGCCGGCAAGCAACAACATTTATAACCTTGCATACGACGACAAAGGCAATGCTGAATTCCGTGGTGGCGGCGCTATTATCGTACAGCGAGACGTTAAAGCAACTGGTAATGGCGTAAACCCTTGGGATTACACCTCGCCTGCAGCGCTGTATATGCACGATGGCATTATTGATGGCAACACTGCGCAAGCTGGTGGCGGTATCTTTATTGACAATGATTGCATCTTTAAGATGGATAACGGTACCGTTTCAAACAATACGGCAACCAACTATGAGGGTGGCGGCATCTTTGTTGCAGGCAAAAGCAATGGCAAAGATGCATATTGCGAAATCATCAAGGGCGAAATCTACGGCAATAAAACCGAAACGTGGTATTCACTTGGTGGTGGCGGCATCTTTATTGAATCAAACGGACACCTCAAGATTGGCGTGCCACGCGTGAGCGCGAACACGGCAGTTGGCCTTGGTGGTGGCGTTGCGGGATGTCCGCATGCCTACATTGGTATCGGTCCGATCTTCGGAGACGAGACCACCTCGCCGGCAGTGTACGGCAACTTCGCAAGCAAAAATGAAAGTGGCTGGCCGCGCAATGATTCATTGAATTCGCTGATGGTTGCCTCTGCGTTTAACAAGGATGTCAAGATTGAGTCAGGCGACAAATTTGCGCGCAACGACCCAAAGTTTACTGCTGAGTTGGCGAAAGACTACTACTGCGTAAAAGGTTCAACTATTTTTGGTACTGACCTTGGCCAAGAGGCAACGACGGCCTGGATTGGCTATCAGGCAGGTCCGACGCTGACGCCCGGTAGCGTTTCGGTTGAGAAATTCGATACCATCAACATCTTTGACGCAACGCTTGGTTTGACCAATACGTACCAGGCAAAGTACGATGCCAATGGGAGCGAAGTTGATCCGATGCATCGTGATGTCAATATCTACAACAACACTTCTACGACGCATGGTGGCGGTATTGGTTGTAATGGTGGTTTGACGCTCGGCGACTTGCCGAACGAAGACACCTATTCACCGTTTGGTTTCGACATCACAAAAAACGTGGTGAATAATGCTGAGACCCCTGATCAGCTGGGTGTTACGGAGGGCGAATACACCTTCAAGTTGTTCGCCGAGGACAAAAAGACCGAGCTGCAGTCAAAGACCAATGACGCAGATGGTGTGGTGCACTTCGACATCAAGGATTCGAAGCAATATCTGCAAGGCAATCATGGTGATGAGCGCAGCATTACCTTCTACATCCAAGAGGTTCGTGGGGATAATCCTGATATGACCTATGACGGTGCTGACGCCGACGCTGATATGCCAATGCACAAGGTGGTTATTAACTACACCATTAAGGCAGAGAAGTCAGTCAACTATAAAGGTGGCAAAGTTGTCACGAACTACTCTATGACTGATCGCGAGATTACCTTCGACGATGACGAGGAAGAGCTCACCATTGTCAACACACTCAACCTCAAAGGTTCCTGGCAGCCGTCGCTTTTGAAGCACTACTTTGGTGATGTGGCTGACGCCGAGGGTCGTTTCAGCTTCACGCTGCAAGGCATTGATGATCCTGGTCAGAAGGCAGAAGATGCTGCTATCAGCACGCTCGTGCGCACGGAAGGTGAAGCTTCTACGACCGTTGATGACGGCACCTCGCCCTTCAAGTTGCAGGCAACCAATGGGGTCTTTGGTGAGGACGACTTAGAGGCTGATACCGCATCGGTTCTCTTCGACAAGATTACCTACACCAATCCCGGCACCTACTACTACCTGGTGACCGAAGACGGCGGAGCTGACCCGACGGCATATGTCGTGGGCGTGACGCTTGGACTGGCAGACGACTACCGCTCGTATGTAGTGAAGTCGGTATCGGTTTCGTTTGCAGCTAATGTTGATGAGACTGTGCTTACCCCGCTTGGCGAGGGCGAAGACACCATTGAGTTCTTCAACACCGATGAAACGCTGGGTGCGTACAACTTCATGGGCTTGGCGGTGTATGGTGACAGCGGTGAGAGCGCTGAGCAGAAGTGCTTCGTTGACCCGAAGATTATCAAGAAGCTTGTCAGCGCTGATGGTGAGAGCGGCCGTTTGCTCAAGCCGAACGAGTTTGGCTTCAAGCTGATCCAGGTTAACGACTACAACGACACCACGGGTACGCTGATTTCTGAGGCAACCAATGACGAGAATGGCATGGTTGACTTCGACAAAGCTAACAACCGTGCTCCGTTGGGCATGGACCCAAGCTGCTTGGAATACGATCACGAGGGTACCTACTTCTATCGCGTCATTGAGGACGATAGCTACCAGAAGCAACCGGGCATTGCGTATAGCACTGAAGTAATTACGTTCACGACGGTGATTGAGCGCAATGCGGATACGGGCGCGCTGGAGTGCACGGATATGTACTACGGCAAGCTGGTGAATGGTGAGAATGTTCGCTTTACCGCAAGCAACATTCCCGCAGGTGAAGAGTTTGGTGCCAACTGGCATCCCAGCATCACTAACTATGCACTTGGCATGGATCTGCGCGTGAAGAAGACCAGCGTGGAGGATCGTGAAACGGGTCTGGCAAACGCTACCTATGGTCTGTACATGGTAAGCGACGGCGCTCAGGGTGACGTCTTCATGGACGAGCAGACTTCTGATGCTGATGGTTGGATCTACTACGAGAATGTTGATCTCAAAGAGAATACGCTGTACTACTTCCAGGAGATCGCAGCGCCTGACGGATATACCGTAAGTCAGTTCCGCTCCAAGTACTTCTATCTTGAGGCTGACATGACAGCTCCGAATGGCTATGTCATGAAGTACACCGACTCGAAGTTCATTCCGGGTGGTGAAGTGGAGGCTGCTCCTTTGGCTGAGGTAGCTGATAAGGCCGATGATGAGGTTACTGGTGAGACGCCGAAGCCTGAGTATGGTCGCGACGGACAGCGCCTGCTGATGACCTATGCAGAGGATGGCGGTGTATCTGACGAGCAAACCGATATCAGCTTCTCGAAGCTTGATACCAACACGCACGAGTGGGTAGAAAACGCTGAGCTCTCTATCATCAACAAAGAGACTGGTGAAGTAGTGAACGCGTGGGTATCGGGTAAGGCTCCGGAGCGCCTGCAAGGCAAGCTCGTGGCAGGCCAGACCTACATCCTGCGTGAGGATAACGCTCCTGAGGGCTTTAAGAAGGCTAACGACGTAGAGTTTACGCTTGATCAGTATGGCAACGTACAGATCATCAGCGGTACCGAAAACGGCAACGCTGAGCTGCAAGGCTCAACCATTAACCTCTACGACACGGCGCTTGATGTGGTGCAAAACATCACCGAGGAGCGCGTGACCACCGAAGAGGTTCCGGGTGAGGATGAAAACATCATCACGACGGTGACGCGCATGGTGCAGACGGGCGACCTTCTGCCGGTCATGGCGCTCATGGTGGCAGCCATTGCCAGCTTGGGTATTGTTGCTCTGGCTGCACGCCGCGCACGTCGCCAGCGTCGCTTCTAAAGCACACGCACGCTCAACACTGAGTTAAAGGCGAGCCCGTTTGGGCTCGCCTTTTTGTGTGACAAAGGGTCACATCAAATGTCACATTGCGGGTGAGGGTTGATGCCGGCTGTCGGTTTTAGCGCGCGAAAATTTACCATATCGGGCTTACGCGTTTTTTCGCGCGACCTGGGAAAACTCAACGTTTCCGCAGTTCAGAAGCTTGTGGTTAAAAATGCGTGTACACCCGATATGTTAAATTCGGCCGGCCGGCCGGCCGACTGGCTGGGTGGCGGAATTCTGGCCGCTCGGCTGTTCGTCTTGCTGGTTGCAAACAGGTAGCCGATTTTGGATTCGGGGAGCGCCCCTGCTAAACTATGACTAACAAACAAGCAGAACGTCAATAAAGCAAGGAACCATGGAACAGGCGACAACGCAAAAGATCCCGATCGCGCTCTTAAGCGTGCTGTACGGGTGCGGCTTTATAGCAGGATTTAACGAAAACCTCGTCAACATGGCACTGGTGGCCATCATGAACGAGTTCTCGGTGGACGCAGTCACCGTGCAGTGGCTGGTCACTGGCTACATGATTGCCGCAACCGTGGTGATTATCTGCATGAGCTACTGCTATCGCCGATTCACGCTTCATGTTCTCTTTATTGGCGCAGCGGTGCTGAGTATCGTAGGCTCTGCGCTGGGATTTGTAGCGGGGAACTTCTTCGCCATCTTAGTGGGCAGGCTTATCCAGGCAATCGGCACGGGCATGTTTATCCCGCTCATGATGAACGTGATTGTGGACAAAGTGCCAGCGTATAAGATGGGCACGTACGTCTCGCTGGGCGGCAGCATGATTACGCTTGGACCTGCCACAGCGCCTATTGTAACGGGTTTTTTGGTGAGTGCCTTTGGTTGGCGAAGCGTCTTTTTGGTTCCGCTGGCGGCAACGATAGTTCTGCTGGTGTTGGGGCTCTTTATCGTTCGCGACG
>CAJTML010000055.1 GCA_910577495.1 uncultured Eggerthellaceae bacterium
TTCGCCGAGATGAACTGGGCTTTATCTTCCAGGACTCAAACCTACTTGACACACTCACTGGCTTTGAAAACATTTCTTTGGCGCTCACCATCAAAGGCACGCCAGCAGGTCAAATCACCCCGCGCGTGCGCGCACTTGCCGCCCAACTTGGTGTGGCCGAGGTGCTTGATAAGTACCCCGCACAAATGTCGGGTGGTCAGCGTCAGCGCATTGCTGCAGCACGCGCCATGATCTCAGATCCGAAACTGGTGTTAGCTGATGAGCCAACCGGTGCGCTTGATTCCCGATCAGCAGCCGTCATGCTTGAACTTTTGGAAATGATGAACCAGAACCTCGGTGCCACTATCATGATGGTCACCCACGATGCCTTCGCCGCATCTTATACCTCGCGCGTGCTGTTCATCAAGGACGGCACGCTCTTTAACGAACTGCGTCGCGGCAACGATACGCACGAGCAATTCTTCAACCGTATCATGGAGGTTGTCGCGTTTCTTGGAGGTGAAGCGGGACATGTATCTTAAGCTTGCCCTGCGTAACGTCCGACGCAGTATTCGCGACTACGCAATTTATTTCGTCACGCTGCTCTTTGGCGTTGCAACCTTCTATGCGTTCAACTCAATCGGCTCTCAACAGGTACTTTTCGACCTTCGCTCAAGCGCTACCTCACGCATGTTTGAGTCAACACAGCAGTTCTTGAGCATGTTTTCGGCGGTCATCGTCGTGGTGCTGGCGTTTTTGGTGCTCTACGCCAATCAGTTCCTCATTCGACGCCGCAAAAAGGAGTTCGGTACGTATCTGGTGCTTGGCATGAGCTCGGGTCGCGTTTCACGCATGGTGCTCTACGAAACCGTGCTGGTGGGATGCGCGTCGCTCGTGCTGGGTTTAGGCGTGGGTCTTTTGCTGTCGCAAGGACTGTCGTTTTTGACGGCTCTGTTGTTTGACCTGCCCATGATGCACTACCAGTTCATTTTTTCTGGCGAAGGATGCACAACCACCCTCACGTGTTTTGCGTGTATCTATGTCATCGTAACGCTGCTGAACACCTTTACCATCAACCGCTATAAGCTCATTGACCTTTTGCACGCCGACGAGACCAACCAAACAATTCGTTTGCGCAACCCCTACGTGTGCTCCGTTGTCTTTGTGCTTGCGTGTGCCATTATCGCCTTCGCCTATATGCGCCTTACTGAAAATGGCCTGGTCATGCTTGATGATCCAACGTTTGCCGAGGCTACCATTGCCATGCTGGTAGGAACGCTTTTGTTCTTCTGGTCGCTTGCGGGGCTTGCCATCACGCTCATCACGCGCTCAAAACGCATCTACCTCAAAGGCATTCGCCCCTTTACGTTGCGCCAAATTGCCAGCCGCGTGAACACCGCTTTTGCATCACTGTGGGCTATCTGCGTGCTGCTCTTTTTCTCCATTACCGTCTTTTCGGGTGGCATGGGCATGATTGATATTTTTGTGGGCACCATCAAAGAGGCGAACCCCTATAGCGCCACCCTTATGGCAGACGTCTGGTATGGGCCAGACGGAACGTTTTCCAGCTCTTCGGGCGACCCCCGCGACCGACGTGCTGAGATGGAAGCAGGTGCGCCCGATCGTTTAGCGCAAGCTGAAAGCGCATCGTGGAATATGGCAGATGTCCTGCGGGAAGCCAACCCACAAGCGTGGGATCAAACGGTAGGCGCCTATGCCCAGGTGACCTACTACGATGTACCCGACCAAACGTACGGCATGCTCATTGACAAAGCCTCCGAATGCCTCAATGACCCCGATTTGGACTCACTTGGTTTGCCAGATTTGCAGTCACTTGCCGCCTCGCTGATTTCCGTTGTCTCGCTCAGCGATTACAACGCCGCATGCGAACTCCAAGGAAAAGAGCCGCTTGAACTTGCCACGGGAACCTGTGCGATTGTCAACAACCTGGAAATGTCAAACCCCCTTGCGCAGGCGTTCGCCCAAGCAGAAGTGTCAATTACCATTGCCGATACCACCTACACCTGCGCATCCCCGATACTGGACACCCAGCTTGAAGACAACATGCTGCTGGCGTCAACGGCGCTATTTGTGGTGCCCGATGAGGCTGTTGCTGACCTGCAAGACGAAGGCGTTATCCCCGATCGGCAGCTTTTGGACATCCAATATGCCGACAACGGCCTGACCGACCAAGAAAACGACGAAGCACTGGCCGGCATAGTTGCTACGCTCCAACCAGCAGACATGGGCGGATTTGAGAAAGGTCGCTCTGGCGAAGACGACGCATGGGCAAGCCTGCTCTGGCCGGTGACGCGTATTTACACTGCATATAACTTTGTCATTCAATCCAACGGCATGCGACTCATGATTACCTACTTGGCGCTCTATATTGGCTTGATCTTCTTGGTCTCAACCGCTGCCATTTTGGCAATCCAGCAACTTTCGCAGATTGCTGATGCAACGAAGCGCTATCGCATCTTGCACCAAATTGGCTGCGACAAACGCCTGATTAACCGCTCAATCCTCACGCAGATTCTCATTTATTTCTGCCTGCCTTTAGGACTGGCACTCTGCCACAGTGCGTGCGCCATTGCGGTTCTCTCCGATAGTTTGTTTGGCGCATTTGGGGTATCCCCGCTGCCTTCAATCCTGGTCACGTTGGCGTTGGTACTGGCCATCTATAGCGGCTATCTCGTGATTACCTACCTCTGTGCGAAAAACATCGTACGCACCAGCTTGACCGAGCGATAAGCTCCCCAAACCGCCGCAACCGCGCCTCAAAACCGCTCCCGCCACAACAGAAACGCCCCTTATTGGGGCGTTTCTTGCTTCAATGCTAAAGAGCGCTTATAGCGCGCTATTCTTGAGTCTTACGACAGCTTCTTCGCCAGCAATTCGTTGATGACCTTGGGGTTTCCTTGTCCCTTCATCTCCTTCATACACTGACCCACGAAAAAGCCAATAAGACCGGTCTTGCCGCCCTTGTACTGCTCCACCTTGTCGGGGTTGGCAGCCAGCACGCCATCCACAACCGCCTCAATAGCGCCCGTGTCAGAGACTTGTTTCATGCCGCGCGCCTCAACGATGGCCGCCGGGTCAAGCCCCTCTTCCATTACGGCCGCAAAGACCTCTTTAGCCTGCTTGGACGAGATTGTGTCGTCAGCCAGCAAGCGTACCAGCTCAAGCGCACGCGCGGGCGTAAACTGCGTATCGGCCAGCACGACACCCTCATTGGCGTTGAGATACGCCGTCACGTCGTTGATGATGAGATTCGCAATGGGCTTGGAAAGCGTTGTCGCGTCTTTGCCCGCAAGCTCCATACACGCCTCAAAGAAGGCCGCGGTCTCACGATGCTCAACCAAGTGACGAGCATCATAGGCAGACAGGGCGAAGTCTTGCGCAAAGCGTGCCGCCTTTTGCTCGGGCAGTTCAGGTAACTTCGCGCGAACTGATTCAATAAACTCATCCGACAAATCGTACGGCGCCAGATCGGGCTCAGGGAACAAGCGATAGTCATCAGCGGTTTCTTTTACGCGCATGACAATGGTGCGCTTCTGCGACGGATCCCAGTGACGCGTCTCCTGATAAATCTGACCGCCCTCTTCAAGCACCTCAGCCTGGCGACAAATCTCATACGCCAAACCATCATGCAGATTCTTAAAGCTGTTCATGTTCTTGAGCTCGGTCTTGGTGCCAAACTCCTTCGCCCCGCGACGACGCAGCGACACATTGCCATCACAACGCAGCGAGCCTTCCTCCATGGAGCAGTCAGAAATACCAATGGCCAGATAAATTTGGCGAAGCTTCTGCATGAACAGACGCGCCTCTTCAGGGGTGCGCAAATCAGGTTCGGTTACCAGCTCAATGAGCGGTGTGCCGGCACGGTTGTAGTCAACCAAGCTGTGCGTAGCGCCCGCAATGCGGCCTTCGCCACCACCAAGATGCACCATCTTGCCAGCGTCTTCTTCCATGTGGATACGCGTGATGCCCACGTGTGCACGATATCCCGAATCAGTGCGCACGATGTTTTCGCGCTCATCGCCCACGGCCAGCTTATCAAGCTGATAGCGCTCTTTGGCTGCAGGGCCATCCACATCCAAATCCAGATGTCCGCGCATGCAGAACGCCACCGAGCCTTGCGTGGTCTGGAAGTTTTTCGGCATGTCGGGATACATGTAGTTCTTGCGATAGAACATCGAGCGCTTCTCAATGTCGCAGTTGGTAGCCAGACCGGCCAACACGATTGACTCAATAGCAGCGCGGTTTGGCACCGGCAGCGCGCCCGGCAGACCTAAGCAAACGGGGCACGTGTGCGTATTAGGATCGGCGCCAAACTCAAGCTTGCAGTTGCAAAACATCTTTGTCTCAAGCGTGGTGAGCTCAGCATGAATCTCAAGACCAATGACTGCTTCCCAGTCAACGAGCACCTCTTCAAGACTACGCACGGCACTCACCTTCCTCTCCCAATACAACACCGGCAACCGCATCACGCGCGTCCGGAATGTTTGCTGGCGCGCTTAAGTCTGCGTCGGGCGAAAATGCCGTAGCAACCGGAGCTGGGCCATACACGCTTTCAAGGGCAGCTGCCACGCGAAGCATGTTTTCGTCCTTGAACTGCGGCGCAATAAGCTGCACGCCAACGGGCAAGCCCGTGTCAGCACCCAGACCCACCGGCATGGACATACCGCCATTACCAGCAATGTTGATGGAAATGGTAAACATATCCGACAGATACATCTCGGTCGGATCAGAAATAGCACCAAACTCAAAAGCCGTACGCGGAGCAACCGGCGCCAAGATGCATTCTACCTGCTCATAGGCGCGCGCATAATCCTGCGTGATAAGGGTGCGCACCTGCTGTGCCGGATAATAATAGGTGTCGTACACGCCCGCAGACAGCAGATAGCTGCCAAGCATGATACGGCGACGAGCCTCCGGACCAAAGCCGATCTCACGGCTGGCATCGTACTGGCCGTTCATATCCTTGTGACCTGGGTCACAGTAGCCATAGCGAATGGAGTCAAAACGTGCCAGGTTACTGAAAGCCTCGCACGGGCCAAGCACATAGTAGGCGCTCATAGCAGCTTGCGCGTTCGGAAGATCAACTTCTACCAGTTCAGCGCCGAGTGCGCGCAGATGCTCCGCCGCCTCTTCAACCTTCGCCTTCACCTCAGAGGTGAGACCCTTCGCCTCCATAAACGCAGGCACGATACCAATGCGCATGCCACGCACACCTTCGGCCAAGTTTGCCGTAAAGTCCGTGGTGATGTGCTGACTCGTGCAATCCAGCGGGTCGCGCCCTGCCAGCGCATTGAGCGAATACGCCGCATCCTCAACCGTACGCGTAAACGGTCCCACCTGGTCAAGTGAGCTACCAAAAGCCACGACGCCGTAGCGCGACACCACACCATAGGTGGGCTTGACAGCAACCAAGCCACAGAAGCTGCCCGGCTGGCGAATAGAGCCACCCGTATCAGAACCAAGCGATACACTCACCAGACCCGCCGCAACAGCCGCCGCCGAGCCACCCGATGAGCCACCCGGAACGCAAGAGAGGTTCCACGGGTTGTGCGTCGGCCCAAAGGCACTGGTCTCGGTTGAAGAGCCAAACGCAAATTCATCCATGTTGAGTTTGCCAAGCGGAATGGCACCTGCGGCCAACATGCGACTTACACACGTTGCCGTGTAGGGCGAAACGTAATTTGCCAACATGCGCGAAGAGCACGTGGTGTGCGTACCAACTAAGTTCATGTTGTCCTTAAACGCAGCCGGAAGACCCGCCAAAGGACCCATTTCATCAAGCTGATCAGCCGCAATAGCCGCATCCAGACGAGCCGCCTGCTCAAAGGCCAGCTCTTCAGTGGTCTCCAAGAACGCGTGCGTCGCACCATCCAGCGCGCGAATACGCTCAAGGGAGGCATGCGCAATTTCGCGAGCAGAGAACTGACGACTTGCAAGACCTTCGCGAATTTCTCGGGCGCTCATGCACCCAAATACCGGGTTCGCCATTATCTATCCCCTCCTTCGCCCAAAATAGAGGGAATCAAGAAGCTGCCATCTTGGGTTTTAGCAGCATTTTCAAGTGCCACATCCTGGCTAAAGCCGGGCACTACCACATCTTCACGCATCACATTTGAAAGCGAGCCGATGGGATGGAACGTGGGTTCAACACCGTCAAGTTCGTACTCAGTAATAGGGCGCAGCGAGTCAATGATGGCATTGAGGTCAACAGTCATCTGCTCAACCTCATCATCAGTGAGCCCAATGCGCACATATTCTGCAATATCTCGAACGTCGTGTTCGGAGAGATGCTCAGTCATGGACGTATCCTTCCAGCGAAAAAACATACGGGGTTTATGATAACAAAGCGCGCCGCCGCCTTTGTGCATACTGGTGCAGACATCGACAAATTTACGCGAATTTGTCTGGGTTTAAGCGCTCAAACTTGTCAAGGACGGGTGGTGTGCTCATACTTTTGAGCCATAGGATCATACCGACGAAAGGATCTTGAACATGGCAGAAATCCGCGAGGAGTACGTTGACTTCAACGGCTATAAGACCTATTGCAAAATTGTGGGCGAAAACCAGCCCGGCAAAAAGACGCTGCTGATCTTGCACGGAGGACCGGGTGATTGCCACAACTACCTGCTCCCCTATGCTGAGATGGCTGATCGCTACGGCAGACAGATCGTCTTCTACGACCAGATCGGTTGCGGCAAGTCTGCCATTCCTCACCAGGATCCGGACTTTTACACCTATGAACTGTGGATGGATGAGTTTTATGCCGTTCGCGAGGCACTCGGCCTAGACGACATTCACCTGTTCGGCAATTCATGGGGTGGTATGTTGGGTATGCTCTGCATGATGAAAGATGACACGGGCGTGAATTCGTTTGTCATCAACTCTTCGCCAGTACGCATTGCCACCTGGCTTGAAGAGGCAAACCGCCTCATTGGCTACATGCCCGAAGAGATGCAGGCCGCCATTGCAGAAGCCGAGCGCACGGGTGACTACGAAACCCCTGCGGCGAAAGCGGCGTATGACGAATACTACAAACGCCACGTGGTCGGTCTCTACGAAAAGGATTATCCCGACTACATCAAAGACACCTTTGCGGGCGTGGGCGAATGCTACGAGATTATGCAAGGTGCCAGCGAGTTTGTCGTAACTGGCAAGATGAAAGACTGGGATATTCGCGAAGACGTCAAAAACATCAAGGTTCCGTGCATGGCGCTTTCGGGCACCGATGACGAGGGCACGCCCTACGTCATCAAGGAAGGCGTAGATCTCATCCCCGGATGCGAATGGACACTCATTCAGGGTGCGCCGCATATTGCCAACGTCACCCATCCCGATGAATGCATGGAGGCCGTTGAGCGCTTCATCTCCCGCTTCGAATAATGTGACAAAGGGTCACTTCAAATGTCACATACGGCGCATCACACGATGCGCCGTATGTGACTAATACCTCTGAAGTAACCCAGCCAAAAACGCCAAAATGCTATTTGGCTTTAAAATATTAGAGTTTTCCGAAGGTCTGTGACAAAAAGGAAGAGGCTTTCAAATGAAAAAGGAAACCGCTTTCGTATTACGCCTGATCAGGAAAGCATAATTAAGAAGGATTCACTAAAACGCTTACCCCTATGGTTGGGACACAAGCTTGAGTACGTGCAAATCTTCGGAAAACTCCAATCCATTAACAAGAATCGGGCTTTTCGCGTTTTCGCTTATCCTACAGGACCAACAAGCGACACTTACGAGACAAAAGAGAAGCTTCCATACGAAGTTGACGCGTGCCGAGATGGTGTTGCTTCCAAGCAAACAATAAAATGAGGCGCCGATTCACATCGGCACCTCATCTCTTAGCTACTCATCTTAAAAGCAGTGTTTGTCCGCCAATAAACAGGCGTACTTTTTACTCAGCTGCGCTTTCGCCACCAAGGATCGTCTCACGTGCGATGTTTGCTTCGGCTTCCTGTACCGACTCTGGCTCAGCGGCAGCACTCGGTGCATTCTCAATAGTGATGTTAGCGTGATCAAGCACCCACTGATTTGCCTTGTTGCGCTCAGCCATCTCGCGCAGCGCAAAGCCACGACCCTCTTCGTCCATTTGACGCTTCACGGCAGCCGGATCCTGCGGCGACATCGTTGCACACACCGCCAAGATATCATCATCGGTAATAGTGAGCTTCTCGTGGCGGAAGACCGCGTCAAGCGCATAGCCCTGCACGAGCATCTCGCGCGATTGCAGCATAAGCATCATGCCAAACTGCTGATCTCCACCCTGGCTGGCCACAAACTCCTCAAATGACATGCCTTGCGCGGCAACTTGCGCGCGCATGGTTGATAGCAGCGTATCGCGCATAGCCTCATACACGGCGTCCTCGATTTTACCCTGGAAGCGTTTGCCCAGCTCAGCAGATGCTACTTGCAGCTTCAACTGATCGTATTGGGGCTTCATGCTCATCATCATGGTGTCAGCAATGCCTTGGCGAAGTGCTGCAAGATTCGGATAAAGTGGCATGTTCTTGGTGACCCATTCGTCATCAATGGTCGGCAGCACCTTTTTCTGGATCTCCTTGATGGTTACCTTGGCATCAATCTTTTCCGAATCAGCACCGGGAAGCGCTGGCACTTCAAAGGAGAATTCCTTGGTTTGGCCAGGCTCCATGCCAATAAGCTGCTCCTCAAACGTTGGCGGCATGAGCCCAAGACCAAGGATCAGCGTGCGACCGTCAGTATTGAGGCCGTCAAGCGACTTGCCATTTTGCGAAGCATCAAGCGAAATAAACACGCTGTCACCTGCAGCAACCGGACGAGGCTCATCAGTCACAAACTCCGCGTAGCTATCAGCCATGTATGCCAGTTGCTGATCAATCTCAGCTTCAGCAATCTCCAAAGACGGGATGGTAATAGAAACCGGCTCGTATGAGGTAAGCTCATACTCGGGCTTCGGGGTGACCGTCATCGTAAACTCAAACGCAGACCCACGTTTCGGCTCTGCGCTATACACCGGCTTCGCCGGAAATGCGGGCACAATGTTGCGTTTATCAAGCGCAAACGGCGCCAAAAAGTCCGCCACCTGAGGGCGAACAATACTGTCCAAATCCTTCACGCCAGCTTGCTGCTCAGCAGCTTGTGCCACCGTCTGGCCAGCCATAGGCTGGATGCCCATTTGCTGAGCAAACGCGTATTGCGCCAGCGTAAATGCATGACCCACCTCTGCAGGAGAAGCGGCTGCTTCCAGCAAAATCTTGCCGTCGTCTAATTTCTTTTCAGTTACCTTCATGAGGTATCCCTTCTAAAAGTGCATAACAAACGTGAGTTATTGTAGCGAATTATTCGTTAGACTTAAGGCTTTCCACCATATTGATATGCTTAAGCTTCGGACGCATGGCTAAGCGCACAATAAAGGTGAACAGCAGCGTCAGCAAAAAGGCAATCACGAAGCTGCTCAGGTGAATATCGCGCCCAAACATCACCTGATCAACCTCGGCTGTGGTAACCACAAAGCTCTCCATGCCAATACCCAGCACTAATCCCACCAATGCTCCGAGGACAGACAGCACAAAGATCTCCCTGAAAATATAGGCGGTCGTTTCTTTAGGCGTAAAACCAAGCACTTTGAGCGTTGCAATCTCGCGAATACGCTCAGTGATATTGATATTGGTCAGGTTATACAGCACGATAAATGCCAGCGCCGCCGCGGCCACCACCAACACCACGACAATCATATCCACGCTGGTCAGCATCGTGCGATACGTCTCGATGGATTCGTCATTAAAGGCAACAGTCTTTGCCCCTGGAATCACATCCAGCTGCTCTGTCAAAGCTTTTCGATCTTGCGGATTTGCACTAATTGCCAGGTCACAGTCATACACGATCGGCTCTCCGGTAAGCGCCTCAAAAAGCACCGGCCCAATAAAGGCATAGTGGTACACATAGTTTTCAACGATGCCCGTGACTTGTGCCTGATGACCCTCCCCTTGCGGATTGCCAAGGGTGTCTTGCTCGGTCAGTGTCACAACATCGCCCACACCAACGCCCAGCTCTGAAGCAACTTTCTCGGTCAAAACGAACCCATCTTGTGCAAGTTCAACGGGCGTGTGATCCGCGCGCGTACGCATCACATAAAAATCGGCGAAGCGCTCAGGCTCTTTCGGTACAATGACATCAATTGACTTGTCAGTTGCATCAGGACCTGAAACCAACATATGGTCTTGCATGGCTTCCATGTAGTCGGTGGCGTTCGCCGGATTCGAAAGCACCTCATCCACGCGCTGTCGATCGGCTTCAATAATGTGATCATCAAGTGTCACGGTGGTGTCGTAGCGCATGATTTCGAAAAACTGCTTGTCAATAATGTCGTTGATGGCATTTGATAGTCCTAAGCCGGTCAGCAAAAGTGCCGTGCATCCCGCAATGCCAATCACCGTCATAATCAGGCGTTTCTTGTATCTAAAGATATTGCGAAGCGTGACCTTCCATGAAAACGTTAGTCGCTTCCAAAGCGGTGTCACACGCTCAAGCAAAATGCGCTTGCCCGCTTTCGGAGCACGCGGCAGCATGAGTGCAGCTGGTTTTTCGCGAAGGGTTGCCCAGGCAGCCGCGGCCGTGGCAAACAACGTGATACCCACGCCAAGCCCGGCCGACAAAAGCGCCAGCGGAATATTAATCGGCAGCGGCAGTGGCGGAATTGGGACGAAATAAATGATGGCATAAGCGGTCATGATGATGTAGGGCAAGACTTGCGAAAGCGCCAGTATGCCCACAACACTGCCTGCAATGCTGGCAATTGCAGCGTAGACGAGATACTTCGACGCAATGCGCAGGCGCGTATACCCCAGTGCCTTAAACGTACCAATGAGCATGCGCTCTTCGTCCACCATACGTGTCATGGATGTGAGCGCCACCAGTGCTGCAACTAAGAAGAAAATGAAGGGGAACACCGCCGCGATGTTATCAACACGTTGCGCGTCAGACTCAAACGAAGCCGCACCATAGTTGGCGTCTCTGTCCATCACCAACCACTCGGGTGTCTCCAGATCATCAATGGCTCGCTGCGCATCTGCCAGCTTCCGCTCAGCATCGTTGATCTCTTCGTCGGCTTCGGCTTTTTGCTTGGTATATTCCTCTAAGCCCTCATCGTATTCGGCCTGCCCCGTTTCCAGCTGCGCACGCCCATCATCCAGCTTGGCTTTCGCCTCATCAAGCTGGGTTTGCGCATCCGCCAACTGCTGCTCGGCCGAGGCGCGCTGCTCATCCAGTTCAGCTTGTCCGCTCTCCAGCTGAGCCAGACCGTCATGGTAGGCCTGCGCCTGTTCGTCATAAGCCGCTTGCTCATGATCAAGTCGCGCTTTGCCCTCAGAAAGCTCCTGCTCGCGCGCATCAAGCTCGCTCTTTGCTTGGTCCAGTTGCCCACGCTGATCCTCCAGCGTGGAAAGCTGCGTTTGCAGTCCCGATAAGGTTTGCTGAGCGCTCTCACGCTGCGCCACCGCTTCATTCTTTTGGTTGGTAAGCTGCGTTATGGTTGCATCAAGCCCTGCAATCTGCTGGCGAAGCTGGTCAATCTGAGCTGCGTTTTGCGTTGGGTTAGCAAGCAGCCCTTGCAGCTTGGTGTTGAGTTGGTCGCGCTGGGTCTGCGCTTGTGCGATGCCGCTCTCCAGCTGAGCGATTCCGGCATTTGCCTGATCAATGCCCGCTTGCGCTTGCGCAATGCCAGCCTGCACCTGCGAGATGCCACTCTCAAGCTGATCGGACTTCTCTTGCCACTCGGCCTTGCCAGCACTGAGCGCATCTGAGCCTTCTTGCCAGGTGACCCACGCGGCATCCAAATTCGCCTTACCCTCTTCCAGCATGGGCGTTGCTGCTTCTAGGTTCTTTCGCGAATCATCAATTTCTGCCTGCGCTTCATCAAGCTGAGCTTGCGTGTCAGCCTTTTTCGTCTTGAGCTCCGCAACACCCCGGTCGTACTCGCACTGACCATCATCAAGTTCGCGCTTGCTGCTGGCAAGCGTATCAGCCGCCTCATCAAGCTGGGCTTTTGCGTCATCTAGCTGCTTAGTAGCATCAGCCTTTTTCTCTTCGAACTCACGCGTGCGCGCGTCCAGTGTTGCCTGCGCATCGTCCTTAAGCTCATCAACACGCGCCTGTTCACGCTCGGGCGCCAGCGCCTCAATACGCTCCAAAACCGTTTGCACGCGCGCGTCATACGCATCGCTCGTGGCGAATTCATCCGCCGCACCGGCCACCTCAACAAACGCCTCGGTGTAGGGATAATCCGACGAAAAGTCCGCCTCGGGCACATACATGAAGTCCTGGATAGTGCCCGTGCCTAAATCCGTATTACCTAAGGGTGTTGCCGTTGCATAGTACGGTGCGGTGGCGAAACCCACCACGGTGTAGCTCGTTTGCGTCAGCGGGTCTCCCAAACCTTCGCTCAGTTCATCAGCCTCATCGGCTTCATCGGCGTCGCCATCGCTCTCTGCGCTTGAATCGCTATCAAACGCAATAGTAATCACCTGACCAAGCTCAACATCGGCGTTAACCGCCAATCCTTTTTCCAGCACGCATTCGCCAGGGTTTTCCGGCCAACTGCCTTCCACCAAAACGAGCCGGTTGAGATAGTCCGGATCATCCGACGCAATCTCTGCAGGGCCCACCTTCTCGGAATCATACGCGGCCTCGGGCAACGAGTGCACACGCGTGGCATATTCGTCGTTGCCGATGGTTGCCACCACGTCGGTCTCATACGCAGGCATAACCGCAGCCACGCCCTCCACGCCGCGCAGCGCATCAATGTCCGCGTCAGTCAGTCCCAGCGTTGAAACCACGCGGATATCCATCAGGTGCGTGCCGTCGAAAAATTCGTCCGCTGCCTCATTCATGTCAGGCGCGGTCATGCGCAGACCAGCATAAAAGCCGGTACCAAGCGCAACGATGGCAGCAATGGCCAAAAAGCGCCCCCACGAATGGGTTATAGAGCGAAGCGTTTCTGTCGTAAAGATATTTCGCACGGCTGACCTGCGATCTTACCAATCAACGGTTTCGGCCGAAGCGGGCTCGTCGTTAATCTCAACCTCAGCCACGCGCCCTTCACGC
>CAJTML010000056.1 GCA_910577495.1 uncultured Eggerthellaceae bacterium
TCCGCCTGAGGACTTGGTAGTGGGCACCGACATCGTTGTCATCCCCACCACCGACTCAACCCCGCCGGCTCCTGGCCTGCCGATCATCCCCGAGCCCATGCCGGTATTGCCAAAAGACCCCAATCCGGCCGATATTAAGACCACGGTTTCAACTGAGATCATCGGCAAAACCGAACAGCACACCGACGACCGCATTTTGGTGGGCGACACCATTCGCGTGACTTCGACCACTGAAAATATAGCTCCTGACTCTAAGCTCGTGGACGGTGTCGTGAAGCTCGTGCTGCCGAAGGGCTATGAGCCCAAGCCAGGCACCATCACGCTCACGGACGCACAAGGCAACAAATACACGGTTGATGACAGCGCGTATGACCCCAAGACTGGCATCATCGCTGTTGTTGCGGGAGACATCTACGGTGGCGAAAAGGTCTCGCTCTCGGTTGACGTTGACATTCTCTCCACCAAAGAGAGTCGCGAAGCCGAAGAGAATAACTCTGATGGCGAAGATCCGGACAATCCAACTGTGCCGGGAGAGCCAGGAACGCCCGAGGATCCGGACAACCCTGGCACGCCAGGAGGACCTGGTACTCCCGGCAATCCTGACGACCCGAGCAACCCCGACACCCCTGGAACCACGCCCGATGACCCCACCGCTCCTGAGCGTCCCGAAGGACCAGGCATTGAGGTGTCAATTCTCGGCCAGTCCCCCACCGATGAGTGGATCGGCGGCAACACGCCTGATGATGGCGATGGTGACGACGGAGACGGAGACGGCGATGGTGATGGTGACGGCGACGACACCGAGAATCCCGACAAGCCCAAGCCCAGCAAAAAGCCTGAGCCTGGTTCGGTCTACGTTCCCGACAAGCCATGGAGTGAGCTGGAAGAAGAGCTGATCTCCACCCCAACCACCACCGACCCGGATATGCCGATCGTGCTGCCTGCTTCGCCAAAAGAAACCGATGACGAAAACGGCCCTGCTGACATCGTGACCACCAAGTCGGCGCAAAACCTCACCCGTGACGACGGCGACACCCACGTTGGCGACACCGTTCGCTACACCGTGACCGTTAAGAACACGCGCGTACATACGGCTTGGTATGAGACGGTTATTCGCGACGAGATCCCCAAGGGCTTGGAAATTGTCCCAGGATCCATCCAGGTCATCAATGCAAAGGGTGAAACGTTGAGCGTTGACGATAGCGCGTACAACCCTGAGGATCGCGTTTTGGCAACAACCGTTGGAGATTTGCTTGGCGGCACCAAAGCCTCGCTCGTTTTCGACGTAACGGTAAGCGCTGAAGCCCTTGGTCAAGACGTGGGCAATATTGCTACAGCACATGGCACCACGCCGGCTGGTGTAGATGTTTCCACGATCGTCAACGGTGTGTCGCGCTTTAAGCCGGGCAAGCCGTTCACACCCGAAGAGGGTTGGGATGAGTACCTGGCGAACCATCCGGGTGCGGCTAACCGTGAGCCGGTGTATCCGTCCGCTAACGTCGACGCGAATGGTGGCATTGTGGGAGGCACAGCGCTTCCCGACACTGGCACGGATGCAGGCGCTGGCGATGACGCAGTTGACCCAACGCTGCATGGTCTTCCGAAAGCGGAAGGAACCATGCTTGCTCCGACCGGAGATAGCACCACCTCTACGTTTGCATTCTTTGGTCTTGCCGGCCTGTGCGCGGCAGGCGCGCTGCTCATGAGCTGGCGCAAGCAGCACTAAGGTAGTTACAGAAGGAGATCACCCATGCTCACGAACCTGTTTCTTGGAGACAGCACCAGCAGACTTGGCTTTGGCGCCATGCGCTTACCTGTCATTGATGGCAACCAGGCAGCCATCAATCAAAAGGCGCTGGATGCCATGGTTGATGCTGCGCTGGCGGCGGGTGTCAATTACTTCGACACCGCCTACCCCTACCACGGAAACATGTCCGAACGTGCACTGGGTGCATCTCTGGCTCGGCACCCGCGCGAGAACTTTTACCTGGCCACCAAGTATCCGGGGCACCAGATTGCCGAGACGTATGACCCCGCTGCAATCTTTGAGGAGCAGCTTGCCAAGTGCGGCGTGGAGTACTTCGACTTCTATCTCTTGCACAACATCTACGAAGCCTCACTTGAGGTCTATACCGATGAGCAGTGGGGCATTGCGGATTATTTCATTGAGCAAAAACGCCTGGGGCGCATTCGCCATCTGGGCTTTTCGTGTCACGGGCGCATCGAAACGCTGGAAGCATTCCTTGCGTATGGAGCGAAAAAATACGCCGAGCTGGCTGAAAAAGACCCTGAAACCGCCGCGCTGTTTAGCGGCACCAACATCATGGAGTTCTGCCAAATTCAGCTCAACTACCTGGATTGGTCGCTTCAGCGTGGTCAGGAAAAATACGCACTGCTTGAGCGTGTGGGCATCCCAATTGTGGTTATGGAGCCTTTGCGCGGCGGCAAGCTGGCCACGCTTCACGAGGATCAGATGGAGCAGCTGCGCGCACTGAACGCTGAGCGCACGGCTGCTGCCTGGTCATTTGAGTGGTTGCTTGCACTGGACGGCGTCAAGGTCATTTTATCGGGCATGTCCAACTTGGAGCAGGTTGAGCAAAATTGTGCAACATTTACTGAAGCGGAGGCGCTTACCACCGAAGAAGAAGCGGCGCTGGTGCGTGTTGCCGAAACGCTCAAAAGCGGTGTGCCCTGTACGGGGTGTCGCTATTGCGTGGACTCATGCCCGGTACAGATTGACATTCCACTCATGATGGAAACCTACAATGACCTGCAGTTTGACACCAATTTCACGGTTGGTATGCAAATGGAAGCGGTGCCCGCAGGACACCGCGCCACTGATTGCTTGGCTTGCGGAGCATGCGCGCGGATGTGCCCGCAAAGCATTGACATCCCCTCTGTGCTCAGCCAGTTAAGCGCAACGCTTGCCACCATGCCCAAGTGGGCTGATCTGTGCAAAGAGCGTGCCGAGGCTGCCGCGCGCGCCAAAGCGTAGCAGCTTCGCCTCCATCTACATCGAGGGTGTGTCTCTGCTGTGAGGGACACACCCTCGTTCATGTTATTTACGCTTTTTGATCTTGGTGAGCCGTGGGCGGAGCATACACATCCTGGGTGCGACTGAGCTCCGTATAGGTTTTCTCGCAGTCTTTCGCCAGCTCACTCTGAAGCAGTGCAGAGAGCTGCGGCTTTCTATCTTTTAAGCTGGCATAGCGGTTTTGCCCATCCAAAAATGGCGGCAAACCATCTGCGGTATCAGGCGCCGCGGAATCCAAAATGAAGGGGTTTTGCCCCTGCTCAGCAAGCGCGGGGTTAAAGCGCCACAGCGGCCAATATCCCGAGGCCACCGCTTCTTTTTGAGCGGGCACCACCGAGCTCATGCCGGCTTTAAGTCCCCAAGAAATGCAGGGACACAAGCAAATCACAATGGACGGACCGGGATAGCTTTCAGCCTCGCGCATGGCCGTGATGACTTGCTGCATGTTGGCGCCAAGACACACGTGCGCCACGTATACATAGCCATACGCCATCATCATGCGACCAAGGTTTTTCTTCGGCGTCGACTTACCATCCAGTGCAAACCCTGACACACTGCCCAGCTGGGTTGCCTTGGAAAGCTCGCCGCCGGTATTGGAATACCCTTCCGTATCAAGGACAAGCATGTTGATGTCTTCGCCGCTTGCCAGCACGTGATCGATGCCGCCATAGCCAATGTCATACGCCCAACCGTCGCCGCCAACAGCCCAAACGCTCTTCTTGCCAAACATCGTGGCATACTCCAGCATTTCCTTATAGGGCGCTGTGTCCGAAAGGTTCGCCGCAACAATGCGCTCCTGGATTGCCTGACCTACCTCATAGGAGGCCGCGCCATCATCCTTGACCGCAAGCCAGGTGGTCAAAAGCTCTTTGAGCTCAGGTGTTGGCGGAGTCGGTGCGTCTTTCTCAAGCGCTTGATTGACCAGCGCTTCAAGGTGTCCGCGACGAATCTTGATGCCCTTGTGGATGCCATAGCCGTATTCGCCATTATCCTCAAACAGCGAGTTTGCCCAGGCAGGTCCATGCCCGTGCTCGTTTGTGGCATACGGCATTGCCGGCATATATGCGCCCCAAATGGACGAGCAGCCCGTCGCATTCGCAATGACAAGACGATCGCCAAACAGCTGCGTCAAAAGTTTCACATAGGGGGTCTCGCCACAACCCGCGCAGCAGCTGGAGAACTCCAAAAGCGGCTTTTGGAGCTGGGTGCCAGGCACTGTTGAGGCAGGAATAAGATCATCTTTGAGCGAGATGTTGTTTTGGGCGAATTCCAGATTTACCTTCTGCGTTTCAAGCTGCGTTGACAAGGGCTTCATGGTCAGAGCATGGCCGGGGCAGTTGGTGGCACACGAGCCACAACCAACGCAATCTTGCGGATAGACCTGAATGCGAAAATGCAGGTCAGCATGTCCTTTGAGCGTTGCAGGCTTGGTCTGATAGCTTTCGGGCGCACGCTCAAGCTCAGCGTCCGTTGCCAGATACGGGCGAATTGCCGCATGCGGACACACAAGCGAGCATTCATAGCACTGCACACACTTTTGCGTATCCCACTCAGGAATCTCAAAGGCAACCGTGCGTTTCTCTAGGGCAGTCGTGCCAAGCGGCACCGCCCCGGTCGGATCAAATTTCGACACCGGAAGGTCGTTGCCCTTAAGCTCTTCCATGGGCTTAAACACATTTTCAATATAGGCGCTTTCATGCTCTCCGAGCGCATCCATAGATGTTTGTGCACCAGTGTCAGCAAGGTGTGCCCAGCTTGCAGGATAGTCAATCTGCTTGAGGCATGACAGCGTTTTATCCACCGCTTCAATATCGCGTTTAACCACGTCAGCGCCTTTGGAGGCATACATAACCGCAATGTCGTCTTTAAGGTGGGCTATGGCTTCATCAAAGTCCATAACGCCCGTGAGCTTAAAGAACACCACCTGCATGATCATGTTGATACGCGCGCCCAGCCCACAATCAGCCGCCAGCTGCGAAGCGTTAATGTTGTAGAACTTCGCCTGCTTGTTCGCAATGTCAGCAAGCAAATCCGCCGGCACGTGCGCCTCAAGTTCCTGCACCGTCTCCCACGGCGAGTTCAGCACAAAAATACCGCCCTGCTTCAGCTCGTCAAGCAGGTGATAGCGACGTCGCGAGGCATAAATATCCTTGTGGCACGCCACATAGTCTGCCTGGTTAATCAGATAGGGCGAATGGATGGGCGCATCCGCGAAACGCAGATACGAAATAGTCAAGCCACCCGATTTGCGCGAGTCAAACCACGCGTAATCCTGCGCAAACTTGCCCGCATAATCGCCCACGATCCGCGCGGCTTGCTTGTTGGCGCCGACCGTACCGTCAGACCCAAACCCGTAGAAAATGCACTGCGTGGCGTTTCCAGGGAACGTATAAATCGTCTCGCCCAGCTCAAGTGAGGTATGCGTCACATCGTCAGTGATACCAACCGTGAAGCGCTTTTTGGGGCTTTCGGCTGCCATGTTGTCGAAGACCGCTTTTGCCATCGTGGGCGAAAAATCCTTCGACGACAAGCCATAACGTCCACCGTATACCTTGATGGCACGCCCCGAATCAAGCAGCGCCATGCACACGTCTTGATAGAGCGGCTCGCCCTGGCTGCCGGGCTCTTTCGTCCTATCCAGCGCACTCACCACTTTGGTGGTAGCGGGAAGTACTGCCATGAGATGCTCTGCGGAAAACGGTCGACACAGGCGCACCTTAACCAGGCCAACCTTTTCGCCCTGATCAACTAGATAGCGCACGACCTCTTCAACGACATCGCACGACGACGCCATCGTGACAATCACACGTTCGGCATCAGGCGCGCCCACATAATCAAACAGGTGATAGTGGCGCCCCGTCACCTGCCCCACCTTGTCCATGTTTGCCTGCACAATATGTGGCAGCGCATCATAGAGCGGGTTGGCGGCTTCGCGATTCTGGAAATATATGTCGGGGTTTTGCGCTGTACCATGCATGACCGGGTGTTCCGGCTCAAGCGCACGCTGGCGAAAAGCGCGGATCTTATCCCAGTTCACCAGCGGCAACATGTCTTGCGGATCAATGGGGGTAATGGTCTCAATCTCATCAGAAGTGCGGAATCCGTCGAAGAAGTGCACAAACGGAAGCGACGCGTCAATTGCTGAAAGGTGCGCCACCCACGACAAGTCCATACATTCTTGCACCGACGCAGAGCCCAGCATGGCAACGCCCGTTTGGCGCACCGCCATGATGTCTTGGTGGTCTCCAAAGATAGACAGCGCATGTGTTGAGAGCGATCGGCACGTGATATGAAAGACACCTGGCAAATTCTCACCCGAAATCTTAAACATGTTCGGGATCATGAGCATAAGTCCCTGGGAGTCCGTAATGGTCGTACCCAGCGCACCGCCTGCCAGAACACCATGCAAAGCACCAGCAACACCTTTTTCAGATTGCATCTCTTTTACATCAACCGGCTGGCCGAAGAAGTTTTTGCGACCCTGGCTAGACCACGCCTCAATAGTTTCTGCCATATGCGAAGCAGGCGTAATCGGGAAAATGACCGCCGCGTCAGATAGCGCATACGCCGCATACCCTGCAGCCGTCATGCCGTCCATTGCTTTGTTTGTCTGCGCCATAAAAGCCCCCTTATACAACACGAGAGCGGATGAAACTTGTGTCTCCAAGTCTTATCCGCTCTCTTGAAAATCATGCGTTTGTTTAGCCGAACATATGAAGAATAATCGGCATAATCCAAACAATCAGAATTGCAGTTGCAGCAAAGCCAACCGTTGATACGGCAACCGTTGACGCGCCCTCGCGTACATAGATGTTATAGCGAGACGAAATGATGATGCCAGAGAACGCAGGCGGCAAAGCAACAGCCATAACCAGCATGCTCAGCTTGTCGCCCTCTCCTGCCATGCCACACAAAATACCAGCTACGATAAAGACGGCAGGGGTCAAGATCAAACGGAAGAACGTGTTCCACAGCGTCTCTTTGCCGATGGAGAATTTAACCGTTGACAGTGCCAAGCCTGCTGCCAAAACAGCAACACCAGAGTTTGCTTTAGCAATCAGCTCAAAGCACGGATCAAGCTCGGGCGGGAAATGAATGCCCAGCACAACCAGCAGCACTGCCAGAAGCGGAGACCAGCACACCGGCTTTTTCAGGGCGTCCAAAATAGCCTTGACGTTGGGGTTCATGTGCTTTTCGGGCGTGCGCTTACCGAGATTTGACGAAGCCGCAACATCAACTTCGCCCTTCGGGGTTAACACGTCATGAAGCTTACCCTTGGCCGCCTCAGGATCGTCGGCTTTAACAGCGCCATCTGCTGAAACGGCAGGTGTAGTTGCAGGCGCGGCCGCGGTTGCCGCAGCGCCTGAGGTTGCAAGTGCTTTTGCCTTATCCTTGCTCTGACCTAAGTTAATAAGGTAGAAACCAATCGGGATGGTAATAGCGTTAACCACAATTGAAACAATAGCAATAACCAGATTGGTATCTACCGAATTGCCATAGATCGGGTCAAGCACGGCAAATCCCAAAAAGCCAATAGTTGGCGAACCTGCAATCAAAGCACAGATTGCAGCCTCTTGTGTTGAGTGGTGGAACAGCTTCTTGCACAGAAAGAAGCTCAGCATAAACATGCCCACAACACCCACCACCGACAGGATGGTTAGCGTCAAATCTGACACCAACATCTCGCGAGTTGCTTTCACGATTGATACAAACAACGCTGCTGGCAACGCAATATCAAGTACTACCTTATTCAGGCCCTGACGTTGATCATTGTCGAAGTAGCGCAACTTACCGCAGATATATCCCAAAACCATAATGACCAAAATAGGCAGAATGTCATTAATGAGGATCTTCTCCATGGTTATCTCCTTCCTTGAGACGCGCCGTTAAACCTACTTGGATTGCGTTTGCACAAGCTTGCCGTCAACGACTTCTTCGTTTAAGTCTTCGCACTCAGAATGTGCAAGCGGACCTACCACCGGGATAGGATTCAAGTTGGAAATGTGACCACTCTCAACGCCAGCATGGACGGAAAGTTGTACGTTGATAAAGCACGGTTTCTTGGATGACAGAGCCTCGGTCAGCATGGACTCAACTTCGTCCATCGTGGTGGCGAAGTAACCCGTGCCACCAAAGGCCTCAATCATCTTCTCGTAGTGAGCAGTTGCATCCAGCGTCAGCGGCGAAGGATCTCCTGAGGTACCCAGATCTTCGAAGTCACCTCGATAAATACCACCGTTGTTGAGCACCATGAAGGTAATCGGGAGGTTGTAGCGGCACGCAACTTCAATTTCCATGCCGTCAAAGCCAAATGCTGAGTCACCATGGATGGAAAGGACTGACTTGCCCGTGGTTACTGCTGAGCCAATGGCATAGCCGGTGCCAATACCCATAACGCCCCAGGTACCACAGTCAAGACGATGACGCGGCAGATACATGTTGACGATGTCGCGGCAGTCGTCCAGCGTGTTTGCGCCCTCATTAATCAAGATGACATCATGGTTTTTGTCCATGACCTTCTTCACGGCACCAAGTGCGTTGTAGTGGTTGAGCGGCTGAGTTTCCTCTTCGGTCTTTGCACCGAAGCGTGCGTTATTTTTCGCGGTGTCAGCTGCCAACAGATCCGTCCACTCTTTGGAGGCGTGGATGTCATACTTCGCCAGACCCTCGTTAAAGAGTTTCATGGTTGACTTGATGTCGCCGACAACGGGGCATGCAATGTAGCGTGAGTTGTCAATTTCGGTCGGGTCAATATCAATCTGGATGAACTTGACGTTTTCGTTCCAGTGCTTACCCTTGCCGAAGTTCAACATCCAGTTGAGACGAGCGCCAATCATGAGCACCACATCAGCGGTACGCATTGCCAAACCACGGCATGATGCGGTTGATTGCGGATCGTCGTCAGGCAGCAGGCCTTTCGCCATTGACATGGGCTGATACGGAATACCGGTCTTGTGGATGAAGGTTTGGATCTCTTCGTCACACTGTGCATAGGCAGCGCCTTTGCCCAAGAAAATGAGCGGGTTTTTAGCGTTCGCCAAAAGCTCAAGTGCCGCATCCACCGATTCTTGCGAAGGAATCATGGCCGGCGCGGGATCGTTCACCTCATAGAGCGCCGCTTCAGCAGCTGCCGCGTCCATGGTCTGACCGATCATAGTATCAGGCATTGAGATATAGACGCCTCCCGGACGACCAGAGCATGCCGTGCGAATAGCGCGAGCAACACCAAGCGGAATATCTTCCATGTTGTCAATACGATACGCAGCCTTACAGAACGGAACTGCATAAGCGCGCTGGTCAAGACCCTCATACTGGCCTTCGTACAGGTCAACGGTTGAGCGAGATGATTCGCCCGAAATCATAATGACCGGGAATCCATTTTCGGTTGCTTCCTTCAGCGGAGCCAAGCCATTCAAAAAGCCCGGAGCTGAAACCGTCAAAAACACACCAGGCTTGCCCGTCAGAAAGCCCTGCGCAGCCGCCGCATTGCCAGCGTCGGCCTCATGACGCATGCCAATGTAGCGAATGCCCTTTGCCTGAGCAATACGGGCGAAGTCTGTAACCGGAATGCCGACAACGCCATACATCTTGTCGACACCATTTTTCATGAGAGCGGCTACCAAGTAGTGAGCACCGTCGGTGAGGTTGGCGGTTGCTTGGTTCGCAGCAGTCGTCGTAGCCATAGATTGCCTCCTTGAGCTGAATTTCAACTACACGTTACTGAAATTCATTGTAGAAAACTCATCTCAAAGGATTTTCGTCATCGCATCTTTGGCACAGCCCCGTTGTCTCGTGTCATCCGATTTGTTACGGTAGGGCGCATTTGCCCCCGCCCCTGTCAACAAGACGTAACGTAAGTTGGCGAAAAAGTGCGTGCCTATACGGGGCGCTCTTCGCCAATCCACGCAACCGAACCAATTTCGCCCAATGACAATTTACCCTGGTCAAAGGCAATTTGTGTGACCGACGCATTCCGGATTTTGAGCGGCGTATTCACGCGCGCACGATCAATGAGGTACACCAGTGTGCGCACCACAAACGCGTGCGTCACCACCAACACGTTGCCGCCGCCTGCGTGCGCAACCGCTGTTCCCACCTGCTCGAAAAACGACCGAAGCCGCGTCTCAATCGTGGCGAAATTCTCAGCTCTGCCCGACGAATCTGCTGCAGCCAAGATGTCAGCCACTTCAACCAAGCGTTCGTTGAGCTCAGCAAACGGCAACACTTCGCCAAAGCCTTTGGCAAGCGTTTCGCGAAGCCGCTCTCCCGAACCACCCTCTAAGTCTCCATAACACCACTCGCGAAGGCGCGGGTCGGGCGTGCACACCGGCGCGTCTGGCCGCGCTTGTAATATGAGCCGCGCGGTCTCTTGGGCACGCGTGGTATCCGACGCATACGCGCGCACAAAGGGCACACAAGCCAAGCCCTTACCGAGCGCAGACGCCACCCGCCTACCCTCGTCAGTAAGCGGCGAATCACACCACCCCTGCACGCGATTAGTGACGTTGAAAAGCGTCTCCCCATGACGCACGACATAAAAGACGACAGGCGCTGCCAATTTATGTGTGTGCGTTTGCATAAGCGCCCCTTTCGCCTTACCGACCAAGCTCTCGCATTCATCATACCAGCGTTTAGCCACCTGCGCACTTGCGATAAAATGAGACGCACACGTTGCTTTACTAAGGGGGATCTTATGGACGCTACGCACGTTCGCTATCTGGAGTTACTTTCTCAACTCTTCCCAACTGCCAACAAAGCTTCGGCTGAAATCATCAACCTTCGCGCTATCTTGAATCTGCCGAAAGCCACGGAGTTTTTCGCCTCCGATATCCACGGTGAATTCGACGCATTCTCCCACATTTTGCGCAATGGCTCAGGCTCTATTCGCCTCAAGATTGATGATGTATTTGGCGAAGAACTCACCGATGAGCAAAAGCGCTCATTGGCAACGCTTATTTATTACCCGCGCGAAAAAATGGAGCTTATTCTCAGCGAGACTGATGATGAGGTTGCGTGGTTTAACGAGACGCTTCCCCGCCTGGTAGCTGTCTGCAAACGCGCAGCCCAGAAGTACACGCGCTCTCGCGTGCGACGTGCGCTGCCGGATGATTTCGCCTACTTAATCGAAGAGCTCATGACCGAAGATCACCACGGCGTTGACAAAGAAGCATATTATGCGGCCATCATTGAGGCCACCATCAACACGGGGCGTGCCGTTGAGCTGGTGGAGTCGTTGTGTTTGCTCATCCAGTGGCTTGCCATTGATCAGCTGCACATTATCGGCGATATCTATGACCGCGGACCGGCACCTGACGTCATCATGGAGACGCTCATTGATTATCACGACGTGGATGTGCAATGGGGTAACCACGACGTTGTGTGGATGGGTGCGGCGCTTGGTCAGCGCGGCTGTATTGCGCACGTGGTTCGCAATTGTGCGCGCTATGGCAACCTTTCCATTCTGGAAGATGCGTACGGTATCAACATTTTGCCGCTGGCATCATTTGCGCAAGAGGCTTACAAGGACGATCCGTGCGTGGCCTTTGGCCTCAAGGGAAACCCTGATCTCACCGACGCCGAGCGCGATTTGAACATCAAGATCCAAAAGGCCATGGCCATCATCCAGTTTAAGGTGGAAGCCCAGCTCATTGACGACAACCCGTCCTTTGGGCTTGAAGACAGAAAGCTCCTAGACAAGATTGATCCAGTTGCTGGCACCGTTGTTGTTGATGGCATTACCTACGACCTGACCGACACCGTCTTTCCCACCGTCAGCTGGGATGACCCCTACGCGCTCACCCCTGAGGAAGAAGAGGTCATGGCGCGCCTGGAGCAAGCCTTTACCAAGTGCGAAAAACTCCAGCGCCATATGCATTTCTTCTTGGAGCATGGCTCGCTCTATAAGATTCACAACAACAATCTCTTGTTCCATGCGTGCGTGCCGCTCAATGAGGACGGCACCCTCAAAGCGGTCGAAGTTTTTGGCGAAACTTATGCCGGACGTGCTCTCTACGACGTTATGGAGTCCTACGTGCGCACTGCATTTTTCGACCCCGACCCCGCCATGCGCAAACGCGGCGCCGATCTCATGTGGTACATGTGGCTCGGACAAGGCTCGCCCCTGTTCGCCAAGAGCAAGATGGCAACCTTTGAGCTGTATCTCATTGCCGACAAAGCCGCGCGCAAAGAGGTCAAAAACTCGTTTTACACCCTCATGGACAACGAAGAAGTATTCGCCAACATCTTCAGGGACTTTGGCATGGATCCGGCCGTCTCGCGCATTATCTGCGGACACGTGCCCGTAAAAGTAAAAGATGGCGAAGACCCCGTGAAATGCAACGGCCGCGTGCTGACCATTGATGGCGGGTTCTCGCGCGCCTATCAACCCACCACCGGCATTGCGGGATACACGCTCATTTCCAACTCATACGGCTTTATTTTGGCTGCTCACGAGCCGCTTGAGTCCAAGCAGGCTGCCGTTGAGCAAGAGCTGGATATCCATTCATCCCGACGCGTGGTTGAGCGCGTGGACGCGCGCACGTTGGTTGCCGACACCGACACCGGCGCCAAACTCAAAGCACGCATTGCTGATTTAGAGCAGCTGCTTGAGGCATATCGCACGGGCGTTATTGCCGAGAAGGCATAGACGCCAATCAGCCTCACCGGTTCGCTTGGGGCTCAAAGCCCGCACAAGCCGCTATGCTTGGTAGTTATTCAAGAAGGCCTTTGTCCGCTCATGCTGAGGATGGTTAATCAGCTCGGTGGCAGGGCCTTCTTCTACGATCACACCATTGTCCATAAAGACAATGTGATCAGCCACGTCGCGCGCAAAG
>CAJTML010000057.1:0-3899 GCA_910577495.1 uncultured Eggerthellaceae bacterium
CATATTTTCACCTTCGCCGATATGAAATACTGGTCAGACAAGTGCGCTCAAGCGCTCTCTGACGCGGGCATTGGTCGCGGGGATGCGGTTTTAGTAATCCTGCGTAGGCATTACCAATTCTGGATGGTGGCAACCGCACTGGCGAAGTTGGGTGCCATCATGGTGCCGGCAACCTTCATGCTCAAAGAGCATGACCTGGAGTATCGCTTAAACGGTGCATCCATCAAAGCAATCATTGCTACTTCTGTGGGCGATATTGCCGATATCATTGATAATGTTTTGGCTGATGAGACGCTGTGCCCGACGGTGCAGGCACGCTTTATCGTGAACGGCGCTGGGGGTGGCCTTACCCCACAGGATGAAACGGGCGCCTTTGTAATTGGCGAAGGAGAACTCCTTGGTTCTGCGCTGTCTGGTCCTGAGGGCGTCTGTGCTGCAACGTGTGAGCGCGAAGGTTGGATTGACCTGAATCGTGCCATTCGCGAAGCGCCTGCAGACTTCGCCCGTCGTGAGACCGCATCGGCTGATCCGATGCTGCTCTATTTCTCAAGCGGCACATCGGGTAACCCTAAGATGGTGCTTCACGATAGCTCCTATGCGCTGGCACACCTCATTACGGCAAAGCATTGGCACAACGTTGAGCCTGATGGACTGCACTTTACCATCGCTGACACCGGCTGGGGTAAAGCAGTGTGGGGCAAGTACTATGGCCAGTGGCTCATGGAAGCGTGCGTGTTTACCTATGACTTTGATCGCTTCGCCCCCTCTGAGATCTTGGATTTGATCGGGCGCTATGACATTACGTCTCTGTGTTGTCCGCCAACCATGTATCGCATGATGATGACCGAAGATGTGGATGCCTATGACCTCTCGTCGCTCCATTATTCAACAACGGCAGGCGAGGCGCTCAACCCCGACCTGTTTGATTTCTGGAAGACGCACACAGGGCTTACCATCTATGAGGGATTCGGCCAGACCGAGACACCGCTGGTCATTGGTAACCTGACGGGTTCAAACCCCCGATCAGGCTCTATGGGCAAACCGGTGCCGCTCTACCACTTAGAGATCATGCGCGAAGATGACAGCATCTGTGATGTTGGTGAGACGGGCGAAATCTGCATTGATGTGCACGAAAAGGCGCCGGGCATCATGCTTGAATACTACCGCGATCCCGAAAAGACCGCGCAGGCCATCCATGATGGTTGGTACCATACCGGCGACACCGCCTGGCGCGACGAGGATGGTTACTACTGGTACGTTGGCAGAAACGATGATGTCATCAAATCAAGTGGCTATCGCATTGGGCCTTTTGAGATTGAATCGGTGCTGCTTGAGCATGACGCGGTGCGCGAATGTGCGGTGACGGGTGTGCCTGATCCGGTTCGCGGTAAAGCGGTAAAGGCCACCATTGTTTTGGCTGATGGCTTTGAGGGTAGCTCCGAACTGACGCGCGAGCTGCAGACCTGGGTCAAGCGCAAAACTGCGCCGTATAAGTATCCGCGTATCATTGAATATGTCAGCGAACTGCCGCGTACGGTTAATGGCAAGATTCGCCGTGTTGCTATTCGCGAAGAAGATGAGGCGAAGTAGTCATGGCTCAGGTGATGCGTTTTGATCCGGCGAGGTTGCCACGCGTGGTGGTGATCACTGGTCATTACGGCGTCGGCAAGACCAACCTAACGCTTAATCTTGCGCGCGATGCAAAAGCAGCAGGGCGCGATGTTGCGGTTGTTGACAGCGATGTGGTCAACCCGTATTTTCGCTCAAGCGACTATGCTCAGTTGCTCAAAGATGAGGGGGTATCACTTGTGGCACCCGTCTTTGCGGGATCCACGCTGGATAGCCCCTCAATATCTGGGCAAGTTGGCACCACACTTGCGTGGGCAGCGCGCGCACGCGATGCTGAGGCGGAGCCGCTGGTGCTTGTTGATGCTGGTGGGGATGATGTAGGCGTGACCGCGCTTGGTCGGTTCGCCACACAACTTCGCACCTGTGATGCGCGGGTCGTGCACGTAATCAATCACTCGCGCAACCTGACCACCACGCCAGCTGAAGTGAGTGAGGTGCTTGGCGAAATTGAGGCGAAGCTTGGCATTGCCACCACGGCACTCATTAACAACACCCACCTGCGCGAAGAGACGGATGCAGACACAATCTGTGGCGGCATTGCATTTGCCCAAGCGGTGCAAGCGCAAACGGGACTGGATTTGTGGTGCACGTGTGTTCCGCGTGATTTGGCTGAAGATGCGCTGATAACTCAAGCGCTTGTGGCTGCAGCAACACCTGCGTATCTGGTTGACCGACTGGTCAGTTTTGTCTGGGAATAACAGCTCGCATCCACCGATAAAGCAAAGCGGAATTCCGTGTTGCTTTAAGCGTGATGGGTACGTGTGTCATTATAGAAAGATGCAGTTGTAGAGGAGGATAGATGGCTCGAATTATTGTTGATGATTACTTTTGCAAAGGGTGTGGGCTCTGCACCGATGCCTGCCCCGTGCAAATTATTGAATTAGACATGGCAACCATTACGGAAAAGGGATATCACCCGGCACGTTGTGTTGATGAAGACAAGTGCACCGGTTGTATGTCATGTGCGCTTATGTGTCCTGATTGCGCTATTAAGGTGATGAGGTAGATATGGCTGAAAAAGTTTTAATGAAGGGTAACGAAGCCATGGCTGAAAGCGCCATTCGCGCAGGATGCCGTTTCTTCTTTGGATACCCGATTACCCCGCAAACTGAGCTTGCGGCCTACATGTCCAAGCAAATGCCCAAGTGTGGCGGCACGTATCTGCAAGCAGAAAGCGAAGTGGCTGCCATCAATATGGTCTACGGCGCTTCTGCAGCGGGTGCTCGCGTGATGACCTCTTCGTCATCCCCGGGAATTTCGCTGAAGGGCGAAGGTATCTCATATATGGCCGGATGCGATCTGCCTGGCGTTATCGTCAACGTGCAGCGTGGCGGCCCTGGTCTGGGTGGCATTCAGCCTTCGCAATCTGATTACTGGCAAGCAACGCGCGCTACCGGACACGGTGACTTCCAGATCATGGTATATGCACCTTCAACGGTACAGGAAATGGCCGATTATGCCTATCTGGCTTTCGACAAAGCTGACGAATATCGCATCCCGGTTATGATTTTGGCTGATGGCATGCTTGGTCAGATGATGGAGCCGGTGGTTATGCCGGAGCCAAAGACTGAGCTTCCCGAAAAACCGTGGGCAACCACGGGACACCATAATCAGCGTGCACACAATATTGTGGACTCGCTCTATCTGACGCCTGATGCGCTGGAGGGCTTGAACCGCGAGCGTTTTGAGCGCTATGAGACCATCAAGGCCAACGAGCAACGCGCAGAGCTCTTTATGTGCGAGGACGCCGACATCGTTTTGGTGGCATTTGGTGCATCAGCACGTATTGCCCGCTCAGCGGTGGTTGCCGCGCGCGAAAAGGGCATCAAAGCAGGACTCATTCGCCCGATTACGCTGTGGCCATTCCCGACGGATGCCTTTGAAAGCGTGATGAATACGGCGAAGGACTTCCTGGTTGTTGAGATGAACATGGGTCAGATGGTTGATGACGTTCGTTTGGTGTCTGAGGGTCGCGTACCGGTTGAGTTCTTTGGTCGAACTGGCGGCATTATCCCCACACCAGCTGAGGTGCTTGCCCGTATTGAGGCAGCCAACGAAAAGGTGGGTGAGTAAGCATGAGCGCAGAAGAGAAGGTAGTTTTCGAACGTCCGCACGCACTGCTTCCCGTTATTACGAATTATTGTCCGGGGTGCCCTCATGGCATCGTGCATCGTTTGGTGGCTGAAACCATTGATGAGCTGGGGATTGAGGGCGAAACCGTCGGTGTTGCACCAGTTGGCTGCGCCGTTCCTTCAGTTGACTTTTTCGGT
>CAJTML010000057.1:3909-12845 GCA_910577495.1 uncultured Eggerthellaceae bacterium
ATTGAGGCTGCGCATGGGCGTGCGCCGGCGGTGGCAACGGCAGTGAAGCGCGTGCATCCTGAAAACGTCGTGTTCGCTTACCAGGGCGACGGTGACCTGGCTTCCATTGGTATGGCAGAAACGGTGCATGCTGCAACGCGTGGCGAAAACATCACGATCATCTTTATCAACAATGCCATCTATGGCATGACGGGTGGTCAGATGGCGCCGACCAGTTTGCCCAACCAGATCACACAGACTTCGCCTTATGGTCGCGATACGCAGACGGCGGGCTATCCCATTCGCGTGTCTGAGCTGCTGAGCTCCCTTGATGGCGTTGCATATCTGGAGCGCGTAACGGTAGATTCACCGAAAAACGTTCGCAAAGCTAAAAAGGCAATCAAAAAAGCGTTCCAAAATCAGCTTGATGGCGTTGGTTATTCGCTCGTTGAAGTAGTTTCCACGTGCCCGACCAACTGGGGATTGTCTCCGCAAGACTCGTTTGATTGGATGCGCGAAAACATGCTTCCGTACTATCCGCTGGGCGTCTACAAAGACGTGGTTGCAGATGGGTTCGCTAACGCTGCTGAGGCGGCTGCTGCTCGCAACGCAGATTGCCCGGTTGCTCATCCAGAAAAGGCAGGTGCATAACGGCTATGGGAAGAAACCTGAGTTTGGTATTGGCTGGCTTTGGTGGCCAAGGCGTACTATTTGCCGGCAAGATTATTGCAACTGCTGGTCTTCTTGAGGATCGTGAAGTTTCATGGTTGCCTTCATACGGCCCTGAAATGCGTGGTGGTACAGCAAACTGCTCTGTCACGCTGGCTGATGAGCCTATTGGCTCTCCGTTGGTTACCGCTCCGAACGCGCTCGTGGTTATGAACCAGCCCTCCATGGACAAGTTTGATACCGCGGTGGTACCGGGTGGTGTCATGGTGGTTGACGCAACGCTCGTTCAGCGCATTCCTGATCCAGCCGACGTGAGCGTGTTCGCCATTCCTGCCACCGAGATGGCCGAAGAGAACAACATGAAGGGTCTGGCTAACGTTATTTTGGTGGGCAAGCTTTTCGCCGAAACGCATTTTTGCGAAGAAGAGACGCTCTTTGCCGCTATGGAGAAGTGCGTACCTGCGCGCAAGCGTCACTTGCTGGATGCAAACATTGCAGCTTTAAAGCTGGGTATGCAGGCGTAGAGCCTCACGATAAGAAAAGGACAAGCTATGGAACAAGAGCTCGCTGATATTGGTTTGCGCATCCAGGGTCTTCGCGAGGCATGTGACGTAACCCAAGAAGAAATGGCACAAGAGTTGGGCGTTGATCTTGCTACGTATCAGGAGTGGGAAGCAACTGGCCAAGATGTGCCTATTTCGGCAATCTATCATATGGCGCACCACTTTGGTGTTGAGTTTACCGAGATCTTGACGGGTACCGCTGCCAAGCTGGAGACCTATCATGTGGTTAAAAATGGCGAAGGCCGTGAGGTGGACCGTTATCCGGGATATCACTTTGAGGATTTGGCCTGGCGCTACACGGGAAAGATCATGCAGCCGCTGTTGGTGGTATTAGAGCCAAGTGTTGAGGCGGCTGAGCTGGTAACGCATACCGGACAAGAGTTTAACCTGGTCTTAGACGGCACGGTTGTTGTTACCTGGGGGGACAAAGAATTCGAACTTGAAGCAGGGGATTGCATCTATTTCAACCCGCAATACCCGCATGGGCAGCGCTGTAAAGGGGATAAGCCAGCGCGCTTTGTGACGATTATTGCTGAGTAAAGACCGAGAAGGATAGTAGGCTGTGGACCACGTATTAAAGCAATATTGCCCTCGTATTGAATTTGATTCATATGAAGACTTTTTCGAAAACTTCCAGATCAACGTCCCGGAGGCTTTCAATTTTGGTTATGACGTTGTAGACGAGTGGGCACGCGTTGAGCCTGAAAAAATGGCATTGGTGTGGTGTGATGACCACGACAATGAAAAAAAGATTACCTTTGCTGAGCTCTCGCGCTTGTCTAACCAGACAGCAAACGCATTCAAGCGCCTTGGCATCGGCAAAGGTGACGTGGTTATGTGCATCCTGCGCCGTCGTTGGGAATATTGGGTGTGCGCGGTGGCGCTCTGCAAGCTTGGCGCAACTATTATCCCGGCATCGCTTCAGCTTACGAAAAAAGACGTGGTGTATCGCGCGAACAGCGCTGATGTAAAAGCTATTGTGTGCGTTGACGACGATTATGTGTGCACGCAAGTTGAAGAGGCGCTTCCGGATTCACCGACCATTCGCGAAAAGATCCTGGTTGCGGGTCATCGTGACGGCTGGGTGGATTTCGCCGATCTGATCAAAGATGAGTCAGATGAGTTTGAGCGTCCAACGGGGGACGAAGGTGTGACCAGCAAAGACATCATGCTCATGTACTTTACCAGTGGCACTACCGGAAACCCGAAGGCTGTATTGCATAACTTCGCCCATCCGCTTGGTCACATTATCACGGCAAAGTATTGGCAGCAGGTGCAAGAAAACAAGCTGCATATGTCGGTTACTGACTCTGGTTGGGCTAAATTTGGCTGGGGTAAGATCTACGGACAGTGGATTGCAGGCGCTACTATTTTCGCCTATGACATGGAGAAATTTGTGCCAACCAAGCTGCTCCAGAAGATTCAAGACTATAAGCTCACGACGTTCTGTGCGCCGCCGACGATGTATCGCTTCATGTTGCAAGAAGATGTGGCGTCATATGATCTGTCCAGCGTTGAGAACTTCGCCACTGCTGGTGAGCCGCTCAATGCCGAGGTAACACTTGCGTGGGAGCGTTTGACGGGCAAAAAGATTCGCGAAGGCTTTGGTCAAACTGAAGGACCGGTGCTGTTGGCAACATTCCCGTGGATTGACCCGCGCCCGGGTTCTATGGGAAAGCTCTCTCCACTGCTCAATATCAAGTTGTTAGATGATGCAGGGGTAGAGGTAGAAGATGGCGAAGAAGGCGCAATCTGTGTGACGGGTCTTAAATAGGCATACCCGCCTGGGTTGTTCGTTGGCTACTATCATGATGATGAAAAGACGCGTGAAGCGGTTGGTGGCGACTATTACAACCTACACGATATGGCGTGGCGTGACTCGGATGGCTATTGCTTCTTCGTGGGTCGAAATGACGACGTTATTAAGTGTTCTGGGTATCGTATTGGACCGTTTGAGGTGGAAAGTGCGCTCGTTGAGCATCCCGCTGTTGTTGAGTGTGCGGTAACGGCGGCACCTGATCCTATTCGCGGCAAAGTAGTCAAGGCAACCGTCGTGTTGGCACGTGGCTGGGAGCCCTCTGATGAGTTGGTAAAGGAGCTCCAAAACCACGTGAAGAAAACGACGGCACCATACAAATACCCACGCATTGTGGAATTTGTAGACGAGCTTCCCAAAACCATTGGTGGCAAAATTAAGCGCAAGCTGATTCGCCAAACCGATGGCATTCAGGAGTAAAGTGCTGCTGCTTCTGAAGACCGTTTTACCTGGTAAATGCGGCGAAAACTCATGAGAGAGTTGTTGAAATCATAGCTGGCAGCTAATGAAATAACTCACTTCATTATTTAGCATCTCTTCTTGTCGTTTAACACAATGAGAAGGGATGCATTTTTATGCAAGATCAACAACAGTATAATCCGCCCGTGATGCAACAGCATACCCAACAAGTTCACGCTGCTCCTGTTGCAGTGCAACCTCAGATGGTGGGCACTTCTGGAATGGCAATCACATCTTTGGTGTTAGGTATATTGGCTATCGTTACGAGTTGGATGCCAATCCTGAACAATGGCTCATTCTTTCTTGCTATTTTGGGGGTCATTTTCGCCATTGTTGGCTTGGTGGGAATTAGCAAAGGAAAGAAGAAGGGTAAAGGCCTTGCCATAGCTGGTCTTGTTTTGGGCGTTATTTCATGCGCTTTGGTACTGATCACGCAATCGATGTACGGAGCTGCTATTGATGCTGCTTCGGAAAGCATTAGTCCGTCGGTAACGGCCTCATCAGCAAGCTCGTCTTCTACTTCTTCCTCAGATGATGCCAGTGCATCAGATAGCTCAGCGGCGGGTTCCGAAGCATCCAGCGAGTCACAGGAAGTTGACTACACGAATTTGTCTATGGGAGATTCGATTGAATTGACTGATGGGACGATTGTTGCCGTTACAAGCGTTCAGACCGGTCTAGTTAACTATGATGATTCGCCGTTATCTCAGGTCACCGTTACCTATCAGAACAATGGTGATAAAGAAGTGTCTTTCAACCCGTATGATTGGAAGGCGCAGGATGCTCAAGGTGCGCTGTATTCCCAGACGTTCTATATGGATGGTGAAAATGAGCTTTCATCGGGAGATTTAGCTCCAGGTGGTAGCGTTTCGGGCAATATTTATTTTGATGGTGATGTAACGAAGATCTCTTATTATTCCAACATGTTTAACGATTCGGCTACTGCTAGCTGGGTGGTAGAATAGTCATCCTTGTTGCACATGATGTCTAAACATCAAAAACTAAGAAGAAAGAAGCGGCGGGTATCTGAGCCTTTAACAGAAGAACTACTTAATGAGTTGCTTTCTTCAGGGAATCCTGCCGCTTTTATTGAGGAGAGAGTATTCAAAACAACTTCGCTCTCTCAGCATTTGCAGCAGCTTTTGGATGAGCGCGGCCTTAAGCGATCTGATGTTATTCGTATGGCTGGCCTTAACCAGACTTTTGGATATCAGATATTCATGGGACAGCGCGGGGCTTCCCGAGATAAGATTTTGCAAATTGCATTCGCAATGAAAGTGTCGCTAAAAGAGTGCAATCGTCTTTTAAAACTTTCAGGGGCAAATGAACTGTATTGCAAGAATCGTCGTGATGCGATCATTATTTTCTGCCTCGATAAAGGTTACACGCTTCAAAAAACTGATGATGAGCTTTATCGTTTTGGCGAAGAGACTATTTCTTAAATTCTTTGCTACTATTAGTTTCTATGACAGATGAACTTGCAAAGCACATACAGACACTCGACCACGATGCCTCATATCGGGTAGTTTCGACACTGAAATCTTCGGATCAGGAGACAACGGAACTGGTCACTTTTGTCGGTGCAAACCAATCGGAATTAGGCCCATTTATTCGCAAACGTTTTAAACGGGACGCGCCACTTGGAAGTGCGTACGCACTGCTCTATCAAGCGCAGCAGAGCGGACGGAGGTTTCTGCATGTCCCTGCCGTCTTTGAGTCTTATACTTTAGGGGATGAAGACGTTGTCGTTATGGAGTATCTCAAAGGGGAGACGCTCTATGACGTGGTGTATCGCTGTAATCCCTCAGTGGCGCTTGCGGCTGATGTCTTTCCGCAGCTCTGTGATGCAGTCCTTGAGTTTCAGGAATCATGTAACCCGCCACTCATTCATCGGGATATCAAGCCGTCAAATATCATTCTTTCAAAGAACAATCTATCTATCATAGATTTTGGTATTTCGCGTACCTATAAACCCGATGTTGACTATGATACGCACCATTTCGGGACACGCGAATACGCCGCTCCGGAGCAGTTTGGGTTTGGACAGACCGACGTGCGAACTGATGTATTTGCGCTGGGGCAGGTGCTTTGGTTTTGTTTAACGGAGCAAAATCCAACACAGCGAACGCGGCTTGAAGGTTATCATGATCCTCGTGTCCCTGAAGCGTATCGCCAGATCATCGTAAAGGCAACCTCGTTTGACCCCAATGATCGGTATGCCAACGTGCATGAATTAAAAGATGTATTCACGGCAGCGACAAAGCAACTTGGTAGCCTGGTACCTCAGGTACCAACGCCAGTTATGACATCATCGTCAACGGTGTCGGGTAACAACCAGAGCAAAATGGAGCAACTCCTACAGCTGTCTCCGCGGCATTTTATTCAGACCACGATCATGGTGCTTCTCAGCTTGCTTATTTTAGTTGCCTGCATTACAAGCGCTTTGGATCCGCTTCCAACGAGTAGCTTAGCGGGATATCCGCTCTGGGTTCGTATGGGGGAATCAGTATCTCTAGCGATTTTCTTCTTTCTACCGCTGTTTTATCTGGGGTGCTCCCATAAGTTGCTCGGGATATTTTTTCCCTTCGAAAAGAATATGACGTGGCCAAAGCGAATATTGGTGCCACTGGTAGGTTTATCTCTCACGTGTATATCGTTCGTATTTTTTCAAATGTTTGTGTGAGCAACCTTCCTGAAACGAAATGCTGACTGCCGCATTGGTTGTTTGCTGCGGTGCTAGAATCAGGCTCAAACCGACACGCAGTTTGCTTTCGTGATCAGGCAAGGAGATGTTTTATGAGCATTGCAGCAGCCTACGTGGTACCACATCCGCCACTCATCATACCAAGCGTTGGAAAAGGTCAGGAGAGCGCAATCTCTTCGACAATTCATGCATATCAGGAAATTGCTGAGCGCTGTGCGCAGCGCAATCCTGACACGGTCGTGATCGTTTCGCCACATGCACCTGCTTTTGCGAATTGCTTTCATGTCTCCACCGACCCTGAGCTTGAAGGCTCAATGGCGCAGTTTGGCGCGCCTCAAACCAAACTCAGCGTGAAGAGCGATCTTGCATTTGTGCAGTCGCTTGCATCTACGGCCGCGCAAGAAAAGCTTCCGCTGGTAGGGAGTGATCCAGGAGACGCCGTTCTTGACCACGCAACTTTCGTGCCGCTGTGGTTTCTCCAGGAGGCAGGCTGCCAAGCGCCGGTTGTACGCATAGGTTTGTCGGGACTTTCGCCAGAAGAGCATAAGCACCTCGGTAAACTCATCGCGCAAACAGCACACCACCTTGACCGTAGGGTTGTCTTTGTTGCAAGCGGAGACTTGTCTCACAAATTGAAGGCTGACGGACCGTACGGTTTAGCGCCTGAGGGGGCGGTCTTTGATCGCGAAGTCACCAACATCTTAGACGCAGGAGATCTTGCGGGTTTGTTCACGTTTGATCCGCTGTTTTTGCGTAAAGCTGCAGAGTGCGGATTAGGGTCATTCCAAATTATGGCTGGAGCGTTGGAAGGTTTGCCAATAACGCATGAGCTGATGAGCTACGAAGGACCTTTCGGTGTGGGCTATGCAGTTGCTGCTTTTGAGTCGCTCGATGAAGCAACTAAGACCCCGCTGGATCGGCAAGCATATGTGGCGGATGTCGAAAACGCGCCCGCGAATAGTGCCGCAGTTGATCCCTATGTTGCACTTGCGCGTGCCAGCGTAGAGCATTTTGTTACAACGGGGAGCAAGCTTGTTCTGCCTGAGAACCTACCCCCTGAGCTTACCGACAAACAAGCTGGCGTCTTTGTGTCGCTCCATGAATTTGGCCAGTTGAGAGGCTGCATTGGTACCATCCAGCCCGTCACAGGGAGTGTTGGCGAAGAAATCATTCGCAATGGCATCTCGGCTGCTACGCAAGACCCGCGCTTTCCCGCGGTGAGTGCGTCAGAGCTTGGTGATCTGTCGTATTCGGTTGATGTGCTCTATCCGCCAATGCCGATAGATTCGCCTGATGAGCTTGACCCAACACGTTATGGCGTCATTGTGACCAAGGGATACAAGCGTGGGTTGCTCCTTCCGAACTTAGACGGAATTGACAGTGTTGATCAGCAGCTTGCCATAGCTAAGCAAAAAGCTGGCATTGACCCGCATGATACCGAAGTAGAGTTAGAGCGATTCGAGGTTGTTCGCCACGACCGCGGGGGACAAGCCAAAAACGAAAGCAGGTCGTAGCTATGCTTGAAACTGATCGCATTATCTGTCCGGTGTGTCCGCATGCATGCAATCTTCGCGAAGGTCAGCTTGGTGTTTGTAGGGGACGCCGAGCACATAATGGTCAAGTTGTAGATGAGAATTATGGACGCGTCACCTCGCTCAACTTAGATCCCGTAGAAAAGAAGCCGCTTGCGTTTTGGCATCCAGGAAGCTGGGTGCTTTCAGTGGGCAGCTATGGGTGCAATATGCGCTGCCCGTTTTGTCAGAACGCGTCAATTTCGTGTGCAAATTCAGATGAAGCACATTGGAATTACGTGGAACCCGAAGCGCTTGTTCGTTGGGCGGGGAAGGTGCGCGATGTGCATGATATGCGCCACGCCATTGGGATTGCTTACACCTATAACGAGCCGCTGATTGGCTGGGAGTTTGTACGGGATGTGTCTGTCTTGGCTCACGAGGCTGGTTTATATAACGTGTTGGTAAGCAACGGTATGGCGAATTTCGAGGTGATTGATGAGCTCTTGCCCCTCATTGATGCCGCCAATATTGATTTAAAAGGTTTTTCGCAATCGTTTTATGACCTGGTCGGGGGAGACCTCTCCTGCGTAAAGCGAACCATAGAGTTGTTCGCAGCTTGTCCTACGGCGCACCTTGAAGTGACTACACTCGTGATTCCCGGCTTGAATGATTCGCCTGAAGAAATTGATCAGATGGCGGCATGGTTGGCTTCCCTTGATCCTGAGATTCCGTATCACTTGACGCGGTTTTTCCCGACACATTGCATGACGGATAGACCCGCAACGCCGCTCACCACTATGCAGACACTTGAGAAGGTGGCAAAGCGACACCTTTCTCGCGTTGTTCTAGGTAACGTCTAGTACAATAGTGCCCGCTCAATGTGAAACCCGATCCAAGATAAGGTTTTCTCTCATGTCTTTAACACCGCAAGAACTATCAAGCGTTCGTCCTGATGAACTGGCACCTGCCGAGGTTGAGGCGAAGGTAGAGTCCGTTGCCCAAACGAAAGCTGCGCTTCCTTTTGCGAAGTGCTTTGTGCTTGCCATGCTCTCAGGTGCCTTTATTGCGTTTGGCGCACTGTTTTTCTGTGTCTTCTTGGGTGATCCGAGCTTGCCGTTTGGCGTGCAGCGTGTGGTAGGGGGCATATGCTTCTGCTTGGGGCTGGTGCTTGTGCTTTGCTGCGGAGCAGAACTCTTTACGGGTAACATCTTGATGATTTGTGCGAAGGCGTC
>CAJTML010000058.1 GCA_910577495.1 uncultured Eggerthellaceae bacterium
CCAACGGAGCTAACACCCCGTTTCAAACAGCCTGATTATTGTACCGATTGTTTTGGTTTGGTGCAATACCTAATTTGTGGCGGTTTCATGGTGAGGTAAACGGTATTATTCAGGGTCATAAAAAAAGATGCGATTGACCGATCGAAGAAAGGAGTTGACGGTGCGCGTATTTGCTTATCTGAAACACGCAAAAGGCGCCGTTGCTCTCATCGTGTGCTTGCTGCTTGTGCAAGCAATGTGTGATTTGGCGCTTCCGAATTATACGTCGCAAATTGTAGACGTGGGAATTCAGCAAGCGGGTGTGGAGCATGCGGCCACCGAGGAAATGTCTGCGGCCACCTTCGCCGATATTTGTGCGCTACTTCCTGGAGACGATGAGGCAACCTTCAAGAACTCCTATGACGAAACTGAAACGGGCACCTACCGACTGAACGCTCAAGGAAGGCAGCACCAAGCTGAGCTGGATCGGATGGTGGCCATGCCGCTTGTTGTCATCCATAATCAGACACAAACCCCTGACCTGGATTTTCGCGAAGCAATTGACCGCTATAACGCTGGAGATGCTACCAAAGAGGAGCTCTTTGACCTTGAGAGCGAAGCCAAAGACAAGCTTGGGTTGACCGATGACGCGCAGGTGAATCAGCAGGCCATTGTGGCGGCTCGCAGCGAATACGAATCGCTTGGCTACAACCTCTCCGATATGCAAATGGGCTACCTTTTGCGAGTCGGCCTGCTCATGCTCGGCTTGGCGGCACTTGGCATGGTGGTGGCAATTTGTATCGGCTTTGTGGCGTCGCGCACCGCAGCCAAAATTGGCGCCATGCTTCGTGAGCAGCTTTTTGTGAAGGTGGTCTCGTTTTCTGAGGCAGAGATCCAGAAGTTTTCGGCAGCGTCGCTGATCACGCGTTCAACCAACGACGTGCAACTGGTGCAGATGGTTGTCGTGGTGACACTTCGCATGGTGCTCTTTTCGCCCATTGTGGCCATCGGTGGCATCTTTATGATCGTCTACACCAACCCCGCTATGGGTTGGATTGTTGCTCTTGCGGTGGTGGCGGTCATCGGCGTGGTGTTGCTGCTCATGAAGATTGCTATGCCGAAATTCCAGATCATGCAAAAGCTCATTGACAAGGTGAACCTGGTTGCGCGCGAGATCCTCACTGGCCTTCCGGTCATCCGCGCTTTCGATCGGCAGGTGTACGAAGAGGATCGCTTTGATCAGGCGAACACCGCACTCATGCGGACGCAATTGTTCACCAACCGCGTGATGACGTTTATGATGCCCGCCATGATGCTACTCATGAATGGCGTGTCGGTGCTGATTGTGTGGGTGGGCGGCTTTTATGTAAACGACGGTGTCATCCAAACTGGTGACCTCATTGCGTTTATCACCTACGCCATGGTCATCATCATGAGTTTTTTGATGATCGGCATGGTTTCTATCATGCTGCCGCGCGCCGACGTTGCCGCAGGTCGCATCAACGAAGTGCTAGCGTGCGAACCTTCCATTGCGGATGGCGAAGATGCGCCGCAAGCCGATGAGGCGTTGGCGAAGGCGCGCTCGGCACACAAAGGCGGAGTTGTCGTGCGCTTTGATGACGTGAGTTTTCGCTATGCTGATACATCTGAATGCGTGTTGGAGCATCTCTCGTTTACGGCAGAGCCTGGTCAGACCACAGCTATCATCGGGTCAACGGGTTCGGGAAAGACGACTATCGTCAAACTTATAGAGCGCTTTTTCGACGTTTCATCAGGCGCTATCACGCTTGACGGGGTGGATATTCGCGCTATGTCTCAAGCGGCCTTGCGCGCACAGATCGGCTATGTCCCTCAAAAGGCATTCTTGTTTGGGGGAACCATTGCCTCTAACGTGGCATACCGAGATGAGCAGATGGGCGAAGATCAGATCAATACCGCGCTTGATTGGGCGCAGGCACACGAGTTCGTCTCCACGAAAGAAGCGGGCATTCACGCTGAAATATCGCAGGGCGGCACGAATGTTTCGGGAGGTCAGCGGCAACGGCTCTCCATTGCGCGTGCGCTGGCTACCCCCGCAAGCGTATACCTGTTTGATGACTGTTTCTCGGCGCTAGACTACAAAACCGACGCGGCGCTTCGCCATGAATTGAATACGCATTTGGGCGAAGCCACCAAGATTGTCGTGGCGCAATGCGTGGCAACCATTATGGGTGCGCATAAAATCATTGTGTTAGATGACGGGCGCATTGTGGGGCAGGGAACTCACCAAGAGCTTCTTGAGATGTGTGAAGAGTATCGCGAAATTGCGCAGTCCCAGCTCAGCGAGGCTGAATTGTTTGGAGGTGAGGGACGATGAGCCAGGCACAGCAAAAACCATCCATGCCGCGTCCTCACGGACCTCGCGGCCATATTGCGCCGGGCGAAAAGGCGAAAGATTTCAAAGGCACCATGCGCAAGCTGATCAAGTTTATGGGTCGGTTTAAGGGCGCGTTGGTGGTCATGCTCGTGTTCGCCATTGCGTCAACACTCTTTAACATCGTCGGCCCACGTGTGCTCTCGCTTGCTACAACTGAGCTCTTTAATGGCGCGGTTGCCAAAATTGAAGGTACGGGGCAGATTGACTTTGGCGCTATTGGCACCATTTTGCTCATCACGCTTGGGCTGTATTTGCTCTCGGCGCTTTGCAGCTTTATTCAGGGCTGGGTGATGACCTCAATCTCACAAAAAAGCTGCTACCAGCTGCGCAAAGAGATCGTAGACAAAATTGACCGGCTGCCGATGGGCTATTTTGAGCGTACGTCAACGGGTGACACGCTCTCGCGCATCACCAATGACGTGGACACGCTCGGGCAAAGTCTCAACCAAGGCGTCACGCAGCTGGTCACCTCAACGGTTACCATCATTGGCGTGCTTGCCATGATGTTTTCCATCAACTGGGTCATGACGCTGGTCACGCTTGTGATTTTGCCGCTTTCGGCTACGCTTGTGATGGTGATTGTGAAGCATTCTCAGAAATATTTCGTGGCTCAGCAAAATACCCTGGGCGCCATTAATGGCATTGTCGAAGAAACGTTTTCGGGGCACGCCATCGTCAAGGCATTCAACCAAGAAGATGGCACGTGTGAGCACTTCCGCACGGTCAATGAGCGTTTGCGCACCTCAGCGTGGAAATCGCAATTCTTAAGTGGCCTTATGCAGCCCATCATGAACTTCGTGGGTAACTTGGGTTATGTGGTCGTGGCTGTTTTAGGCAGCTTCTTCGCCATCCAAGGCGTCATCACCGTGGGCGACATCCAGGCTTTTATCCAGTATGTCAAAAACTTCACGCAGCCCATCACACAACTCACGCAGGTCTCAAACGTACTGCAGCAAATGGCAGCCGCCGCCGAGCGCATTTTCATCTTCTTGGATGCGCCCGAAGAAGAGCCTGATCAGGCGTTGGCGAAGACCGACACGGTGGCTTCGGTGGTTGACTTTGAGCACGTTCGCTTTGGCTATGATCCTGACAAACCAGTCATTAAAGATTTCTCCGCGCACGTGGAGGACGGTCAGACGGTGGCGCTGGTCGGCCCGACTGGCGCGGGCAAAACCACGATGGTGAAGCTGCTCATGCGCTTCTATGATGTTGACGGAGGCGCCATTAAGCTTGGTGGCGAAGATATCCGCAACTTTGATCGCAATGATCTGCGTTCGGTGTTTGGCATGGTGCTCCAAGACACGTGGCTGTTCAGCGGAACGATTCGCGAAAATATCCGCTACGGCAAGCTTGATGCAACCGACGAAGAGGTGGAGGCTGCGGCCAAGGCAGCATATGCGCACCGCTTTATTTGCACGCTTCCGCAGGGCTACGACACGCTCATCAATGAGGACGCCAGCAATATAAGCCAAGGTCAGCGACAGCTTATTACCATTGCGCGTGCCATTTTGGCGAATCGTCGCATGCTCATTTTGGACGAGGCAACCTCTTCGGTTGACACGCGCACTGAAGAGCGCATCCAAAAAGCCATGGACAACCTCATGGAAGGCAGGACGTCGTTTGTGATTGCGCACCGGCTTTCAACGATCAAGTCCGCACACCTCATCTTGGTGATGCAGCACGGAGACATCGTTGAGCAGGGTACTCACGAACAGCTGCTGGCTGCAGATGGCTACTATGCGCAGCTCTATAACGCACAGTTTGAAAACGATGCGTTTGATGGCGAAGAAGAGGGCGAAAATTTCGCTATGGTATAATGCCAAGCCTATGAGCATACACAGCGAAATGCCCAAAAGCTATCACTGGACAGTCTGAATTTGGCTGCCCCTGACACGATAGGATTTTCATGCCTCATACTGACGGTTCGACAAACGCAGCGCCTGTGCGTCTTGCCGTGTTTGATTTTGACGGAACCAGCATAGAGGGCAACTCGCCGGTATTGTTGGTCAGCTATCTGCTCAAACAAAAGATGCTGAAAAAGCGCATTGTCGCGCGCATTTTGCTGTGGGCTGCCGCCTATAAGCTGAGGCTTCCGCAGAACGAAAGCTGGGTTCGCGGCCTGGTCTTTTCTGCGTTTGAGGGCAAGCCAGTTGCTGAGGTTGATCAATTTCTTGCTGACTTTTACGACACCCGCATAGCAAAGCGTTTTCGCCCGCAAGCAGACGAAGCAATGCGCAAACACCAGGCGGCAGGGGATGTAGTCGTTGTTGTTTCGGCGTCGTTTGAGCCGATCATTTTGCGTGCCATGGAGCATCATCCCTTCACGATGCAGGTTTCCACGCGCATGAAGGTGGCGCCCGACGGCACGTATACGCGGCAAGTTGAGGGCGAACCGATTGAGGGCGCGCAAAAACTGGTGGCCGTACAAGAGCTTGCTGATGCTGAGTTTGGACCGGGTAAGTGGGAGCTGGTTGCGGCCTATGGCGATCATCATTCGGACCGCACTATCTTGAGTGCCGCCGAACAACCCTATGCGGTTGATCCGGATCGCCCGTTAACACGAACCGCTCGCCGGCTTGGTTGGCCTATTCTTGATTGGTAAACGATTCTTTACTCAGCAGGAGTTTTGCTACGCTGTTGAACTAATTCGCCTGATGGTGCGCCGAAAAAATTGTTATAAAAGAGGTGCGAAATTGCCACGAGTCAGGTAGAATAAGACCAAATTTGTGTGTTTTACCAAGTAGCATATTCAGTAACAACTTATGCAATTATTCGCCTGTACATCATTGAAGGAGGTTGGGTCATGCTTGAAAACAACGCAAACAATTCTCCCAGCCACAACAATGAGCGGGATGTTTCCTATGCAGAATACCTTACGCGCGCCCAAGCAGCGCTTGCCGCGGGGGATCAGCAACTCAGCATGCATTTGTATCTCACTGCGTATGAGCGCGCGCTCAAAGATGCTGGTTCGGCTGTGCCGGATGCGGCGCTTTTGGGCTTGCGCCATGCGTGGGAGTTGGCGTGTGCGCTCAAAGAACGCTCAATGGCAGAGTATGTTTTTGAACGTCTTGAGCCCTATTTAAGTGCCGAGGAAATATCGAAGTGCGCTCAGCAACTCCAAGAACTTGCGCTTGATAAGCTGGAAGAGTTCGGTCTTTCGCGCGAAGAGTTGGAAGACATGACCGAGATGATCTCGCAAGATCTCATGGGTCTTGAGGGGTCGCATATCGTCCATATTGATCAGTTTCCGCCATCGCTTATGCTGCCTGGTCTGCCGCAGCCTTCGAAAAAGTCGGCTGGCGATGCCTCGAAAACGGCTGCATCAAATACGGAAAAGACCGGTGCTGAGACGGCGAAGTCCAAGGACAAACCTGCTGCATTGCCGCAAGAGGGTGTCTATGGGCAACGCTTGACCTACAAGGATCTGGTTGGATACGACCGCGTGATTGAGCTCATGCGTGATCTGGGCGTTGGTATGCAAGATGACCAGGGGTTCCAAGAGCTCGTTGAGATGCTCAACGCTCGACATGGCGTTGACGGTGCACCGGCACTTGACTCTATGCTGTTCCGTTCGGGCGCACGTGAAGATGCGGATCGCTTTATTATGGCAACCGTCGGAGAGCTGGGCATTCCAGCAATTCGCATGCGTATGGAGGAAAACATCCAAGGACATGCGGTGCTGTGCGTGATGGCGCAAGCAGACAATCAGCCGAAGGTTTCGCCTAATCGTATGGCATTTGAAGGACCAGGCATTTTGGTGCTTGAGGACTTGGACGAGTGGGTAGCCCCGTCGGGAGAAGTAAGCCCTGAAGAGTTGGGCGGCTTTTTGATGGCGTCGCTCACGCGCGGGGCGCGCGAGGCAGTCAGCCTCATTCGCTCTGCGGTTGAAAACCCTGAAGTATATGTTTTTGCTTCAGCGGCACAAGACACCGAGATTGATCCATTCTTCTACAACTTACTGGAACCACTGACTATTGTTGAGATTTCGGCGCCCACCGATCAAGAGCGCAGGGAAATCTGGCATGAGCTTGCCCAGGATCATCCGTCGATGAGGGGAATCAACGAAGATGACCTGGTTCGCTATTCGGCAAACTTGGCGCGATTTGATTTATATATGGCTGCTCGGGATGCGCTGGAGGAGGCTTATAAGGCCTCACTGGTATCGCGTTCGTATATCCCGGTCACCATGGACAATCTGTTTGATAAACTGGCGGCTTGCCAGCCACTTGATTCAGAAGAGTACAAAGCTTTAGAGGATGCAGTGCTCAAAGACTTTAGCGCTTCGCTGGAACATCTGGAGGATATGTTACAGGGAGAGGGAGAGTAAGACATGGACGTTACTCGTCGTTGCGATTATGCATTTCGCATTTTGCGTGTTGCGTGCCAGTGTGGGAAGTCATATGTTTCGGTCTCTGATATTTCAGAGCGCGAAGGCATTCCGTATGCATTCGCCCGAAGCATCCAGCATGACCTGGTAAAAGGTGGTCTCATCAAGACAGTTCGAGGCGCTCGTGGTGGCCTGGCGCTCAATTGTGATCCCGCCAAAGTAACGGTTAAAGAGGTGCTTGAGGTAATTCAAGGCCCGGTCTCGGTTTCAACGTGCGTACATGATTCAACGTATTGCGAAAACTGTGGCACGTGTGTTTACAACAACCTCTGGCGTGGTGCTGATCAGCTACTGAATGCCTACTTTAGCTCAATCAGTCTCAAAGACATTATTGAGATGGGTGGACAAAATCCCGTGGTGCAGCAAGCACTTTCGGTTAAGGTAGCAGGCTCATCTCAGAAATCGGATGCACAAACCATCACGTTTGAAGAGGCGTGTGCTGGATTTTTGAGCGACGAAGCCACACTTGAGAGGGAGACGGAGTGCGCCTAGACGCCTTCGTAGAAAAAGTCCTGACAGAAGGTCAGAAGCATAAGCGCGTCTTGCCGTGGCGCTATATTGATGATCCTTACGCTGTCTTAGTTTCTGAGGTTATGCTTCAGCAAACGCAGGTCAGCCGGGTCTTGCCACGGTGGGAGCGCTTTTTGGCGCTTTTTCCTACGGTGGATGCGCTTGCCGCTGCTGACCAGGCAACGGTGCTTGAGCAGTGGCAGGGGCTTGGCTATAACCGCCGCGCGCTGGCCTTAAAGCGCTGTGCGGAAATCTGTGCAGTTGAGTATGCGGGATCACTTCCCAAAGAACTAGATCAGCTGCTGGCGCTTCCTGGGATTGGCTCGGCAACCGCAGCGGGTGTGCGCTCGTTTGCCTACAATCTTCCGAGTGTCTATCTGGAAACCAACGTACGCACCGTCTTTTTGCACGAGCTTTTCCCCGATGAAGAGGGCGTGACGGACAAACAGCTCATACCGTTGGTGGAACAAACCTGTCCTCTTGATGATCCCCGCACGTGGTACTACGCTCTGCTTGACTACGGCGCTTATCTCAAAACCACCGTTGGCAACGCCTCGCGCAGGAGTGCGCACTATGCCAAGCAGTCAACCTTTGAAGGGTCGCGCAGACAAAAACGCGCGTTTTTGGTGCGCGAAGTGTTAGCGCAACCAGGTGTTACCCTTGAGCAGCTCACGTCCAAGCTTGCAACGTTTGAGCAACAGCACGCACGCGTTGCGCTGACTGAGTCTGAAGTTGAAGCTATTCTTAATGATCTGGTGGGCGAAGGATTTTTCGCCCGCAGCGAAAACACCTTTCAAGCGTAAAGAGAACTCATGGGTTTTGTAGAGTTGTTGCTTATAGCGGTCGGGCTTTCCATGGATGCGTTTGCAGTTTCCATCTGCAAGGGCTTGTGCATGAAGCGCCTGAACCTCAAACAGGCGCTCATCATTGGCCTGTTCTTTGGCGTTTTTCAGGCTGGCATGCCGCTTGTGGGATGGTTTTTAGGCAAGCAGTTTGAAACCTACATCACGCCTATCGATCACTGGATTGCCTTTATTTTGCTTGCCTTCATTGGTGCAAAGATGCTCTTTGATGCCTTTCACGAAGACGATGAGCAGCTCTCTTGTCCAGCTGACGGAAAGCTTGATTATAAAGAGTTGACCATGATGGCTATAGCCACCTCAATTGATGCGTTGGCGGTTGGCATTACATTTGCATTCTTGCAGGTCTCCATTGTGCCTGCGGTGAGTCTGATTGGCATTACCACGTTTGTCCTCTCCGTAGGAGGCGTGGTGTTGGGCTATCGTGTGGGAAGCAGGTATGAAAAACCAGCCGCCATCGTGGGCGGCGTGGTTCTCATTTTGATTGGACTCAAAATTTTGCTTGAGCACCTTGGTATTCTTGGATAATTGCCCGCCGCAGAAATTAGACCGGGTAGCTGCCTAAAACTTTCACTTCGCGAAGTTTTAAGCGCAGGCAGTTAAGGGCCGTTTGAATGTGCGGCTCGTTCACGTTGCCTTCGAATTCAATAAAGAACATATAGTCACCGAGCGCTTGCTTGGTGGGACGCGACTGAATGAGCGTCATGTTGATATTGGCGTAGGCAAGCTCGGTCAAAATCATGTTCAAGGTGCCAGCACGGTCTTGCTGCATAAACAGCGCGATGCTGCTTTTGTAGCGATCCCCCGTAAAGACTTGCGGATGTCCCTGCCGGCCAATCAGGTCAAACACCGTTTGATTGCCAAAGTGATCCTCAATTTCGCCGGTATAAACCTTCGCCCCATACAGCTGGGCGGCGAAGGCATTCGCAATGCCTGCAATGTGCTTGTCTTCCATAACTTTGCGCACGCTGTCAGCGGTTGATGACGTGATGATGGTTGAGCGGCCAGGCAGTTGCTCGTTGATGAAGCGGCGGCACTGCGCGATGCCTTGCGCGTGCGACGCCACGCACGTGATGTCTTCAAGCTTTGCCTCGGGGTGCATGATGAGGCAGTGGTGAATATCGACGACCTCTTCGCCAAGAATAGTGGCATTGCTTTTGAGTGCGAAGTTGTCAAGCGTGGCGGTTACCGGGCCTTCCAGCGCGTTTTCTTTGCCCACCACGCCATATTCGCAGCGGCCACGATCCACGCACTCAAACACTTCATCAAATGAAGAGCACTCTAAAAGCTCGGGGTTTTCTATGCCCATACGTGCGGCGAAAGCAAGTGCAGCTTCGTGGGTGTAGGTGCCCTCAGGACCCAAATAAGCAAATGTTGGCGAAGTGCTCATAGCGATAATCCTTTGCGAAATATGCTTCAAAACATGATAAGTTGTCATCATAGCCAATTTGAGTGCGTTCGTGTGCGCAATTTTGCACGAGGGGAGCAGGCGGATGCGCAGGGGGCTGATCTTGGGGCTGGGGATGCAATGCATAAAAGAATTGCAATGCGCGTTTGCTTTGCATCAAAACTCTGCGATTGCCAGATAAACTGCATACATTTTGTTACGCCCTATGAGTTGCGTAACATTTTATCGCCGCTGGCAGGTTAAACGTCTCGCTCACAAACGCGTGCTCGGCGCAGGTCATAAGGTTATGGAGAATAGCAGAAGTATGTGTAGACGAGGAGCACCTAAAGGAGGTGTGCACATGGGAAATGAGGCTTGCCGTAGTGAGTTTTATGATCTGTTAGATGCTCGTGGAGTATCTCGCCGTGACTTCATGAAGCTCTGCGGTGCCATCGCGGTTGCAGCTGGTTTATCTGAGGTTGCAATTCCGAAGGTTGCCCACGCCCTTGAGCAGTCGGTAATCGGCGCTACCAAGGGAAACTTGTACCCGGTCATTTGGATCGAGGGTGCATCGTGCACGGGATGTACTGAATCCTTTGCACAAATGGAAACGCCGGACGCTGGAACGGTTGTGCTGGAGATGATTTCGCTCAACTATTCCGAAACGCTTTCTGCAGCTGCTGGTCATTCCGTAGAGGAAGCAAAAGCTCAAACCATTGAAGCAGGCGACTACGTATTGATTTACGAAGGTGCTGTTTTGAAGGGTTGGGACGGTAACGCATTGCGCGCTGCTGAAGAGGTTGGTACCGAAACGCTGGTTCAGGCTGCTGTAAACGCCAACGCTGTTGTTGCGCTTGGTTCTTGCGCAGTAAACGGCGGTTGGTGTGCTGCCCATCCGAATGCAGGTAATGCTTTGGGCGTGCAGCAATATCTGCAGGAGCAAGGTGTAGAGGTTCCCGTTGTGAACATCCCTGGCTGCCCTGCAAACCCCGAGTGGCTCATGAGCGTTCTGGTCAACGTCGTTATCATGAAGGATATGACGTTGCTGCTTGACCGCCTGAACTCCATGAATATGCCCAACGACATCTTCGGTCAGACCATTCATGACAACTGCGAGCGTCGCGGTCACTTTGAGAATGGCGAATTTGTCTATCAGTTCGGCAGCAAAGAAGAAGCACTGGGCTACTGCCTGTATCCGATGGGCTGCCGCGGTCCTCAGACCAAGTCTATCTGCGGCGTGACCATGTGGAACAACCGTCGTAGCTGGTGTGTTCAGGCAGGCTCTCCCTGCATTGGCTGCTGCGAGGCTAACCCGATGAACCCGGGTCAAAACTGGGTTGAGGTTAACACGCCGTTCTACAAGCGTCATCGTGACCTGCGCATTGGCGACTGGGTACTTCAACCGGGCACCATTGCTTTGACGCTGACCGGCTTGGTTGCCGCAGCACTGGTTGTCCACGGCTTTGGCATGAAGCTCACCGGACGTATGGATGGCGGCGCTGACTTTGAGAAAGTACGCGCTTGGGACGCAAAGCATCCTGACAAGTCCATCGGTAAATATGATCTCAACGAAGCTGAGATTGAAAAGGCATATCAAGAAAGCGCTGGTCATCCAATGGATAGCGCTGACGACAAATATGAGGGGAGGTAAGCTGCATGACACGTTCTGTTATTGATCCGATTACACGTATCGAAGGTCACTTGCGCGTTGAGATGGAAGTTACCAACGGCAAGGTATCTGACGCATGGGTATCTGGTGGATGCTTCCGCGGTATGGAGCTGGTTGTACAAGATCGTACTCCTGAAGATGCTGCGCAAATCGTACAACGCATTTGCGGCGTTTGCCCCATCTCTCATGCACATGCTTCATCTATTGCTACTGAGCGTGCGTATGGCATCACGATTTCCAACAACGCTCGTATCATTCGTAACCTGCTTGAGGGCGCACAGTTCTTGCACAGCCACATCCTGTGGCTCTACAACCTGGCAGCACTTGACTACGTCAACCCGCTCAATGCGCTGACGGCAGATGTTGCTGACACCTATGCTTTGGCAGAGGCTGCTGGCACCTCAGCAAACTCTGACTTCGCACAGCTTAAAGACCGCCTGAAGAACTTTGCTGACAACGGTCAGCTCTCGATCTTCTCGGGCAACTGGTTTGACTCTGAGGACGGCACTGCTTACAAGCTGCCGCCGGAGCTTGATTTGATCTGCACTGCTCACTATCTTGAGGCACTGCAGATGCAGGCAAAGGCTTCTCAGATCTCTGGTCTTTTGGGCGGCAAGATGCCCCATATCATGACCTTGATCCCTGGTGGTACGGCATTTGTTCCCACCGAGCAGAAGCTTGATGACCTGAAGGCACTCGTTGACGAGCTGCATGCGTGGGTTACCACGACGGTTATCCCGGACACCTTGGCACTTGCTCAGTACTATCCTGAGGCATTTGAATTTGGTAAGGGCTGCGGCCGCTATATTGCTTGGGGTGTATTCGAGCGCCCGAGCATGGAGTACGCTGATCGTTACCTGCCGATGGCTGTTTTGGATGAGAACCTCAACGTATCTGACGTTGATGAGCACCTCATCACTGAGTACATGGGTCACTCTTGGTACAAGGGCGATGACACCTACAACTCACCGTACTTCGTAACCGATCCTGACTTTACGTCTTATGACGTAAACGATCGCTACACCTGGGTTAAGTGCCCGGCATACGACGGCAAGCCGTATGAGGCGGGCGGACTTTCTCGTGTGTTGGCAGCGTACAAGCGCAACGTTCCTGAGATCGTCGACATGGTTGATGACATGCTCAAGGCTTTGGGTATCCCGGGTCAAATTGCACCGCTGCAATCAACGCTTGGCCGTACTGCCGTTCGCCAAATTGAAACGGTGTATATCGCAAACCTCATGCAGCAGTGGGTTGATGAACTCATTGAGGCTGTTAAGAGCGGTGATAGCGAATACTTCCGTGAGCCGCAAGGCATCACCGGTTCTGGTACGGGTCTGTGGGAGGCTCCGCGTGGTGCTCTCTATCACAGCGAAGAGATCAAAGACGGCAAGATCACGGGCTACCAGATCATCATTCCGTCTACGTGGAACCTGGCTCCGCTCAACGCAGAGGGCGTACATGGTCCTATGGAGCAAGGTCTTATTGGCGTGCCGGTTGGCGATATTGAAAAGCCGATCAATGCACTTCGTACGGTACACAGCTTTGACCCCTGC
>CAJTML010000059.1 GCA_910577495.1 uncultured Eggerthellaceae bacterium
TGAAGTCCTTGAAGCAGACTGACAACAATCAAGAATTCTTGATTCGTACGGCGAAAAAAGCACAACAGTCAAAAGGAGATGGGGTCATAGAGCTTTAAGATTGCATCATGATATCTTTAGCTTCATGGAACCATCGTGAAACCGCGCAGTATATGCGCGGTTTTGCCACGTATAGGGTAGTATGAACCTGATACAGCTTAAGAAGGGATCAACGTGGACAACAACTTCCAAAACCAAGTGTGGGGACAGCCTTCTTCGTCGCAGCCCCAGCAGCCACAACCACAACCCCAACCCCAACCGCAGCAGGCTCAGCCGCAAGCTCAGATACCGCCTCAACAGGCTCAACCCGCGTACGGCATGCCGGTAAACCCCGCGGTTCCCGTATACGCGCAGGTTCCTAATCCGCCACAAGCGAAAAAGGGACACGGTTGGATTATTGCGCTGGTGTGCATCATTGCGGCATTTTTGCTCTGCGCCATTGGTATGTGGTCATGCACGTCAATTGCAAATTCATCTATGAATATGATCAATCCCTTAGGAAGCATGTCTTCGTCAATGTATACCTCTGATGTGGATTATCTTGTTGATGACACCATTGCTGTTATTGATATTGATGGCACTATTGGCTACGACGGTACCACCTCTTCCCCTGAAGGACTCAAAGAGCAGCTTGATATCGCCTCTGAGAATCCGCGCATCAAAGCAGTGGTTTTGCGCGTCAACTCCGGTGGTGGCGAAGCTACCGCGGGTGAGGAGATGACCACGTATGTGCGTGAGTTCGACAAACCTATTGTGGTTTCAAGTGCGTCGTTGAACGCGTCTGCGGCCTATGAGATTTCCAGCCAAGCTGACTACATTTTTACCGCCAAGACCACCTCAATTGGCGCTATTGGCACCGCAATGCAGATCACTGATATGTCGGGTTTGATGGACAAACTTGGCATTACCGTTGATACGATCACCAGCTCAGAGTCTAAAGACTCAAGTTATGGGTATCGTCCGCTCACAGAGGACGAGCGCCAGTACTACCAGGATATGGTTGATCAAATTAACGAGACGTTCATTGATTCGGTGGCTGAAGGTCGCCATATGAGTGTCGAAGACGTGCAAGAGCTTGCAACCGGCATGACCTTTACTGGTATGGAAGCGGTTGAGAATGGCCTTGCTGACGAAATTGGCACGCGCGAAGACGCGCTTGATAAAGCCGCTGAGCTTGCAGGTATTTCCAGCTATTCGGTGATTACCCTTGCTCCGGCAGATTACGATCTTTCCAGTTTATTAGGCATGATTTAAGGAGTTATCAACATGACCATGCCAGCTGCACCAACTGCTGAAAACGCCAACGATGCACCAGTTACTGCAGACCTCGCGCAGACATACCAAGCACCTGCGTGGCCCAAGCGCGCGGTCGTAACGGCCGGTATGCCCTATGGCAACAAGCCGCTGCATTTTGGCCATATCGGTGGTGTCTTTGTTCCGGCAGATGCCTTCGCCCGATTCTTGCGTGACCGCATTGGTGAGGAAAACGTGCGCTTTATCAGTGGTACTGACTGTTTTGGCTCGCCCATTAATGAGGGGTATCGCAAGCTGGTTGAAGCGGGCGAATTTGACGGAACCATTGAAGATTACGTCATAAACAATCATGAGGCGCAAAAGCAAACGCTGGCCGCCTATGATATCTCGCTGTCAATCTATGAGGGCTCCAATATTGGACATGCTGGAGATGTGCATCAGCTGATCTCGGAGAAATTCATTGAGAAGCTGCATGAAAACGGCTGGTTGCAGCGCAAATCTACGCTGCAGTTTTACGATCCTGAGGCGCAGACGTTTTTGAATGGTCGTCAGGTGGTTGGTCGCTGTCCAGTGCAGGGTTGCAAATCAGAGCATGCTTACGCTGATGAGTGTGACTTGGGTCACAGCTATGCCCCCGAAGACCTCATTGCGCCCAAATCATCCATCACCGGGGTCACCCCTGAAATGCGCCCCGTTGATAACTGGTATTTTGACCTGCCGGCATTCAGACAGTATCTCATGGGCTTTGTGGAAGAGCTGGAAGCTGATCCTGAAATTCGCACGATTGTGCCACAAACCATCAAGGAGTTTTTGGCTCCTCCGGTGATGTATGTCAAAAACGAAGAGCGCGAACACTTCGACGCTATTGCTGATAAGCTGCCGCCCTTTGAGCTTCGCGAAGCACAGAAGGGCAAGCAGAGCTTTGAGGTGGAGTTTGCCACCATCGACGAGCGCGATGAGGCACGAGCGGTACTTGAGGCTGAATCAATCCGCTTTAGAACTAGCAAAACGCTGGTGCCGTTCCGCATTACCGGCAATATTGAGTGGGGTGTAAAGGCTCCCGTTATTGATGGACTTGAGGGACTGACGGTGTGGTGCTGGCCTGAGAGCTTGTGGGCGCCTATGTCCTTTACTATGGCCATTAACGATAAGATGGGCTTGCCGCGCGGCAGTTGGAGAGACTTCTGGTGCGACGAAGACGCGTGTGTGTACCAGTTCATCGGGCAAGATAACCTGTATTTCTACGGCGTTGCTCAGCCTGCCATGATTGAAGCGTTGCGCCCAGGTGATATTTTGTCGCCAGGGGTGACTGAAAACCCCATTCGCCAAACGCGTCTGGTTGCTAACCATCATATCTTGTTCGGCGACAAAAAGGCCTCTTCGTCAGGCGCAGTAAAGCCGCCAACAGCAGATGCGCTGCTTGATTATTACACGGTAGATCAACTCCGCGCGCACTTCTTAGCGCTTGGTTTGGATCAAAAATCGGTTGGCTTTAAGCCGAAAGTATTTGATGCTGACGAGGCAAAGCGCAATGACCCGCGTGTGGCTGATCCGGTGCTCAAAGAAGGCACGCTGCTCACGAATGTCTACAACCGCTTGGCGCGCAGCTGCTTTTATGAGGCACAGAAAAACTTCGATGGCTACATGCCGCTTGGTGCGGTGTCGCCTGATGTGCGCAAAAAAGCGTTCGAGACGTTTCTTGAGTATGACCACCTCATGTTTAAGGTTGAGCTGCACTCCATCATGACGCTGATGGATCAGTTCATTCGCTATGCAAACAAGGTCTGGACTGATGGCATTAAGGCTGCTGAGGAGGCACAAGATCAAGCCATGCGTCGCCAGGTGCTCATTGATTCGTTCTACTTGTTGCGTGTGGTCACGCTTTTGATGCATCCGGTGGTACCGGCAAGCACGGAGCGCATTTGTGATTACTTGAGCTTTGAGTTTGAGGACTTCTTCAGCTGGAATTATGATTTTGATTCGTGCGAAGAGCTCTGCTCTGCAGGCGAGATTTCAGAGGGCAAGCATCGTATTCGCGAGTTACCGCCGCGCTTTGACTTCTTCGCCAAACATCCCAGCCAATACAAGTAAGTGAAGCAGGCGGGTAGGGCGAAGTCGTGCAGCACGTTGATATTTACTCAGATGGATCTTCTCGTGGCAACCCCGGTCCGGGGGGCTATGGCACCGTGCTTCGGTTTTTAGATGAAGCGGGGGTTGCCCACGAAAAGGAGCTGAGCTGCGGATATGAGCGCACCACCAACAATCGCATGGAGCTTTTGGGCGCCATCGTTGGCTTGGAGGCGCTCAAGCGTCCGTGTGAGGTGACGCTGTATACCGACTCGCAATACGTGGTGAACGCCTTTGAGCAACACTGGATTGAAGGGTGGCTGCGCAAGGGTTGGAAAAACGCTCAGAAGCAACCCGTCAAAAATAAGGATTTGTGGCAGCGGCTCTTAGCGGCTAAAAAAGATCACGATGTCACGTTCGTGTGGGTGAAAGGACATGCCGGTCACGCGGAAAATGAGCGCTGTGATACGCTGGCCACCCAGGCAGCGGACGGCTCAAGTCTGTGTATTGACGAAGGTTTTGACGCGAACTTGTGAGCAATCCACACGATTTAGTGTTTTCTTGCATTCTGGCTCCACACTATGATGTGTTTTGATACCATGCATGAAACATCAAAGCACCTAAAGTCGGTGCAAAGAGAGGTTTCTCATGGTGAATTTTATTTCGCGCGCAGCATGTCGCGCTGGTGTAGCTGTTCTTGCAGCATCGTTGATTTGTCTGTTTGTGGTGCCTGGTGCGGCTGTGGCTGCGCCTACCTCGTCTGAAAAGCAGGCAGAAGCACAGGCAGCACTTATTTCGCTCAATGCTATGCAATCAACACTTGAGCAGGCTTCCAACAATTACTATCTGGCGCTTGAAGAGGCAGAAGCTGCACAGGCTGCTTGCGATGAGGCGCAAGCGCGTATTGACAGTGCAACTGAAGAGATTGCGGGTCTGCAAGAGCGTCTGGGCAAGCGCGTCAATCGGATGTATCGACAAGGCAGTTCATCATTTTTGGATGTCTTGCTAGGAGCTACGTCATTCGATGAGCTTTCCTATGCGTGGGATGTGCTGGTGAGTGTGAACGAAAGTGATGCTGACCTTGTTCGCCAAACCAAAGCTTTGCGCGAAGAGATTGAGACGCAAAAAGCAGTCTTGGATGAGCAGACCGTCCGTGCGAATGAAAAAGCCGAAGAAGCGCGTCAAATTCAGGCTGAAGCCGAAACGACGGTGGCAAACATTCAAGCTACCTATGATGGACTGAGTGCAGAGGCGGCTGAGCTGTTAGAACAAGAGCGCGAAGCACAGCGAGCGGCCGAGGAAGCTGCTGCGCAAGCGGTTGTAGAGGCCGCTATTGCTGACGCGCAGGAAAACCAAAACAATGCAACGCAGCTTGGCGCTGCTGAGCAGACACCGAGCGAGGATGCTTCGGATGCTGCCGATGACACCTCTGATGAGCAACAAACGCCTCAAGCGCCGTCATTTACGCCAACGTATAATGCTGTTACCGGAAACGCCATTGTGGATAGAGCCTATGGATGTCTGGGTGCGGGGTATGAGTATAATACGTGTGGGCCGGCAACCTTTGACTGCTCGGGGCTGGTTAGTTACGCGCTTACGGGAAGTTATACGCGTGTGGGCTCTACGTACACATTTATGGGGTATCCTCAGGTAAGTGATCCGCAACCGGGGGATATTGCGGTCAATGCTGAGCACTGCGGAATCTATATTGGCGGGGGTCAAATGATTCATGCGGCAACCTACGGGGTGGGGGTTATTACCGGTCCGGTGCAAGGTGGCATGATCTTTGTGCGTCCATAAGGAGGAAACATGACCAAAAACGAAGCGGTTGATATGAGCGTGAAAGCCAACGGGCACATTCCGTTTTCAAGTGAAGTATCACGCGCGTTTTTGGAGCGAATTCCCGGAGGACTTTTTCGCTATCACGCAGATGAAAACGCTACCCTTGATTTTGTCAGCAAAGACCTGCTGACCATGTTTGGGTGTGAGACGTATGAGCAGTTTTGCGAACTGACGGGCAATACCTTTTGGGGCATGGTACACCCCGATGATCGGGAACGGGTGAAGTCTGAGATTGATACCCAGATTGAATGCAGCCAAACTGATCGTGTCTCGTATAGGCTTAATCGTTCTGATGGTGTACTGGTATGGGTTGATGACTGTGGGCGTCATGTGGTGGATGAGGCTGGCGTTGCATGGTTTTATGTGACGCTCATTGATGTGACCGAAAAGGTGTTGGGCCGCCGCCAGCTTGAACGCGCACATGAGCGCTTGGAAATTTTGACAGCACTCAGCAATGACGTGGTGTTTGATATTGAGTGTGCATCGGGTAAAACTGAGGTCTTTGGTGATTTTGAAGGTCGTTTTGGGCGTGAGCCGCGACAGACCGACTTCGTCGTACACAGGAGATGCCACCAGCCCTGCACGCTGTCCATTACGACTCACTCCCTCGCTGAGCTGACGAAATCACTGTCTGCTGCGTCGTTGGTAGATTTTGAGCTTTCCACCCCTGATGAGCAGGGCGATCCCATCTGGTTTCGCTATCAGTCAGTTGTGCTCTATGATGATGATAAAAAGCCGTATCGCCACGTGGGACGTTTGTTGGATACCCATGAGATGGCCTTGCGTGAAAGCCAGTTTAGGCTCAAGGCAGAGCGCGATGCACTGACGGGTATTTATAACCGCGCTGCTGCAATGGATAGGATTGATACCACGCTTGCTACCACGAAGCGCCCCTGCACGCTGGCGCTCATTGACGTGGATGATTTCAAGCATATCAATGACAACTATGGTCACCCTGAGGGAGACCGTGTGCTCAAAGAGCTGGCGCGTTTCTTAGCGCAATCCATGCGTAAAGAAGACGTGGTTGCGCGCTTGGGTGGAGATGAATTCGCCATCTTTGCTGACGGATTGGGACCGGGCGAGGCACTTAATCGCATCTTGGGGCACTTGGCTCGCACGCCGTTTGCATCGCAGCGCGCCGATGATCTGCAGTCTGATGGGCAGCCGCATCCGCCTATTAACCCAGCTCCGACTATCAGTATTGGTGCGGTGTGCTTTGTGAATGCGCCCGACACCTTCGAAGAGCTGTATGCAGCAGCAGACGAGGTGCTCTATAAAGCAAAAGATGCCGGTAAAGCACAGTTCAAGCTTGAGATTGTGGATGGTGGAGCAGCGTAGGCGCTTATTCAGCTGACTCGGTTGCTTGCGCGATTGCCGCTCTCAGTTCATCAATACCAGTGCCTTTTTCTGAGGATGTCACCACGATTTGAACGGAATCGGGGAGGGCAAGCGCGCGTTTGATGGCAGCTTTTTGCTTGAGCTGCTGTTGGCGCGAGAGCTTGTCAGCTTTGGTGAGCACAACCATATAGGGCAGCTCTGCATCCTGCAAAAACTCAATCATGTTGTGATCAAGGTCGCTCGGTGCGTGGCGAATGTCAATGAGCGATACCACCAAAGCAAAGTTTCTGTCCTGGTTGAAGTAGCCCTCAATAAGCTCTGACCAGCGACCCTTTTCTGCCTTCGACACCTGCGCAAAGCCATAGCCGGGCAAATCCACAAAGCGCGTGTCTTGTGAATTGAAGAAGTTGATGGTGGCCGTTTTGCCCGGAGTTTGCGAAACCTTCGCCAATCCTTTGCGGTTGAACAGTTTGTTGATGAGCGAAGACTTGCCAACATTGGAGCGTCCGGCGAACGATACTTCGGGCAAGGTTGATTCAGGGAGTTGGTTTGAGACGCCAAATGAGCGTTCGAAAGAGACATTGTTGAAGTTCATAGCAGCTCCCGTGAGGTTTGGGTCGGTGCGCACGCGCGCAATTACGTTTAGTGACTATAGTAACTTATGTGTGCGCACTTGCAAACGCGCGGGGGCGTGGTATACTTCAACGGTTTCTATATTTCACATGTGCGTGTGACCCGCGCCGCCAGTGGCCACCGGAAAAAGGCTGCGGATGTCGGGGATGACCACGTGCAGAGGACTAACGAATGGAGAAAGTCATGGCGAAAGTCAGCATTAAATCGCTGCTGGATGCAGGCAGCCACTTCGGCCATCAAACGCGCCGTTGGAATCCTAAAATGCGCCCCTACATCTTCGGGAGCCGCGGAGACATCTACATCATTGATCTGAAGCAAACCCTCGTTGGCCTTGACCAGGCATACACGTTTGTATCTGAGATGGCTCGCAAGGGTGGCACCGTTTTGTTTGTTGGCACCAAAAAGCAGGCACAAGAGGCTGTTGCTGATGCAGCTAACAAGTGCGGCATGCCCTACGTTAACGCTCGCCGGTTGGGCGGTATGCTCACCAACTTCGTGACCATTCGCTCTCGCGTAAACCGCATGGAAGAGCTTGAGGCTATGGAGGCCGATGGTCGTATGGCACTGCTGCCGAAGAAGGAGCAAATCCTGCTTCGCAAAGAGCTCTCTAAGCTGCAGACCAACCTCAACGGTATCCGCAACATGAAGCGCACCCCTGATGCAATCTTTGTTGTTGACACCAACCGTGAGGCAATTGCAATTCATGAGGCTCGTCGTCTGGACATCCCGGTTGTTGGCACGCTTGACACCAACTGCGATCCGGATGATGTTGATTATGGCATCCCGGCAAACGACGACGCAATTCGCTCAGTTCGTCTGCTGACCGACTTTATTGCCGACGCTGTTATCGCTGGTGCTGGTGCACCGGTCAGCGTTGAGGAAATGGCTGGCGCTGCTGACGCTGAAGGTGACGTGGCTGTCGAGGCTGTTGCTGAGACCACCACGCCGGCAGAGGCTGTTGCTGAGGCTGCGGCTGACGCTGCTGCTTATGCTGCTGACGACGCACAGGCAGCTGCTGAATAAGCTAATGTTTCGAAACATCGCAAAGCGATCGTTTCGCTTCCTTACGAGAGAAAGGTATACCTGTGGCTGACATTACTGCATCCATGGTTAAAGAACTTCGCGAGATGACCGACGCCGGCATGATGGAGTGCAAAAAGGCACTCGTTGAGGCTGAGGGCGATATGGAGAAGGCCGTTGACGTGCTTCGTACGCGTGGTCTTGCTGCGGTAGCTAAGAAGGCTGGCCGTGCAACCAACGAAGGCACCGTTATGACGGTTGTTTCTGATGATTGCACCCGTGGTGCAATGGTTGAGCTCAACTGCGAGACCGACTTTGTTGCTATGAATGAGAAGTTCAAGGCATATGCAGAGCGCATCGCAAAGGCTGCTCTGGCAGCAGACGCTCAAGACGTTGAGGCGCTGAAGGCTGCTGACTGCGACGGCGAGACCGTTGAGGCTGTTGTCACCGACGCAATTCATGTGATGGGCGAAAACACCCAGATCGCTCGCGTTGCTGTGGTAAACGGCGACGGTGTTGCTTCCTACATTCATGGTGGCGGCAAGATCGGCGTTTTGGTTGTCTTCAACCTTGAGGGCATTGACCCGGCATCTGACGCATTCAAGGCCTACGGCCGCGACATTGCTATGCAGGTAGCTGCTGCTTCTCCGGTTGCTGCTAACCGCGACGCAGTGGATCCGTCAATCGTTGAGCACGAGAAGTCAATCTACATGGCACAAGCTGCTGAGTCTGGTAAGCCTGAGGCAATCCAGGAGAAGATGGCTACGGGTCGTCTGGAGAAGTTCTTCAAGGAGAACGTACTCACCGAGCAGCAGTATGTTAAGGATCCGGACAAGACGGTTACCGACTACACCAACGAGGTAGCAAAGTCTCTGGGCGGCACCATTGCTATTGCTGACTTCAAGCGCTTCGTTTTGGGTGAAGAGGCATAAATACCGCCTTGCACCTGGTTGGCTGATACGAAAAACGCGCAGCCAAACATGCGTTGAAAAACAGAAGGGTTCACAGCTTGGGTCTGTGAGCCCTTCTTTATTGCTGTGTACATGCGTTAACGGTTTTGTTTTCATTGCGAAGCTAGGCGCACCTATGACGCTCATTTCATATAATGGGAGTACAGAATTACGTATATCCGGAGGTATGTGATGTCCGAAGAAGTTATTGTTGTCGAAGGAAACAATACGCTTGCAGGCGAAGTGAGAGTATCGGGTGCAAAAAACTCAGCACTTAAGCTGATTGCTGCATCCCTGCTTGGTCGCGGTAAGACCATCCTGCACAACGTGCCACTTATCTCTGATATTGATGTCATGATTGAGGTATTGCGCCGTTTAGGCGCAACAGTTACCCGCGACGGCCACAGCCTGGTTGTGGATACTGCCTCGGTGGACAAATGGGAAACCCCCTATGAGCTGGTCTCGAAGATGCGCGCAAGCATTTCGGTGCTGGGGCCTTTGGTTGGCCGCTTTGGGCACGCCCGTGTTGCAATGCCGGGCGGCTGCCAAATTGGCGCACGTAAAATTGATATGCATATGGTGGGTCTTGAAGCACTTGGTGTTGAGTTCGACATTGACCACGGCTTTTTGGAGGCGCGTACGCCAAACGGGCTGCACGGCGCGCACGTGGTTTTGGACTTCCCGAGCGTTGGCGCAACGGAAAACCTGCTGATGGCATCGGTGGTAGCTGAAGGTACAACCATTATTGAGAACGCAGCACGTGAGCCTGAAATTGTGGACTTGGCGAACATGCTCAACGAAATGGGCGCTAACATTGTAGGAGCAGGGGAGTCGCTCATTGAGGTTGTGGGCGTCCCCTCAGAGTCACTGCATCCCTGTGAGCATACCACCGTGGGAGATCGTATTGAGGCTGGTACGTTTTTGGCAGGTGCGGCGCTTACGGGTGGACCGTTGCGCGTTGTGGGTGTTGACCCGAGCTATCTGCGCATGGCCATCATGAAGCTTGAAGCTATGGTGTGTGAAATTGAAAGCGGCCCTGATTCGGTTACGATTAGTCGCACGTTACCGCTTCGCTCAACGGAAATCCAAACACTGCCGCATCCGGGTTTTCCAACCGATTTGCAGGCACAATTCATGCTCTTGGCGGCGCTTGCCGATGGGGTTTCGGTCATTACGGAAAATGTGTTTGAGAACCGCTTTATGTTTGCCGCCGAGCTCATACGTATGGGTGCTGACATCACCATTGAGGATCACCATGCGCTTGTGCGTGGTGTGCAAACGCTGCAAGGTGCCGATGTTTCGTCAACCGACCTGCGTGCAGGAGCTGCGCTCGTGCTTGCTGGTATTGTGGCTGAAGGACAAACGCGCGTGCATAACATCGCTCACATTGACCGCGGATATGAGGACTATGTGGGCAAACTTAGCTCGCTCGGTGTTAACGTGTCGCGCGTCGTGCTTGACGAAAGCGCGCTGTAAGGGCTGCCTTAAACATCATGGTTAAGCGGCGAAAGGGCTTTTCAGCCTCACACTCTAAAGCTACCTCCCGGCGGTTGCAATCAGCCACGCTTGGCACGCACGTCCCGGCTCAGAAGCGGCGGCAATCAGGACACGTTAACGCTGATCAGGTTGGCTTTTCAAACACGCGAAAAAACCAACGCGCCGCACGCGGTGTCGTGCAAAATGTTGGCAACCACCCTTCAATTAATACGGGTCGTGGGCGGGTTACGCATCGACAGTTCGCCCAAGAAACGCGTCGCCGTGCGCGCATTCGCCGTATTGGATTTATTGCGGTGGCGCTCGTGTTGCTGCTCTGCGTTGCTGGTGCAGTGGGCGGTTTTACCTATTACACCTCGCTGGATGGCAAGCTTTCGCTGAAAGATTCGGATGCAAAAACCGCGCTCACGCTTCCTGATGAAAACGAACCGTACTACACCGTGGTGTTTGCTGATGTCACCGACCCCACGCTTGCAAGTGGCGAGGCAAGCTATGCGCTTGCGCTCGTGAGAACCGATGAGCAAAACCAGCAGGTAACGCTGATTTCTATCCCAACGAATGTGCGCGTGACGCTTTCTGACGGGGAAGTGCACCGCATTGTGGATGCGTATGAGCTCTCAGGAGATGCGGCGCTGATCAAAGCCGTATCTTCGTTTACGGGCGTTCCTATATCACACTATGTGAAAACCGATGCCACCGGTATTAGTCGCATGGTTTCTGAGTTGGGCGATCTGACGGTGCAGGTGAACGAAGAGGTTGATGACCCCAAAGCGGGTGCAGATTATATTCCTGCCGGTTCGCAAACGCTTGGGGATGCTGCCATTTTGACGCTTTTGCGCGCAAACAATTTCCAGGATGCACTTGAGCGCATGTCGCAAAATCAGCAAACGGTACTCAGCGCCTTTTCGCTTGCACTCCTTGATAAAGACGCACTTTCGCTCTGTCAGTTTATTGACGCGTCCGACGGCGCCTTTGGTTGCGATGTCTCGCTGCCAACGGTTTTGTCTATGGCAGGGTCACTGCGCGGTATGACCGAGCAAAACATTTATACGGCTACGGTGCCAGGCTACGAGGTGGAACAAGAAGGCGTGACGTATTACCGCGCTTCGGCTGAGACCTTCTCGGCAATGATGGAGCTTGTTAAAGCTGGCGAAAACCCCATCGTTGATGAAGTGCCTGCTGCGGCGGCACCGGATAGCTTTACGCTGACCGTGCGCAACGGTGCTAGTATTACGGGTGCAGCTGCGCAGATCTCAGAATCGCTCACTGACCGTGGCTTTGATGTGGTGGATGTTGGTAATACCGACACGGCGGTTTACACCGAAACGCTTGTGATTTATAAAAGCGACGAATTTGAGGCTGCCGCACAAAGTGTGACCGAGGCGCTGGGGTTGGGTCGTTTGGTACAAGACGTGTCGTTTTATCAGTTTGATTCAGATGTCTTATTGATTTTGGGAAGTGACTGGAAGCCCGCTTCGTAGGCGTCGTGCGTCTTGACACAACGCACACATTAGACGCCTGTGATCAGGTGGGGGTGTGAGGTGTGTTACAATCGCTTTCGACTAATGGAGACAGAAGCTGCGTTTTGCAACGTGGTTTACTGTAAATGAAAAGGAGACCTTTTATGGTAGAGCAAAATGATGTTATTGCCGTATTGGAACTGATCCGTCCGAGCCTGCAGGCTGACGGTGGCGACGTGAAATTCATCAGCGTTGATGACGAGGGCGTCGTAACGGTTGAGCTGCAAGGTGCGTGCAAGGGCTGCCCGATGTCACAGATGACGCTTGCAAATGGTGTTGAGCGCATCCTCAAAGAGCGCGTGCCGGGCGTGACGCGCGTTGTTCCTTCTGATATGTAAGGAACCACTTGTTATCAGGTTATACACCTCAAACGTGCGAAGCGGGCTCACGGTGAGCCCGCTTTTTTCGTCCAGAGCTCTTTGTGCCCGCAGCCAGGAGAAGCCAGTTGTTTATAATGATCTTGGAATAAGTACGAGACAGGTGCACGCGCGCTAACATGAGTGGGGGTTGATCTGATGAGCTGTTGGACAAAACGAGGTTGTGACGAAGAGATGCTTTCGCGCTGTCCGCACAACACACCCGGAGAGCCGTGCCCTGC
>CAJTML010000060.1 GCA_910577495.1 uncultured Eggerthellaceae bacterium
TATGGAGTTGATCATCTGCATCTTTTGCATCACGCATCCTCACTCTTTATGCCAGAGCACGTTTTTGAAAAGACGTTTGTATAGTTGTTCTTATTGTACGTGACGCGCGCGATTTGACTGTCCCCTTTTCGTCCCGCGCGAAGCACTTGTTTTATTCGGACGTGAACCTTGCGCATTTCGCGACTGCTTACCACGGATCAACTGTTTTGGTTTGCGAGACGAAGACTTCTTTTTCGCATGCGGGCGCTTTTCTTCGCGTGCCTGCTCTTTGGCATGCTGCTTTCGTTTCGCTTTCGCACTAAATTCCTTTTTCGCCTGTTGAAGTTCAGGGTCTCGTCTATCTTGTGCGCGTGCTGCACGAGCTTGTGCCTTTGACGTTGCCTCATCCATATCGAAAAACGGCAGTGCCAGCTCTTGAAGCGGGGCGCCCAGATAGCGCTCAAACGAGCGAAATTCTTGCTCTTGATCAGGTGTCACCAGCGTCAAAGAACTCCCTGTTGCGCTTGCCCTACCCGCTCTGCCAATACGATGCACGTAGTCTTGTGCCTGTCTCGGCAGGTCATAATTTATTACCCAATCAACGTCTTGCACATCAATACCGCGCGATAACACATCCGTTGCAACCAAGACGTTCACCTTGCCCGTTGCAAATTGCTCAAGCGCGCGTTGTCGTTGGTTCTGCGAGCGATCCGCATGCAGCCGATCAACTGCAATCTGCGCGCGTCCAAGACGGCGAAAAATCGTATCCACGCGGTTTTTCGTACGCGCAAACACAATAATGCGCTCACCTGCATGTTCCTTCAAGAAGGCCTGCAAAAAGGGTGGTTTCACATCTTGGGGCAACGAAAGCTTAAATTGTTCAACCTGGTCGGTCGTACGGGTCTGAGGAGACACTGACACCTTTTGCGGCTGACGTGCGAACACCTCATCAATATCAAAGGTAGCATCCTCAAGCGTCGCCGAAAACAGAAGAGTCTGTCTGGTAGAGGGTGTAGCTGCCATTATGGTGCGAACATCAGGCCAAAAGCCCATATCAAGCATCCGATCCGCCTCATCCAACACCAAAAGCCCTACGTTTGCAAGCGAGACCGCTTTTTGCGACAGCAAATCCAATAGCCTGCCTGGCGTTGCAATCAGCACATCCACCCCACGCTTGATCTGGGCTTTCTGCGGCTTATCGGACACACCACCCACCGCAACCACCACGCGGTGATGCGTATATTTCGCAACTGTTTGACACACCTCTGCAATCTGCAAGGCAAGCTCACGCGTCGGCGTCACGATAAGCACCGTCGATTTTGAGCCTTTCGTGTGAGCAAATGCATCAAGCGCCGGCAGCGCAAAAGCCGCCGTCTTTCCCGAACCGGTCTGCGCCTCGGCCATAACATCTTCGCCCGCAAGCACCAGTGGGATTGCCTGTGTCTGCACGGGGGTCGGTTGACTGTATCCAAGCGCCTCACAAGCTTGCAAAAGCGGCGTGGATAGTCCTAACATCTTAAATTGATTAGCGCACATGTGCTGGCTTTCTACCCCAATAAAACTTGAGGAAATGTTTGCGAAAAATAGGGTCAGTTGCTTCTTTGGGGTGTGCCGCAAGTTCCATAGACACCGCCGCAATGTCACGGGCAGCATTCGGTTTGCGCAAATACGCGCCATTAATCAACATGGCGTGTCCCATTTCGGGGTTATAGGCATAGTGGCGAAGGGTGTCCAACAACTCACGCGCTGTGGTTACATGCAAGGCAGCTCCCGTGCCCGTGAGCATGTTGACATTAGCTTTTTCTTGTCCGTAGGCTTTACCAAGCAATACCATAGGCGCCTTCGCACACAAACACTCGGTAACCGTCAGGCCTCCGGACTTACAAATAACCAAATCACTGGAAGCCATAAGTGCAGCCATGTCTTCGACATAATTGAGAATCGTCACGTTCGTGAGCCCAAGCTCTGAGCACTGCGTTTTTAAGTGGCGCGCATACTCTTTGTCCTCACCCGCTACAAATACGAAGTGAAGCGAGGAGTCAAACAGGTGCAGATACGGCAGCGTCTTATCAAGTGCCGCGCGAAAATGCACATATGGCCTGGGCAAATACGCGCCTGCTAGCGCAAGCACCACCCGCTTATCCTGTGGAAGTCCGTAGGCGTTACGCGTCTGTTCGCGATCAAACTCTCTACGAAAATCTTCGCGCGTTGGAATGCCGGTGATCAGGATGCGATCCTCTGGAATTTTACGCGGGCGCAGCGTTTCTGCCATAAATTCATTCGCCACACAGAAGAGGTCGCACGAAAGCTGCGGCCAAAGCCCCTCGGTTTCGTAGTCGGTTGGGACAGCCACAATAGGAAAACGCTGGCCAGTCAGCATGCGAGCAGAAACCGCCGCATTTGCCGCGGTAATATGCGTACAAATGATGGCAACTGGCTTGCGCTTGGACACATACTCAGTGAACGGCGCATACATCAAACGCGACCAGATAGTCCCCCCTGACCACAAGATGCGACCCGTAAGGGTATATCTCCACGTCAGGTCATAAATTGGTCGCGTTGCGCCCGTAAAAAGCGAAGCGGTTTTATTACCGTCGAACACAATGCGGCCAAAATCAAGGATGTCTATCACTTCAATCTCTGCTTGCGCCAGGAGCTCATCTGCTTCAACATCGCCGGTAATCGTAGTCACTTTACCCGTGATCAGTTCTTCCTGCTGGAGCTTGAGTGCTTGCGCAATGGCGTTAGCGGCACTTCTATGCCCCGAGCCAACGGAAGCGTGCGCAACAATGACGAGCGGTTTTTCGGGAGCTCGTTCAGCCTCGGACACTTCGGGAGTTGCCTCATCGGACACTTCAGCAACAACCACTTGCGCAGTTTTGTCAAATGCCTGTGGCGGCAAAGCGTCTGGCTGTATATCGTTTATAGTAGTAGTCATATCACCATAATAGCGCAGATACTACCGTCTGCACCGCCGCATCTCCACCGCCGCAAAAAGAGCGCAAAATAATCCTTGCATTACGTGGTCTGCTCTGCAATAATATTACAGCTGCTTTCAAGAAGACAGCTATCGTCCCCATAGTCTAGAGGTCAGGACGCGGCCCTTTCAAGGCTGAGACACGAGTTCGATTCTCGTTGGGGGCACCATACATGATCAGGGCAAACAGCGTGTTTGCCCTGTTTTATTTCACAGCGAAGTTTCGAACCCGCCAATCCCCTACTACCATACTATATTGCCCTTTTGGCGAAACCGCGCAAAAAGTTTTCACCACAAGCGCTAAGGTTATAACAGTGTTTGAGGGGAGGAACGGTATGCGTATTGCTGTAGCCAGTGATGGCTTAAACGTATCTATACACAGCGGACGCTGTGCAAGCTATATGTGCTATACCGTTGAACGTGGTGTTATCACCGAGTGTCAAAATCTTCCCAATCCCTGCCTTCCCCCTGCGGCTACTGCGGAGCTTCTCGCTTCTTTGGGTATTGATCTATTCTTCGCCAACACTATTGATCCAAATATTGAGCGCGAATTAGAAAAAGCTGGTATTGAAGTGGTAGTCGGCATGAGCGGATCAGCGCGTGAGTCAGTGGAACAATTCATCACTGACATGATGAACGGATCGGCCGCCTTTGACGACGAGGCAGATCTGCAAGTCTTTAGTAAGTAATCAAAACGCTCGTCACGCATATCCCACCCGAGGCAACAAAAAAGGTCGCCGAAGCGACCTTTCATATATCAGTATGTAGTGAAACTCTACAGAGCTTTCTTCGCAACCTCAACCAGTGCTGCAAAAGCTTGCGGATCGTTCACAGCCATGTCAGCCAGCACCTTGCGGTCCAGCTCAACACCAGCCTTCTTCAGGCCGTTCATAAACACTGAGTAGCTCATGCCATTGATGCGAGCTGCAGCGTTGATACGGGTGATCCACAGACGACGGATCTCACGCTTCTTGTTGCGACGGTCGCGATACATGTACTGCAAAGAGTGCTGCATCTGCTCTTTCGCTGCACGGTAAGAGCGAGACTTTGCGCCATAATAACCCTTGGCGCGAGTAAGGACGGTACGGCGCTTCTTATGTGCGCTCACTGCACGTTTTACACGAGGCATATCGTATCAGAGCTCCTTTAAATTCTAGCGAAGGCCAAGGTTGCGAGCGACGACCTTCTGGTCAGCCTGAGCAACTTCGGTTTCGTGACGGAAATTACGCTTACGTTTCGGGCTTTTCTTGGTGAGAATGTGGCTCTTGTAAGCCTTTGCACGCATGATTTTGCCGGAGCCGGTAACGCGGAAACGCTTTGCAGTACCGCGATGAGTCTTCATTTTAGGCATTATCCTGTGTCCCTTCTTCCTTACTCGATTCTTCCTTTTTCTTCTTAGCCGCTGCAGGCAGCGGGGCAATCAACATATGCATGTTGCGGCCTTCCATCTTTGGCTGCGACTCAATGACTGCTACGTCTTTCAAGTCATCTGCCAAACGTTCCAGGATGGTGAGACCTTGCTCGGGGTGAGCCATTTCGCGACCACGGAACATAATGGTGATCTTGACTTTATTCCCGGCATCAAGAAAACGAAGTACATGCTTTTTCTTGGTGGTGTAGTCACCCACATCAATTTTCGGGCGAAACTTCATTTCCTTGGTTTCAATTTTGCTTTGGTTCTTGCGAGCCTGTTTTGCTTTGATGGCCTGGTCGTACTTGAACTTACCGTAGTCCATAATGCGGCATACAGGCGGATCAGCATTTGGCGCGATCTCAACCAGGTCAAGTCCTTCGTCATCAGCAATACGCTGAGCTTGAACGGTAGGATAAATACCCATTTGAGTTCCGTCAAAACCAATCAGTCGGCACTCACGAACAGAGATCTGTTCATTAAGCCGAGGTTCTTGAGCAGCTATTGCGCTCACCTTCCTTTCTTGTGTGCTTGCGCACAAAATAAAAAACCCGCTGCTTTGGTGCACGCGGGGAATTCACATAAGATACCTTATATTGAATAACCCATCAGCCGCCAAAGCGCCGAACCAGGTGGAGGACTTCGCCTCACTTCTGTTCACAAGTCTGAAATTGTACCACTTTGCAGACAAGTTGCAAGCATCAATCTCAGTTGTGTTGTGTGTTCGCATATACTCCACGAACACCCTTGATTGCAGCATACCAATAGCGCGTTCACTATTTCATGACAAATTCCCTTAGCGCATCTATTTCACCCTCAAAGCAGGTAGGCTCTTCGCAAGAGATCAGACGTATTACGTTGCAAGGAGCGCACGCATGAGAAAACAGATCGTCGGCAACGTCAGCTGGATTGGTTATATGGACTGGGAGCTGAAACGCTTCCATGGCGAAGACTACATCATCAACCATGGCTCCAGCCAAAACGCGTACCTTATTGAGGAAGAAAAGACCGTTCTTGTTGATACCGTTTGGATTCCCCACCGCTTTGATTTCATTGAGAACCTCAAACGCGAAGTAGATCTGTCCTCTATTGACTACATTGTTGCCCACCATGGCGAATGCGATCACTCCGGTGCACTTGCGGCGCTCATGGAAGAAATCCCCGACGTGCCCATTTATTGTACGGCGAATGCCGTCAAATCCATTGAGGGGCAATATGGCAAGCGCGGGTGGAACTTTCATGTGGTGAAATCAGGCGACACCCTTGACGTTGGCAACGGTAAGCAGTTGCAGTTTATCGAGATGCCCATGATGCACTGGCCAGATTCGCTTGCCAGCTTTTTAACGGGTGACAATGTGCTGTTTTCCATGGATGCCTTTGGCCAGCATTTTGCTGTTGAAGAGCTCTTCAATGATCGCGCTGATCAAGCGCTGCTGCACTTTGAAGCGCTCAAATACTTCGTCAACATCTTGAACCCCTATGCCCAAAACGTAAAGCGCAAGTTGGCTGATCTGGACAAACTCCAACTCCCTATAGACTACATTGCGCCCTCGCACGGCGTCATCTGGCGCGACAATCCCTTACAAATTGTGGCCGATTATGCGCTGTGGGCTGACGCTTACCAAGAGGACATGGTTTGCGTGTGCTACGGCACCATGTGGAATGGCACCAAGCAGTTAGCGCATGCTATTGCTGACGAAATCTCGCGCGTAAGCCCCCACACTACTGTGGTGGTTCACAACGTGGAGACCGACGACAAAAACGATGTCATGGTTGACGTCTTCCGCTCTAAAGCGTTGGTGCTTGGCTCCCCGACCGTGGTCAACGATATCCTCTCAGGAGTTTCAGGTTGGCTCACGTTCTTGAAATCGCTCAAGTTCAAAAACAAGCGCGCTGCAGCCTTTGGTTGCTATGGTTGGAGTGGCGAAGGCACGCAGATCTTACAAGAACGCTTGCGTGATGCCGGCTTTAGCGTCAGCGACACCGCCTTGCGCGTTAATTGGAATCCACAGACCAGCGACTTTGCGGCAATACCTGCATTTGTTGCTGATCTTTTGGAGATAGAAGCAACTACCCCGACACAAGATAAGGAGAAACCAGCTATGCAGAAGTATGTTTGTGACGTTTGTGGCTATATCTATGATCCCGAACTGGGAGACCCGGACGGCGGCATTGAGCCCGGTACCGCATTCGAAGACATCCCTGAGGATTGGGTATGCCCAGTATGTGGCGTTGGCAAGGACATGTTCTCACTGTATGAGGAATAACGCCTTCGCGCTTTAATGCACTCCGCTGATACCAAAATGCCGCCTGTGCAGGGCGGCATTTTTCTTACGGTAAACGCTCTCTTTGCTTGCTCTTATGACTCAGCGGGTGCGTCTCCTTCGCCACCTGCTTCGCCATCTCCTTCAGAGGAAGGCTCTTCAACGGGCGCCTGTGCGCCAGGAGCATCAACATATACATAGATGATACGAATAGTGTCAGCCAAATTGCCCGTCGCATTTGAGGTGGCGTAGTTGTACGTCAAAACCGACGACCACTCATACGTTTCGCCATTGATATCAACCGGACCTGAGAATGAGCAGTTCTCGGAGGTCACCGTGGTGCCATCGCTTGCATACGTTGCATATTCAGAGCGGTCAGCGGGCAGTTTGATGGCATCATCAGATACCGTCACCCCTGCCTCAGCCAGCGTCTTTTGAATAATATGCTCAGTGTCAATGGCATCAGCAAAGCTCAGCGACCCAAAACCTAAAGACGCAGTTGCTGCCGAATATCCAGCTGAAACCACGACACCATCAGCATTCAAGCCCAAATACACCGTCGGCGTACCTGAACGCGAATCCGCAGGCTCTTCAATGAGTGCCACCGTCTCTTGGGTCACAATAGCGCTTCCCTCTTCTGAGACCTCGCGCGTTGAAACAACAGTTGCTCCGCGCTCAAGCTTGGTGATAGCGTCAGCCTCGCTCAGTCCCAAAATGCTCAGCAGATCGGGAACCTCAGTGCGCTTTTCTGTGGTGGTTGTAGCATCGGTGGTAGCAGAAGGATCCGCTTGCAAGCTTTCCGTTTCGCTTTCTTCCGATTGAAGCTGTTGCACCTGCTGAGAGGCCGACAGATTTGCCTCCGAGAACAGCTGCCAGCCCATATAGACAATAGCCCCAATGAGCACCACCAGCAAAATCATGATCACAATCAGAATGCGACGCACACGACGCGATTTCTTTTGATGCGGCAACAGGGTAGGCTTTTTGCTCTTGCCATGACGACCACGCGTAGGCGCCGGTGCCATTGCCTGCGACTGATCTTGAAAAAGTAGCGGCGGCTCAGCCACCGGCTCAAGACTCTCAAACGCATCAGGATATTCATCCGAACCATCATCGGGCTTGTAACTAAAGCCACCCCCGTGGCGTCCTGCCGGCGCACCCACTGCGCTGAACGTATCAGTCTGATCAAGCGGGGTAAACGCTTGCGTCAAACCAATGGGCTCATCATGGGTGTCATACGCCGGCGCCGAGGGAGTGTATCCCTCAGCTTGACGCTTGGCGTGTTTTGAATTGTTTTTGCTATGCGAAGCATGTTTAGGCATTGTTCACCTTCCCAGCACCTAAGCAATGACTCATCTTCTGGCGTGCTAGTTCATAAAAAAGACGCAATAAACAATGGCGAACGCTAGCAGAATGAGTGCAAGCGCAATGACCACTTTTTGCGTGGTTGACATAGGCGTACTCTGCAAATCTTCCAGCGTGGTCTCATGGTATCCATCATCTATGTCCTGCTTGATTCGCGCAGGCGAAGCAGCATGTTTATCCGTGGGTTGCTCCTCACCATCGGAGGCCACCACGTCCTCAACGTGCACTTCTTCTACAACAGGCTCATCAGTTGAAGGCTTCGCCCCTGCTTGGATGACAAAATCGTCATCTTCGTCAGCATGAACGGTAATATGCGAAAACGTTGGTTGTTTTTCTGTCACCTTAAAGCTCCCTTCAACTGCGCTAAATTATACGGTAAATGAGCCACAACGGTGATGCATCCCAATAAAATCCATTGCATCGGCGCCTTCGCCTTATAACTGCGCAATATCCTCCTGTACTCCCGGTATGATCGGAATCGTGGCAAAGCCTGCCGCCAACTCCTCTTCAGTGGGAATGTGATCAGTCATTTTGCCCTGGTTAAACGCATCATAGGCATACATATCGAAGTAGCCCGTGCCCGTCAACCCAAACAAAATCACCTTCTCCTCACCGGTCTCAGCGCACTTTTTCGCCTCCTCCATGGCTGCATAAATGGCATGCGCACTTTCGGGAGCCGGCAAAATGGTTTCTTGGCAAGCGAACAGCTCAGCCGCCGCAAAGACGTCAGTTTGTTTAACCGCAATGGCTTCCATATACCCGTCGTGTTTGAGCTTTGAGACGATAGGTGACATGCCATGATAGCGAAGTCCACCCGCGTGATCAGGGCTTGGTAAAAAGCCATTACCAAGCGTATACATCTTAACGAGCGGACAGGTTTGGCCAGTATCGGCAAAGTCGTAGGCGTATTTGCCACGTGTCAGCGATGGACAACTTGCCGGCTCAACCGCAATGAAGCGTGTGTCAGGTTTTTCGCCCGTCAGTTTATCGCGCATAAACGGCGCAATGAGTCCCGCAAGATTGGAGCCGCCACCTGCGCACCCAATGACAATATCGGGGTATTCGCCCAGCTCTTCTAAGGCACTATAGCTCTCAAGCCCAATGATTGACTGGTGCAACACCACCTGGTTGAGCACACTTCCCAGCTGGTAGCGACCCTTGTTGTTTGGCACGTTCAGCGCGCGCTCTACCGCCTCAGAGATTGCCGTGCCCAAAGAACCCGTTGAATCAGGATGCTTGGCCAGCATGCGCTTTCCTACCTCGGTAGTAGTGGAGGGCGAAGGCGTCACCGTGGCATTAAACGTCTCCATAATGTTGCGCCTGAACGGCTTTTGGTCATAAGAGCACTTCACCATGAAGACGTCCAGGTCAAGTCCAAAATGAGCCGCCGCCTCAGAAAGCGCAGTACCCCACTGCCCCGCTCCGGTTTCGGTGGTGATCTTCTCCAAGTCTTGCTCCTTGGCATAGTAGGCCTGCGCCAAGGCCGAATTGAGCTTATGGGAGCCCGAAGTGTTGTTGCCTTCGAACTTATAGTAGATCTTTGCTGGGGTATTCAGCGCGCGTTCCAGGTTATATGCGCGACACAAAGGAGACGGTCGATACACCTTATACATCTCGCGCACGCCTTCAGGTATATCCACATAGGCGGTCTTGTCATCCAACTCCTGCTCAACCAGCGCGTCGCAAAATACCGGCGCAATATCTTCGGGCGTAGCAATGGAGCCATCTGGCAGGCGCATCGGCTCGGGTGGCTCAGGCATATCAGCACGCAGGTTGTACCACTGAGTCGGAATCTGGTCTTCGCGAAGATAGAAACGATACGGTATTTGTTCTGTCATGATGGTGTCCTTTCTGGTGCTCAGAAACGTAAAAGATGCGCGCATAGAAAAAGCCCCCGGATCTCCGAGGGCTCTTCTGGATATATGTGCGCGAAATCAGAAGCCGTGAGACCCGGGTATCAATGTCTTCTGTTCCACCACCAAGCGCCAACTAACAGCGTTGCGAAAACAACGTCTGCCAAGAATGCGGATGGTGTTGCAGGAGCAGCTTGCATGAAACCCTTTCGTCACAACTTCGAAGCTTATACAGCTTAAAGCGAGCGTACCACACCGTCCAAACGTTGCGCAAGCACCAACTCTGCGAACGCGCCGACGATGCAGCAACAAAATGGGTCAAAGGCCCATCAGTTGTGGCACAATTATCGTTGATTTTTTCAGAGATGTTTTTACCAGCACGACCCTAAAGAGGTAGCTCATGGAACTTACAATTGGCCAATCCCTTGCGGGATTTCGCGTACTCACCAAAGAAGCGCTTCCCGAAATTGATGGTGTGGCATACACGATGCTGCACGAGGACTCACAGGCGCGCCTGCTCTATTTAGCGAACGACGATAACAACAAAACGTTTTCCATCACGTTCAAAACGCCCCCAAATGACGACACGGGTGTTTTTCACATTCTGGAGCATTCGGTGCTGTGCGGGTCGAAAAAGTTCCCGCTCAAAGAGCCGTTTGTGAACCTGATCAAGTCATCTATGCAAACGTTTCTCAACGCCATGACGTTTCCCGACAAAACGATGTATCCGGTTGCAAGCACCAATGACCAGGATCTCATCAACCTGACCGACGTCTACATGGACGCGGTGCTGCACCCCAACATTTACGTGAAGCCTGAAATCTTTGAACAAGAAGGCTGGCACTGGGAGCTCAAAGCTGATCTTGAGGCTGATGAGGGTGACATCTTAGCAGGCGAAGCGGTAGCACGCGAAGCTTATATGGACCCCGATCGGACGCCGCAGCTCATGCTCAATGGCGTGGTATACAACGAGATGAAAGGTGTCTTTTCGGATCCGAATTCACTGCTGTACGACTACACGCAGTCCGCGCTCTTCCCCGACACCGCCTATCAATATGAGTCCGGTGGCGCGCCAGCTGCCATTCCCGATCTGACCTATGAGCAGTTCTTAGAGCAGCACGAACGCCACTACCGCTTAGACAACAGCTACATCACGCTCTATGGCAACCTTGATGTAGAGCGCATGCTGACGTTTTTAGACGAGCAGTACCTCGTGCCCGTTGCTGCTGAACAGCGGCAGCGTGATGCAGCCCGCGCCGCTGCAGGTAAAGCTGCGCTTACCCCCAACCCACTCGTTGCGCAAAGCGCGTTGGTTGTAGAACACGAAACGCACACCATGGCAACCTCGCCCGAAAACGCATGTGCCGCTTTAGGCTTTGTCATCGGAAATGTCGAAGAGCGCACGCGCATTGTTGCAACCGACATTTTGCTTGATGCACTCATGGGCTCAAACGAAGCCCCCTTGAAGCGCGCGCTGCTTGACGCTGGCATTGCCGACGATGTGCACGGCTCACTGGCAGACAGCCTGCTGCAACCCTTCGCCTTCTTACAGCTGCGCGGCGCCAAAGCAGGTGCAACCAAGCAGTTCAAGCAGATCGTGCGCGACACCCTCACCACCATGGCCGATGGCGGCTTAGACCACGCACTGGTTGCCGCATCACTTTCGCACGCAGAGTTTGAGATGCGCGAATTTGACTTCCATATGGCTGATGGCGTGGCGCTTTCCATGGCGGCACTGGGTGGATGGCTCTACGACGACAAGCTGGCATGCGCCTACATTAAATATGAAGATGACTTCGCCTTCTTGCGCGGGGCGCTTGAAGATGGCTATTTTGAGCAGCTCATTCGCGATGTCTTTTTAGAGAACAACCACTGGGCGTGCGTTGAGATCATCCCTGATCAAGACAACGCAGACAACGCAGAAGCCGAGCGCATTGCAAAGGCTCAACAAAGCTTTGGCGAAGAGGACTACGTACGCATTGCTGATGAGGAAGCAAATCTTCGCCGTGAGCAAGAAACGCCCGATAGCCCCGAAGCACTGGCAACGCTTCCCCACTTGAGCCTGTCGGATTTGACGGATCCACCCGCAGAGTCCGCGTATGCGCTTGACCCAACGCGCCCGATTGCGTGCTTGCGCCATGATGCATGCTTGCATGGGGTTGTGTATACGTATCGCTACTTTAGCTTAAACCACCTCACCTTTGAGGAAATCCCGTACGTGAGTGTGTTGGGGCTTGTGCTCAGCAAGCTGGCAACTGAACAACATGACGCCGCAACGCTTGATACGCTTATCAACCACTATTTGGGATCACTGACGTTCTTTACCGATGTGTTCACCGACCCCGATGACGTGCATGCCTTTAACGCATACTTCGTCGTGGGCGCAGCAGCGCTCTCGGAAAACGTGGAGTGGCTGGTGTCACTGAGCAAAGAGATCATGCTCACCACTGATTTTACTGATACTGACAAGATTCGCGACATTTT
>CAJTML010000061.1 GCA_910577495.1 uncultured Eggerthellaceae bacterium
GTCAGCAACTCAGGCACGTGCGTGTGCCCATGAATGCACACCTGCGGGATGGGATCCCCTGCCGCCAGACCCGCACAGCCATTAAAGCCAATCCGCACATCGCGCGGATAATGCGACACCAAAAAGCGCACCCCGTCAATCACTGGATGCGCAAAACGCCCGACCGAGGCACCATATTCGTCAAAATCGTTGTTGCCCAGCACCGCCGTTGTGGGCGCCAGCGCCTCAAGCATATGCAAAATCTCCGGACCACCAATATCGCCCGCGTGAATAATGTGGTCAACCTCAGCAAGCGAGGCCACCGCCGCATCCGAAAGCGAGCCGTGCGTGTCGGAGATAATTCCAATAGTCGTTGCCATACCATGCGCCTTTCGCCCTACCCTATATAAATTAGTATAGCGAAGGAGCCTGCCCCACCTCAACGATCACGCGTGACGGATCAGCAACGTCTGCCACATAACGCGCCACATCCCCCGTCGTGCGATACACCAGCTCATCCACCTTCGACACCATACCCGCGCCCAGTCCCAACTGGTCAGCCCCTGTCTGCGCAAGCGTCACCCAGTGTGGCATCTTGCCCGGTTTGGCGAAGAGTTGCCCTGTCTTATCCTGCTCGGTGAGTCCGGCGGCTGCAAGCGTTGTTGCCGCCTGCTTCGCCAGTGCGTCCGCCTCTGCGTCGGGCATATTCGCCACCTGCTCAAGCCGCACGTAGGCCGGATCGTACGAGCACGCCTTGTCCAACGTGCGCTGCCACGTTTGCGCGGTTTGACCTGCGAACCCATACAGCAGATGCAAGCCAAGCGTTTCGGGGCCATAGAACTTGCGCATGGCGTTATGCGCCGAGAGATGCCCAAGCGTGCCCGGCGCCTCAAGTGCGGCGTGCTCTGCTGAGACCAACGTGGGCACAAAGAATTCCAGCGCCGTCACGCCCATGCGCTCAAAGAGCCTGAAATTGTGCTCGTCAATTTTGTCGGTCACCGTCTCCAACGTGATTTCTACCTCGGGTGATACGCAAAAATGCTTTTTGAGGGCGAATACGATGGTGGCAAGGTTTGTCCCGCCAAGCAAAAGTGGCGTGCCCCCCGTAAAGCGAATAGTCTCAACGCTATACCCTTCGCACAGCTCCGCCGCTGACGCGATTTCGGTCAGCAGCGCGTGCGTGTAGTCAGTCACCATGCGCATCGTTGAAGGCGTGGTAAGACGGTTACAAAACGTGCAGTGTTCGCCACAAAGCGGAACGTAGATAGTAATCAGTAGGGGTTTCATACGTCATCCTCGTCAATTACCAGGTGGATATCGTTTTTGGACAGGTCTTGCGCGTGGCGCTCCACCACACCAATGAGTTCTTGTTGGGACGATACGCCAAGCTTTCGGTACACCTTGGCAATGTGAGTTTTGATGGTGTTTTCTGAGAGCACCAGCTCACCTGAGATGGCTTTGCGGTTCTTCCCACGTGCCAGCAGGCCAAACACCTCAGCCTCGCGCGCGGTAAAGAGCGCATCCGCCGAAAGCGCCTCAATGGCCGCGCTGAAACTGTTCGACGACACGCCATCGGCAGGTGTCACAATGCCCCAGCTCTGTTGCTCACTTTTCGTAGTCACCAACATGAGCGCGCTCACCAGCAACACGGTTGCCACCAAAATGGCAATCTGGGGCAACATGTGCTCAAAGCGTCCGTCGTAGCAGAGCAACCCGAGCGCCTGACCAAAACCAAGCGCGCAGGCCAGAAGTGGAAAGAGGTATCCATGCGTGCACTTAAGGCGCGCCATGAGATAGACACAGAGCATCCACGCAATGATTTCGCTAAACCGATACCCTGTGACCGAAAGCAGGTAGCCCACCAGGCCATTGCCCCAGCCAGCCAGCACCAAAAAGCCCAGCGCCAGCAGCACAAAACCCACCTGATAGAGCAGCCGGTTGAAGTTCAGATCCAACACAAAAACCGCCAGCGCCACAAATACTGCCGCAAGCGCAAAACCAATGGAAGCCAGCGACCCGAGCGTTTCCACCTCGTTGACCAGCGTAAAGATGCCCTGCATCAGCCCCAGCGACGCCCCCAGCAGCACAAGCGTCACCACAAATTTCACCGGGATGGCGCTTTGCGTTGCCGACGCCCGGTGCGCACTTTTGAGCGTGGCACCCATGTCGGCATGCTTCGTAAACCAGGATGCCAACGGGAAAATTGCAATGGCGAATACCAAAATGCTCACCTGGCGCAACTCGTGATTGAGATAGACCGCGCCCCACGAAAGCAGCGACGCCAAAAGCGACGACACAATGCAGGCCACAATCATGAGCTTATAGTGTTGCAGCCCAACCGCGGCAACACATCTGCCCCACGCGGCATAAATAAGCGCGCCCAACACGCCAAACGCACACCCACCTGCAAGCGCAGCTTCCAACCCCGTTGGTATACCATCAAAGCTGCCGTCCAAAACATCACAGAGCACAATGATGGCAAACGAAATTCCCGCTGCCACAAGCGTTGGCAGGCGAAGGGTTGCGAAAGCACCGTTTCGCGTGCGGTGATAGAGAAATATCGCCAGCGAAACCAGCGCAAAAATCACCAAGCTGATTGAGCGCGACGGGATGACAATCCCGGACGAGCCGAGTGCAACCGTCAAAAACGTGGGCGACTGAAAGACAACCCAGTTCCAACTCCAAAAGAACCCAAACACCAAACAAAAGAGCGCGAACAGTTTCTTATCCACACCCGTGAAAACTTGCCCTAAACCCACGATCCCTCCTTGCATAGCGCTTCTTGACTATAGCACACAGGCGAAATTGTCCCAGGTCACAAGCTTCACCCTCGATGGGTGAATTTCGCTTCCTTCGCAATGAAACCTTGCTCGGGTGGCGCTTTTGGCGCGCTTTTTCGCCAGACTTTGGATTGTGGCGAAACGGGAAAGTAGCCACGGCATGAGACAGATGAGGAAGGGAAGATCGTATGGATTCCAAACTATCACGTCGCAACTTTTTAAAGGGAGCAGCCGCTGGTTCTGTGGGCATGGCAACGCTCAGCTTGCTTGGAGGATGCGCGCCAACGTCAAACGCTGACCTGAGCAACACGGGCGAGGCCGCCCCGGCTGCTGACGGCACCAACACCACCACGCAAGCACCCGCGCAAGCGACATCTACGTGGAAGGTTGCTCCGGAGCCCGTGAGCGCCGACCAAATTACCGCAACCTATGACGCGGATGCTATCGTGGTTGGCCATGGTCACGCCGGCATTACCGCCTGCCGCGAGATTGCTGAAGAGGGCAAAAAGGTCATCTGCATTGAGCAGCAAAGCGAAGAAAACTACATGCCCAACGGCAACGAGGGCGGCATCATCAACAACTCCTATTTGATGGACAAGCAAGGTGTTCCCGCCGTTGACCCCATTGATTTCTTCAACAACTGGCAGGTCACCACGGGCAACACTGCAAACCCTGCCCTACTCATGAAGTACTGCCAGAATTCTGGCGAAAACTCTGACTGGTATCTGGATGGCCTGACCGAAGAGCAGCTGGACACCGCCTTTATTGCATTTAGGAATTGCGAAACCGCTGATCCGGCTGAAGTTGCAAACGGCTACTACGATAAGGTTCAGATGCAGGTTGGACCGTACAAGTCATACACCTCTTCACTTGGCTTTTATGGCGCCACCACCCAAACCGACATCCATAAGCTCAACCGCGAAGCCGCCAAGGCAGCAGGCGCCGAGTTCTACTTCGACACGACTGCAAAATACCTGGTCACGGATGATTCTGGCGCAGTCACCGGCGTAGTTGCAACCGACATTGACGGCAACTATGTTCAGTTCAACGCTCCGGCAGTTGTGCTGGCAACGGGTGGCTTTGGCTGCAACGCTGAGATGATCAAGGACCTCTGCGCTGACGTCATTGGCTTTGCTACCGCAGAAGAAGTTGAGTCTTTGGGAACCTCCATGGACAACCGCTTCGGCGACGGCATCCAGATGGCTTATTGGGTTGGCGCTCAGCTGGAAGGTGGCGGCGTTGCCACCATGGGCATGAAGTCATCAGCTGATGGCTGGCCAAGCGGCATTTGGCTGGACGAAACCGGCAACCGCTACTGCAACGAGTTCTGGGGTCAGGCCGAGCAGCGCGGCAACCACGCCGTCTTTATGCCGCGCGAGAATCACTACGTCATCTACGGCAACGACTTGTTCGACACCGTGCAATACTGCACGCCAAGCCACGGCTCCAACAAACCCAATATGCTGTTTATGGATTGCTTGCAACAGGCCATGGATCAGGCCGTTGACACCGACGACATCGTTGAGGTTGAGGGCGAATTCATGACCCATGTCAGCCTCTACGGCGCAAACACCGTAGCCGAGCTGCTCAAGAAGATGGGCTGCACCGATGAGACCGTCATCAAGAATGCTGAGGCTCAAATTGAGCGCTACAACCAGTACTGCGCCGACGGTGCTGACCAGGAGTTTGGCCGCGATGCCTCGCTTATGTGGCCGCTTGCCGAAGGTCCGTTCTATGGCCAGGTGAAAAAATCAAGCGTTGGCAGCGCACTGACCACGATGGGCGGCCTGGTAACCAATGGCGAACAACAGGTACTGGATCAGAATTCCCGCCCGATTCCCGGTCTGCTTGCATCAGGCAACACCACAGGTCGCCGTTTTGGCCGCGACTACTTCACGCCCATCAGCGGCATGAGCTTAGGCTTTGGCTGGGTGCTCGGTCGCGAATGCGGCAAGAGCGTTGTCGCCTGGCTTGACCAGCAGTAATCCCGCTTTAACCTGAGCTTACCCTGAGCTCACCTATCCCCTCCCTGAAGCCCTCGCTCTCCTGAGCGAGGGCTTTTATTCGCCAAACCATGCCTTCGCCAGCGCTTTGACGCCCGGCTCAATATCCTCCTCAGCAATGGACGAAAAACCCACCAAGAGCATCCGCGTGGTAAGCGGGCGCGATCCCATCCAATACTTCTCCGTGCCATAGACCAGCACATCGGCTGCGCGCGCCGCCTCAATCAGCTCTTGTTGGGTGCGCTCATCGTGCACCTGCACTAGCAAATGCAGTCCCGTGCCGTTTTCAAGCACGCTCACGCGATCTCCCAGATAGGTATGCAGCGAGGCAGTAAGCGTTTCGTACTTGCGCTTGTTTTTCGCCTGCACGCGCCGAAGCTGCCGATCCCAATGCCCCTGGCTCATAAAGCGTGTCAAAACCGCTTGCGAAAGCCACGGCACCGAGGTATAGGCGTTGGCAAACAGCGTTCGCCACTTCTCCAAAAGCGCAGGTGGCAGCACGAGATAGTTCATGCGAAGCGCCGGCGAGAGCGACTTTGAAAACGTGTCCATATAAATGACGCGATCACAGTGATCCATGGATTGCAGCGGCGGCTGCGGGCGCTCTTTGTAGCGAAAGTCGCGGCAATAATCGTCTTCCAAAATGTAGGCGTCGTTTGCATCTGCCCAGGCTATAAGCTTGCTGCGCATCTTGATGGGCATCGTTTTGCACGTGGGGAACTGACTGGATGGCGTCACGTACACCAGCTTTGCCTGCGAGCGCTCCAAATCGGCGAAAAACTCGTCATAGCTCACATCCACGCGACACGGAACCACGCGAAAGCCGCTGCGATCAAAGGCTTCGCGCGCACCAATATAGCCGGGGTTTTCCATGGCTACCACATCGGTGCGTGCGTCGAAAAGCGCCAACAGATTCTGAATGCTGACCTGCGTGCCCGGCTGGATAATGACCTGGCCAGGCGTGCAATCAACGTCGCACTGCGTAGAGAGCCGCCACGCAATTTCAGCGCGGAGCGCCTCTTCGCCCAACGGATCGGTGTAGGTGTTGCACGTGCCGCTCTCCACGCTGAGCAAAATATCGTCCGTGATGGCGCGCCACACCGTCGCTGGAAACGTTCCTGCCTCTAAGTTGCCGTAGGTAAAGTTGTAGCGCGGCCGGCGCGGCTCACCCAACAGCGCTGCAGCTGCTTCGCGCTCCTGCAGTTGCAACAGCGCCGCATCTGAGCGAATGTCCAAAACAACGTAGCCCGAACCTGGCCTGCTTTCGACATATCCCTCCTGCACCAACTGGCTATACGCCGCATCGATAGTGTTGCGCGAACACGCAAGCTCCGCCGCCAGCCCGCGGATGGAGGGCAGCTTTGAGCCATGCGGATACAAACCCTCTTCAATATCGTGGCGAATCTTTTCGTATATTTGCTGATAAAGCGGCAGGTCGCTTTGTTCACTGAGTTGCATGCGGTCTCCTTGTGACCCGTTAGCACCACGTGCTTCCCTCACCGATGCCCAATTGTGACGGTGCTGTGTAACTGTACCCATTACCAGTCCACAACTGTCCCCATCTTTTTTACCATGCGTGACCCTGTAAGTAAAGCAGACCCAAACGATAAGCTACCAACATCGTATTGAGTGTGAAAAACATCGAGACGTCCATAGGAGGGATTATGTTGAAGTCGAAGAAAGCGACGATCATCACCAGCGCAGCGTGTACGGTCTGTCTGGTAGCTGCACTTGCCGCGTGTGCGCCCCAGACCAACTCCGAACCTGCCGCCGATACGGGCAGCAGCAATACCGCCACCACCGCCGAAAAGCCCGTGGCCGAGCCGGTTGAAACGCCGGAGGCTGATGAGTTTGGTGTGGTTGTGGCTGATGCGTGGAAGGATGCCTACCCGCATCAGTACGAGACCTACAAGCAAAATGAGGAGAACTCGCCTGAGTCTGGTAAAGACAACTATCTGGAGACCTACCCCGCGCTCAACACCATGTATAAAGGCTATGGCTTCGCCAAAGGCTACGACGAAGCTGCGTCACACAGCTACACGCTTGAGTCCATCAAAGCCACGCCGCGCGTGAACGAAAAAACGCTGGCTAACTGCATCACCTGCAAAACGCCGCAATTCACCGCAAAGGTAAACGCCGAAGGCGACGAGGTATACGCCATCCCCTTCGCCGACATGATTGACATGTTCAACGAGCCGATCAGCTGCTGGAACTGCCACGAAAATGAGCCGACTGAGCTGGTCGTGCCCAGCAAGTTCTACCTGACGTCTTTAGGTGAAGCCGCAAACACCACCCCCGTTGAGGCGCAGGTGTGCGGTCAGTGCCACAACGAGTACTACTTCAACGCCGACAAAGTCACCTCTAACCCCTACGTGGGAACCGACGAGATGACCGCGGAGCAGATGCTGGCATTCTACGATGGGCTGGAGTTTTCCGACTGGGAGCATCCCGACACGGGAGCCGCCATGCTCAAAGCACAGCATCCTGAGTTTGAAACCATCTATGGCGGCAAGCAATCTCACATGGCAAGTTTGGGCTACAGTTGTGCCGACTGCCACATGGGCACCCAAACCGCAGCCGATGGCACCACGTTTAGCAACCACAACCTGGTAAGCCCGCTTGAAAACGATGCCGTTTTGGAGAATTGCTCAAGCTGCCACAAGGATCTGCCCAGCCAAGTTGCCGCATGGCAAGCTGAAGTCACCGAGCGCGAGCATGAGCTCTCAGAAGAAATTGAGCGCTACATCAACGAACTGGCAGCGCAAAAAGACACGCTTTCGGCTGATGACCTGGCACGCGCACAAGAGATTCATCGCCACGCACAGTTCTATTGGGACTTCGTCATGGTAGAAAATAGCGAAGGCGCTCACAATCCTGACGCCGCCCATGAGAACTTGGACAAGTGCGAAGAGCTGCTGGAGGAAGGTTTCGCCCTCCTGGCGTAAGGCTTGCAAGGCGTGCGTGAGACGCGCGCACCGTCCAGCCACGCAAAACCCTCCACCCACTCCGAACCTCACCAAACGCAAAATGGCCTCCGATTTCGGAGGCCATTTTTGGGAGGGAAAACGAATGGTGGTTTCGCCAAGTTCGGCAGGTTCGGCAGGTTCGCCAGACTTACACGCCCAGCTCAGATTGCCAGTTTCGCCAAATTTGCCAAATTCGCCAGGCTATTGCTTCAAGAACTCTGCGACGTTGTTTGCAGCTTCACGACCAGAGTTGACTTGGTTGCCGAACGCGGTACCTGGCATGTTGATGGTGTATACGTGGCGATACAGCATGTTGCCGTCGTTGCCGATTGCGTAGAGACCGTCAATGGGCTCGGAGTTTTGGTTGAGCACGCGGCGCTGCTTGTCGGTTGCAATGCCGCCCACCTCAAAGAAGAAGCTGTAGCCAAGCTTGGCAATGTAGAACGGTGCCGTCTCAATGGCCACCATCTTCTCAGCGGGCTTGCCGAAGTCCTCGTCCTTGCCGCCGTGAGCCAGCTCATTGTAGCGCTCAACCGTTGCGCTCAGCGCGGCCGCGTCCAAGCCAACTGCCTCTGCCAAGCCCTTGATGCTGTCAGCGCTAAAGAGCGTCTTGGTCTTGTCATCCACGAGCGAGTCCTCAAACATCGCGCGACCTTCTTCGGTGGTGCCAAAGTAGGTGTCGAAGATGTTCTGGTCAAACACCACGTAGTTCGCCAGATTGCCCTTGCCCGGGATGCACTGCAAAACCAGGTTGTCGTCGGTAAGGTTTTCGCGGGTATAGCGGTCAGCGTCTTCGTTCACCCAGAGCACCGGTCCGCCCGCAGCAATGCCGAAGTAGCCGTTAACGGGGTTCAAAGCGTCGTTGTGGAAGTCAATCGGCGGGAGTGCGGGGATGTTGTACAAAATGCTTTGTGCGGAGTCATTCATGAAGTCCTTCGCGCCAATCTCCATGGCCATGCGATACGCATCGCCCGCGGCGTTTTCGGAACCAACGACGAACAGGTCAGTCGTGTCCCAGCCTTGCTTCGCAATGTAGTCCGGGTTGCCACCGAAGCCACCCGTTGCGAACACGACCGCCTTGCAGTTGTACTGCGCAATGCCGTCGTCGCTTTCAGCGTAGGCGCCCACCACTTTGCCATCCTCAACCATGAGCGAGGTTGCAGCCGTGTTGAGGTGCACCTCCACGCCTAGCTCGTTAACGCGCGCGATCATCGGGTCAACGTAGCCAATCTTGCACTTGCCGTCTTTGAACCAGTGGAAGGTCGGATAGAGACCGCCATTGTAGTTGTCAATCACGCCGCTATACAAAACACCCTGCTCAAGACACCAGTCAATGTTTTCAGCTGACTTGGTGCACAGGTCCATCCAAAGGGCACCGTTTTGGCGATGTTGGCCGCGCTCAAGCTCAGCCTCAATAATCTCTGAGGGCGTCACGTGCACATTCGCTGCCTCGGCCAGATCAGATTCAATGGCGAACATGCCCTCTACAAAGCTGGCGTTGCCACCAAGTTCGCTTCCTTTTTCAATCAGGATGAAGTTGGTGTTGTTGAGCGCTGCCTGAACCGCGCATGCCAAACCGCTGCCGCCGCCACCAACAATCAAAAGATCGGTGTCATAGGTGACATCCACGTGATCCGGTACCGCAGGACCGTTTGCAGCCACATCAGCCGCGCCCGTATCGGCCGTTGGCGTCTGGCCGCTGGGAGCACAACCCGCAAGACCGCTCAGCGCAACCGCACCACTCACGCCTGCAAGTCCCATTAAAAAGCCGCGACGCGATACATCAGTTGAGTTTTTCATGTTCTTCCCCTTTACTTAGTTCGTCTTGTTCCTCATTGCGATCACCCTTCCATAATCGGTGGGGAACGCTTTCTCTGGGCACACCTTCGCATGGCGCCCCCTTCGCCATCTACCCCACCGCTGGGGGAAATAACCCCATTTCAGCGATTCCCCCCTGCTCGGGGGAGGACAAATGTTCTTGCATTTTGTAGGCTGTATGCCAAGGGATTGGGGGGGGATCTATGGATACACGCTCGTTTATTAACGCGCAGGCCGAACGCGCTTTGGTGCTGCAGCGCCTGGCGCAAGTGGTGGCGCAGCGTCCCTACGTGTTAGTTGCGCTCACGCTGTATTGGACGTGGGTTAACATGGCGTTTCAAGGGCCACTGTTCTTTCCCCCGGTGGATCTACAAGGCGAACTGTTACTGCCCTCATGGGTCGGTCCGGTTGCCGTGAGCGCGCTTACCTACTTCGCCCTTGCACTGAATTATCGCCGTGGCGTTGCGCTCTTTAAGCACAAGCACTACATAGCCGCCCTTGCCGCGCTGATGACCATCGGGGCGCTTGCGGCTTTTGCCTGGATTGAGCTTGGCGAATCGCGTCTTGCCAGCCCCCAATGGTTTGCGCTCTATCTGGTTGGCTCGCTCGGTATTGGATGTGGCACGGCGGGATTGCTTGTCGAGTGGGGTCGTGTGTTTGGCTACTTAGGCCCGCGCGACGTGCTGTACTTCGGCATTGTTGCCATGCTGCTCTCCGCGCTGCTCATTTGCGTGCTTTCGCTCTTTCCCGCCATTGTGGGGCGCGTGATCTTTTTGGTGATCCCGCTGCCGCTTGCGTGGTGCTGGAGCCATTTCATGAAAAACCTCCCGCGCGCAAGCATGCTCAACCATGGCCTTACAACCGAGCACCACCTGCCCATCAAATTTCTCATTACCGCATTTTTGCACGGCCTGGCCTTAGGTGTTTTGCTAGGCGAAAGCATTGCCGTGTCCACGTTTTCAAACACCATTTTGCTCAACGCGCTCAGTTTTGTTGCCGCCACGATTCTGCTGTGCCTGACGGCGATCTTCGTCAAAATGGACTTCAATCACCTGATCTACCAGGTAGGATTTGGCATCATGGCCACTGGTTCTCTGCTGCTTTCGCTCGTCGGTGTTCCGTTTGAAGTGGGCGAAGTCATCCAACTCATTGGTTTTTGCTACGTGCACCTCATCATGTGGGGATTGTGCTCGTACCTCACGAAAAACTTCTCGCTCTCAAGCGTGTGGGTCGTGGCGTGGCCAACGTGTTTTCTCATGCTGGGACAGCTTTTGGGCGGCGGCGCTGCCAGTTGGCTGGTGCAATCTGATCCCGACTACTGGTTTGTCACTATTGCCACGCTAGTGACGTTTGTCTTGTTGGGGTCGGCGCTCGTGCTCATCAGCAACAAAAACCTCCCCACCGGCTGGGGTGTTGCCAAGCCGGGCGGTTCTGCCAGCGCTGATACCGCCCGCGCCTCCGCGGTGCATGCCCTCATCACTGAGTGCGGACTCACCCCGCGTGAGAGCGACATCTTCACGCTTTTGGCGAATGGTCGCAACCGCAAATACATCAGCGCCGAGTTGACGATTACCGAAGAGACCGTCAAAAGCCACATTTCCAATATTTATCGTAAACTAGGGGTTCACACACAACAGGAGCTTTTGGACAAGGTGGAAGCACAAGCAACCGCTCACCAAGAGACTCCCAGCGCCTTGCCGCTTGCCTGAAAGGAACCCACATGAGCACCCACACTTCGCCCGCCGCCGCTTCGCCCGCCGCCGTTTCGCCCGCAGCCGCTGCCGCTTCGCCCGCAGCCGCCGCTTCGCCCGCAGCCGCTGCCGCTTCGCCCGCCGCCGCCGTTTCGCCTGCAGCCGGCGCCGCGCAACCCAGCCTGCAAACCCCGCGCCTCGTCGACGTTGAGCTCATTGCTGACGGCTGGATCAAAAAATACGTGCTCACCTACGAACTTGCTGATGGCACGCCCTATCACTATGACTGCGCCTCCCGCAAAGCGCCCGCGGCGTTCCGTGCGGGGCTTGAAGCCAACGCGCAAAACCTCCCCGCCTCCCCTGATGCGGTTTGCATCGTTGGCTTTACCGAAAACGACGAGCTGCTCATGATTCGCGAATTTCGCTATCCGCTCAACAGCTGGTGCATCGCCTTTCCCGCGGGCCTCGTTGAGCCGGGCGAGGACTTGGCAACCTGCGTTGACCGAGAGCTTCGCGAAGAAACGGGGTATGCGCTGCGCGTCGCTGAGGGTGAAGCGCTGGCAAGCGCAATCACGCCGCTGCCGCAAGCAGGATTTTCGTCCACGGGGCTTACTGATGAAACGGTGCAGATTGTCTATGCGCAGGTAACGCGCGTGGCTGATGCAGCCCCCGAACAGGGCGAACTCATTGAGCAGTTCTTGCTACCGCGCGCAGACGTCGCACGCTTTGTGGCCGAGAACGCAACCCCCATCGGCACGCGTGCGCAGCTGGTGCTTGAAGCGCTCTGTAACAGGTGACAAAGTGACAAAGGGTCACTTCAAATGTCACATTTGATATAGGCGGTTTCGAGCGGTCGTTGCACCCTCAGCCGCCTTCATCAATAGGAGCCCGCACCCCCCCCGATGGGGGTGCGCCCATAAAACTGGAGAGAAGATCTCTTCAGGAGGAAGCAATGGTGTACCCACAAAAATTTATCAATGAAGTACTTGAGTACCTAGATTCAGGCCAT
>CAJTML010000062.1 GCA_910577495.1 uncultured Eggerthellaceae bacterium
CCACGGCACCCGCTGCGCGCTTACCTGCGCGCAAACGCTCGCGCTCGGCAGGAGTGAAGGCCACGCCGTTGGCGTTGGTGTAGTACCAATCCTCAGCGGTTTCGCTGGCACGCTCAAGGTAGTTAGCGCCGCGAATGCCCAGCTTGCGGGCTACTTTTGACGCACCGCGCAATACCGGCTTAGGAACCCAGCCAAGCTTCGCGTTCGAAAACGGCGTTTGGTAGATGCGATATCCGGCGAAAAACTCATCGGCGCCTTCGCCTGAAAGCACTGCTTTAACCTGCTGTGCGGCCAGCTGGTCGACAAAGTAGAGCGCCACCGCAGACGGATCAGCAGAAGGCTCGTCCATATGCCACTGCACGCGGGGCAAGCTCTCCCAGTACTCAGCCTCAGAGATGTGCTTGGAATCGTTTGAGATGTCCAGCTCAGAGGCCAGTTCGCGCGCCCATGAAATCTCGTCGCGTTCGCCTTCGTACTCTGAAAAGCCCACGGTAAACGTCTTGATGGCGGGGTTTTCTTGCGCAAGGCAAGCGGCCATGTAGCTTGAGTCAATGCCGCTGGACAAGAACGAGCCAACTTCAACATCGGCCACATTGTGATAGCGAACGGACTCATGTACTGCCTCGTCAATGGCGTCAACCGTATCTTCCAGCGTGCGCGTCTCGTCGAATTCGTAGGTGGGAATCCAGTAGCGACGCATGGTGAGGTTGCCTGCTTCGTCAACTTTTACGCAGTGTGCAGGCGGCAGCTTGTAGATACCCTCAAAAAACGTCTCATCAAGCGCTGAGAACTGGAAGCACAGGTACTGCTCAAGCGCGGCTTCGTTGAGTTTGCGCTCGTAGGCGGGGTGCTCCAGGATGCATTTGATCTCGGAGGCGAAGATAAACTGGCCGTCAACCAGCGTGTAGTAAAACGGCTTGATGCCGAAAAAGTCGCGCGCGCAAAAGAGCTCGCGCGTGGTTTTGTTCCAGATGGCAAAGGCGAACATGCCGCGCAGCTTATCCAGCACCGCCTCGCCCCAGGCAAGGTAGCCCACCAGCAAAACCTCGGTATCGGAGTTGGTGTCAAACGCCCAGCCCTGCGTCTCAAGCTCAGCGCGTAAGTCCTGGTAGTTGTAGATCTCTCCATTAAACACAATGGCGAAATCTCCCTTGGCAGCTGCGTCCTTGTCTCCGGCACAAGGACGTCCTTCGCCATCTAGGGCAGGCGAGGTGATGCGAGAGATGTGGTCAGCGGTTGCGCGCACCATAGGCTGGTTGCCACCTGCAAGGTCAATGAGGGACAGACGGCGGTGCCCAAACGCAATACCGTCGTCAAGATAGCAGCCTTCGCCATCAGGTCCTCGGTGCGCCATGATGTCGCACATTGCTTTGACAATGGGCCTGTCCGCTTCGGTTGCATGAGTAAATCCGCAGATGCCGCACATGTTTGAATCTCCTTGAGAGGTAACTGTTTTGCGCCTATAAGACGCGTTGTCATTAGAGTTGTTGTATTGTCTTATAATAACGCGTTGCGCGCTACCTGCTGATTCGCATACGTGCATGGTCACGGGAAAAACAAGGGGCAGAGATAAGCGGCATGATTCGAGGAGCATTTTGTGGCATTGACGCTTGATAAACTACCAATCGGAAAAACGGCAACGGTTACGCAGGTAGGGGGCACTGGCTCGCTTCGCCAGCATTTTTTGGACATGGGCATCATCCCGCATGCGGATATCACCATGATCAAGCACGCACCCATGGGGGATCCCGCGCAGGTGCGCATTCACGGCTACGAGCTCACGCTGCGTTTGGCGGACGCTGAGCGTATTGAGGTGGACAACGTTCGCGACGAGGTGAAAAACGTGGCGAATGATCTGGCGCAGACCGATCGTGACCTGGACTTCGACATCAACAATCCGCTCTATGCGCGCACCGAACACCCCGGCTTGGGAGAGCGTGGCAAGTCGCACGACCGCGCAACCGAGCGTCCGCTTCCTAAAGACGAAACACTCAGTTTTGCGCTGGTGGGAAACCAAAACTGCGGCAAAACGACGCTCTTTAACCAGCTGACCGGCTCAAACCAGCACGTTGGCAACTTCCCCGGCGTGACAGTGGATCGCAAAGATGGCCGCATCAAAGGGCACCCCGAAACGCTGCTCACTGACTTGCCAGGCATCTATTCTATGTCGCCGTATTCCAGCGAAGAGGTAGTTACGCGCGAGTTTTTGCTCGGGGAGCCGACTCATGCGGCGGGCACACCCAAAGAGCTGACGGTGGCCTTTGATGCGTCGCTTCGTCCCAAAGGTATCATCAATATTGTGGATGCCACTAACATTGAGCGCAATCTGTATTTGACCATGCAGATTCTTGAGCTGGGCATTCCGATGGTGCTGGCGCTCAATATGATGGATGAGGTTGAAGGTAACGGCGGCACCATTGAGGTTAACAAGCTTGAGGCAGCCTTAGGCATTCCGGTTGTGCCACTGGTGGCCGCCCGCAATCAGGGCACGGCGGAGCTGGTGGATCACGCCATTCATGTGGCGCGTTTTCAGGAGCCCCCGCTTGTGCAAGACTTTTGCTCGCCCGAAGATCATGGGGGAGCGGTACATCGGTGCTTGCATTCGCTCATGTCGCTCATTGAGGATCACGCCGAGCGCGCTGGCATACCGCTGCGTTTTGCCGCGGCGAAGCTTGCTGAGGGTGATTCCATGGTGCAAGAGCGCCTGCATTTGGACGCGAACGAGCTGGACGCGGTTGAGCATATCGTGGCGCAGATGGAACAAGAGCGCGGACTTGATCGTGCGGCGGCCATTGCTGATATGCGCTACCAGTTCATCGAGCGCGTGTGCGCACAGTGCGTGGTGCGCCCGCATGAGAGTAAAGAGCATAAACGCTCGCTTGAGATTGACAAGATTCTCACGGGTTCGTGGACTGCTATTCCGTCGTTTGTGGTCATCATGGGACTGGTGTTTTGGCTCACGTTTTCCGTGATTGGCTCGTGGCTTTCGGATGTGCTGGACGCTGGGATCTCGTGGCTGACTGACGTGGTGGCCGCAGCCCTTGCGCAGGCGCACGTCTCTGACGTGCTGCAATCACTGGTGGTCGACGGCATTTTTAATGGTGTGGGCTCAGTTTTGAGCTTTCTGCCCATCATTGTGACGCTCTTTTTCTTCCTGTCGCTTTTGGAGGACACCGGGTACATGGCGCGCGTGGCTTTTGTGATGGACAAGTTGCTGCGCCGCATAGGCCTTTCGGGCAGGTCAATCGTGCCGATGCTCGTAGGCTTTGGCTGCACGGTGCCCGCAGTTATGGCCAGCAGAACGCTTCCGTCTGAGCGCGATCGCAAGATGACTATCCTGCTCACGCCCTTTATGAGTTGCTCGGCGAAGCTTCCCATTTACGCCTTTTTCTGCGCGGCATTCTTCCCTGAATATGCAGCGCTTGTCATGATTGGCTTGTATTTCGGCGGCATCGTGGTAGGCATTATTGTGGCGCTGCTTTTGCGCAAAACGCTCTTTTCGGGCGAAGCGGTGCCGTTTGTCATGGAACTCCCAAATTACCGTTTCCCCTCACCGCGCAACGTTGGCCAGCTGCTATGGGAAAAGGCGAAGGACTTTTTGGAGCGCGCCTTCACCATCATCTTTTTGGCCACGATTGCCATTTGGTTTTTGCAAACGTTCGACTTTGGCCTCAACGTGGTTGAAGAGGGGCAAGGCTCCATGCTTTCGATACTGGCAGGCCTTATCTCGCCGGTGTTCGCCCCGCTTGGTTTTGGCGACTGGCGCGTCACGAGCGCCCTCATAACGGGCGTGATGGCGAAGGAAAGCGTGGTTTCAACGCTGTCAATTCTCTTTGGTTCCACCGAAGCCATCGTGGCATCTATGAGCCTTTTGACCGCGCTTGTTTTCTTGGTCTTCTGCTTGCTCTACACGCCGTGCGTGGCAGCGCTTGCGGCGGTGCGTCGCGAGCTGGGTGGCAAATGGATGCTGGTTGTGACATTCGGGCAGCTCATCCTGGCGTGGGTGGTAGCGCTCATGGTGCGGCTCTTGGGGCAGCTCTGCGTGTCGCTTGGTCTGAATGCTCCCACGGTAGTGGTGGGTATCGTGGTGGTGTTTGTAGCCTGCTGGGCACTGATTCGCTCGGTTGGCAAAAAGCGGGCTGGACGCGGTGCGTGCGGCAGTGCGTGCGGGTCGTGCACGCTTGAGTGTACCGACCGCGTGAAAGACCATCAGCTGCCACAAACTCACGATGGCGAAGGCGCGGGGCACGATCCGTCGCGCAAATAAGACGTATTTGATACCATCGGCGGTTGCGTGAGGCTCGTTGTGTGATTAGAGCCTTACGCAGGTGTGCACATTCATCTATACTTACGTTTTTGAGATTTTGCAAGTTCCAATGTATAAGGAGGCGAATATGGAGGAGACAGCCGCGCCAGCGCGCTCTAAATGGTCGGGTCGCTGGGCATTTATTCTTGCTGCGGCAGCATCTGCTGTTGGACTGGGTAACATGTGGCGTTTTCCCTATCTGGCGGCGAAATACGGTGGCGGTGCATTTTTGCTCGTCTACATTATTTTGGTGGTGACGTTTGGCTTTGCCTTGATGATGGCAGAAACGGCACTGGGTCGTATGACGGGACAATCTGCAATTGGTGCCTTCCGTACCTTTGGCAAAAAGTACCTGTTCATTGGTGTGTTGGCCAGTGCGGTTCCTTTTATCATCACGCCGTATTATGCCGTTATTGGTGGCTGGGTTACCAAATATATGGCAGCTTATATCTTCGAAGGCGCTAACGCGCTTGCAGGAGATGGCTACTTTACGGGCTTTATTATTAACAACCCTGAGACCTACTTCTGGATGGCACTGTTTATCCTGTTGGTTGTAGCGGTTGTTGCTCTTGGCGTGAAAAACGGCATCGAGCGCGTTAATAAAGTGCTCATGATTTTGCTGATTGGTATGGCGGTTGCCATTTCAATCTTCTCGCTCACGTTGCCGGGCGCGCTGGAGGGTTTGGCATACTATCTCATTCCAGACTTCTCCAAGTTCAGTGTTGAGATGATCGTGGCGGCCATGGGTCAGATGTTCTTCTCGCTTTCGCTTGCTATGGGCATCATGATCACGTATGGCTCATACTTCGACAAAAACGAGGACTTAGAGCATTCGGTTCGCCGTATTGAGCTGTTTGACACGGGCATTGCCATTCTGGCGGGCTTCATGATCATCCCGGCTGCAGTTGCCGTGATGGGTGGCGCTGATGCTGTTGCAGGCAACGCCGGACCTGGTCTTATGTTTGGCATTCTGCCGCAGGTCTTCCAGGGTATGGGTTGGGCAGCATCGGTGATTGGCTTTGCGTTCTTCGCACTGGTATTCTTCGCCGCACTGACCAGCTGCATTTCCCTGTTTGAGACGCTCGTGTCCATCGTGGCTGACGGCGCACACCTCTCTCGTGCAGTTTCTATTGTGATTTGCGCGGTCTTTGTCCTTGCCATGGGTACGCTTGTTAATATGGGCTACAACAACTTGCTTGAAGTTGACCTCATGTACACGCTCTTTGGCATTGGAGAGCCGGGCAACGCGCAGCTCCTTGACTTCTTCGACTTCTTGTCCAACACCATCTTGATGCCGATCGTTGCACTTTTGACCTGCGTCTTTGTTGGCTGGATCATCAAGCCGAAGATCATTTTGACCGAGGTGCGCCAGTCAAGCGAGTTCAAGTCGGCAAAGCTGTTTGTCGTTATGATTAAGTATGTAGCTCCGGTCTTTGTCGTGGTCATTTTGGTGGCGTACGTCATGGCTGCGGCTGGCATTATCGTTTTGTAAAGTAAAAGGAAGTTGGTATGGCGCTTTCAATTGGAATCGTAGGATTGCCCAACGTCGGCAAGTCCACGCTGTTTACGGCACTGACGAACAAAGGTGGTTTGGCGGCGAATTATCCGTTCGCCACCATTGAGCCAAACGTTGGTGTTGTGCCGGTGCCCGATGACCGATTGGAGGCGCTTGCCGCTATTGATAACCCGGCGCGCATCGTGCCCGCTACGGTTGAGTTTGTCGACATTGCAGGTTTGGTGGCTGGTGCCAGCCAGGGCGAAGGCTTGGGCAATCAGTTTTTGGCGAATATTCGCGAGACGGATGCCATTGCCGAGGTCGTGCGCTTTTTCGCCGACCCTGACGTAACCCATGTGGCCGGCAAGGTGGACCCGCAATCTGACGTGGATACCATCAAAACTGAGCTCATCTTGGCCGACATGGCCACCCTTGAAAAGGCGCTTCCGCGTCTTGAGAAGGAGGCCAAGCGTGACAAAGCCGGCGTGAAAAAACTGGAGACGGCCAAAAAGGTGCTTGCGGGGCTCAATGAGGGTCATCGCGCACGCACGCTTGATTTGGATGAGGATGAGCGTGCGTCCATCTATGATTTGCACCTGCTGACCATGAAGCCGATGCTCTATATTGCAAACGTGGATGAAGACGCGGTGGCGGCTGATCTGCCCGAGATTGACGGGTGTGTGCCCGTGCCGATTTCGGCGAAGGTTGAGGCGGATATCGCCGAGCTTTCTGAGTTGGATCCTGAGGAAGCCAAAGAGTACATGGAGGCGCTTGGCTTGTCTGATAGTGGCCTTGCGCGCCTCATCAAAGAGGCATATCACCTGCTTGGCCTGCAGAGCTATTTCACCTCTGGTGAGACTGAGACGCGCGCCTGGACCATCCCGATTGGCGCAAAGGCGCCTCAAGCCGCTGGTGTTATCCACTCAGATTTTGAGCGCGGATTCATTAAGGCCGAGACCGCATCCTTTGAGGATTACGTCGCACTCGGTGGCGAAAAGGGTTGTCGTGATGCCGGCAAGCTTCGCCAAGAGGGAAAAGAGTATGTGGTGCAAGACGGAGACGTCATGCATTTCAAATTTAACGTGTAGCGCACCCTTTTGCGGTATATAGTGGAACCACTACGAAATTTCAGGTGGTAAACCTGCGTCATGAGGGGAGGCTCGTATGGAGCGAGCACAACACTTGGCACCGCTAGGATTTGGCTTTATGCGTCTGCCAGAATTTGAGGACGAGGCGGGCAACAAGGTTATTGACCTGGAAACCGTCAAAGCTATGACCGATGAGTTTATGGATGCCGGTTTTACCTACTTCGATACCGCCTGGACCTACCATGGGGGTCGCTCTGAGGTAGCACTTCGCCAAGCACTCGTTGAGCGCTATCCGCGTGAATCATTTCAGATTGCAACGAAGATGCCGGCATGGGCGGCGCACTCAACCGAGGAAGCGCATGCCATGTTTGACACCTCGCTTGAGCGCACGGGCGCGGGCTATTTTGATTACTATCTGCTCCATCAGCTGGGCGGCGACGGCACGGTGCTTTTTGACGATTACGGTCTGTGGGACTTCGCGCTGGCCAAGCGCGACGCTGGTCTGATTAAGCATTTTGGCTTCTCGTTCCACGGAACTGCCGACGAGCTGGCAGACATTTTGGCGCTGCATGCACAAGATGTCGAATTCGTGCAGCTGCAAATCAACTACACCGACTGGGAAAACGAGATCATTCAGTCGCGTAAGTGCTACGAGATTGTGCGCTCGTATGGGTTGCCCGTCATTGTCATGGAGCCGGTTAAGGGTGGCTCGCTGGTTAAGTTGCCGCCAGCTGCAGAGGCAATTCTTAAAGCGACAGATCCCGATCAGTCGCTGGCTTCGTGGGCGCTGCGATTCCCGGCATCGCTTGAGGGCGTTATGGTGGTGCTCTCGGGCATGTCAACTCCTGAACAGTTGCATGAAAACATCCAGATCATGGCTCAGGGCAAGCCGCTTGATGATCAAGAACTTGCTGCCATTAATGAAGTGCGCGGCGTTCTTGCCGCCATTGACACGGTGCCGTGCACGCACTGTGGTTATTGCCTCAAGGGCTGCCCGCAGCACATTCATATTCCTATCATCATGGACTCGCTGGATATTTTGGCGAAGTTTGATGACATGTACCGCGCTCAGGAAAACTACAACTGGAATGCGCCGAACGAGGCGTCAACCTGCATTGCGTGCGGCAACTGCGAGCGTCGCTGCCCACAGCACATCGACATCATCCATCAGCTTAAGCGTGCCGCTGAGCTCTTTGAGTAAGAAAGCGTTGTTTGTGGCGAAGGCAGGCGAATTCACGCAGCACACAACAGGTGTGTCGGACTATACAGCAGGCGAGGGGCAGCGTCTTGGCGCGGAGCCCCTCGCGGCATTTTTTGCTCGCACGCCACGCTTGGCCATCGCGCTTTCAGGTGGCTGCGATTCGGCTTACTTGTTGGCGGCAGCCTGCGCGGCGGGATGTGAGGTTTTCGCGTATGGCATCAAAACCGCGTTTCAACCCGACTTCAGCTTAGATGATGCGAAAAGGCTGGCGCGTGACTTAGGCGTGCCGTTTCGCGTCTTTGACATTAATATATTTGATCATGCCGATATTTGCGAAAACACCGATGCGCGCTGCTACCTTTGTAAGCAGATGATGTTTGAAACGATTGTTGCGGCTGCGCGCGCTGATGGCTTTGACGTGGTGGCGGATGGCACCAATGCAACGGATGACCCCACAAACCGACCGGGGTTTCAAGCGTTGGCGGAGTGGGGAATCGTCTCGCCGCTGCGCCGTGGTGCACTTACCAAAGACGACATTCGCCATGCTTCAAGAGAACTCGGGCTTTTTACTGCCGACATGCCCAGTTTTTCCTGTTATGCGGTGCACGCGCCGGCGCATCAGCGGCTGGATGCTGCTGTTATTGCGCAGGTTCGCCAGCGTTTTGAACACTAAGTGTGGAGGCATTGTGACCAAACGGCCTCAGTGCGTCCGCCCACAACAAAATTCTTGAAACCCCAACTTTATTTGCGTATAATTCTCGGTTGCGTCTGGTCTTAGATGGATACACCCGGACGCGTGGATTACCGGAGTCACGAGTTCCTAGCCTCCCCACGGCGCTCGGCGGCAATCGGATCCACGAAGGAGTTTGTGGGTACTCGGTGTACGGAGAGGCGTGCGAGCGAGTCCCAAAGAAAGGAAAGACATGGGAGTCAAACAGTACAAGCCGACCAGCCCCGGCAGACGCTTCCAGACGGTTTCAGACTTTGCTGAAATCACGACGGATACGCCGGAAAAGTCACTGCTTGCGCCTTTACCCAAAAAGGCAGGCCGCAACAACAACGGCCGTATCACCACGCGTCATCAGGGTGGCGGCGTAAAGCGTCGTTATCGCATGATTGACTTTAAGCGTAACAAGGACGGCGTACCGGCAAAGGTTGCAACCATTGAGTACGACCCGAACCGTTCCGCTCGTATTGCTCTTCTGCACTACGCTGATGGCGAGAAGCGCTACATCCTTCATCCGAAAGGTTTGTGCGTAGGTGACACCGTTGTAAGCGGTGTTGACGTCGACATTAAGCCCGGCAACGCATTGCCGCTGGCAAACATCCCTGTTGGTACGCTCGTTCATGCAATTGAGCTGCAGCCTGGTAAAGGTGCTGCAATTGCTCGTTCTGCTGGTACCAGCGTACAGCTCATGGGTAAAGAAGGTAAATATGCAATCCTTCGCATGCCTTCTTCAGAAATGCGTCGCGTGCTGCTCACGTGCCGCGCTACGGTTGGAGAGGTTGGCAACGCTGAGCACTCCAACATTAAGATCGGTAAAGCAGGCCGCAACCGCATGATGGGTATTCGCCCGTCTGTTCGTGGTACCGTTATGAACCCTGTTGACCACCCCCATGGTGGTGGCGAGGGCAAAAACAAGTCTTCGGGTCGTCATCCGGTTACCCCGTGGGGTGTTCCCACCAAGGGTCATCGTACGCGCAATACGAAGAAGGCCTCTAGCCGCTTGATCATCCGCCGTCGCAAGAAGTAGCGCAAAGCGTTAAGGAGTAATAGTGAGTAGAAGTTTGAAGAAGGGCCCTTACGTTGAGCCGCGCCTACTCGAGCGTATCGAGAAGCAGAATGCGGCAGGCGAGAAGGAAGTCGTTAAGACCTGGTCACGTTCAAGCACCATTTTCCCGGAGATGGTAGGACACACCATCGCTGTTCATGATGGTCGCAAGCACGTGCCGGTATATGTAACTGAGTCTATGGTCGGCCACAAGCTGGGCGAATTCGCCCCGACCCGTACCTTCAAGGGTCACTCCGCCGACAAGGGCAAGAGAAAGTAAAGGGGTGAATCATGGAAGCTAAAGCAGTAACTCGCCACGTCCGCGTTTCTCCCCGTAAGGCGCGTATCGTTATCGACCAAATTCGCGGTAAGTCCGTGCCTCAAGCTCGTGAGATTCTGCAATTTACCAATCGTGCAGTTGCTGAGGTTGTCGAAAAGACCCTCAACTCTGCCGTAGCAAACGCTGAGAATCAGCATCATGTACGTCCGGAAACGCTCGTGGTTAAGACGGCATTCGCCGACGAAGGCCCCACGCTCAAGCGCATCCGCCCGCGTGCAAAGGGCTCTGCGTCTCGCATTCGCAAGCGCACCAGCCACATTACTATTATTGTTGCACCGCGAGAGGAGGCATAGGGTTTCATGGGACAGAAAGTAAGCCCTACCGGATTCCGTCTTGGCATTACCGAAGACTGGCGCAGCCGCTGGTACTCTGACAAAGACTATGCCAAGAACCTTGAGAATGACCTGGCCATCAGGAAGTTCTTGAACAAGCAGTTATCCCGTGCCGCCGTCTCTAAGATTGAGATTGAGCGCGCTGGTGACAAGATCAAAGTCATCATTACTACCGCTCGTCCGGGTGTAGTAATTGGCAAGAAGGGTGCTGAGATTGACGCACTTCGCAAGAAGCTTGAGAAGATCGCCAATGGCACCGTCAACATTGAGGTTATTGAGGTAAAGCGTCCTGAGCTGGATGCAGAACTCATCGCTCAATCAATTGCTGAGCAGCTGGAAGGCCGCGTTGCATTCCGTCGCGCCATGCGCAAGGCTGTGCAGTCAGCAATCAAGAGTGGCGCACAGGGTATTCGTATTCAGTGCTCTGGCCGCTTGGGTGGCGCTGAGATGAGCCGCCGCGAGTGGTACCGCGAGGGTCGCGTGCCGCTGCACACCCTGCGTGCGAAGATCGACTACGGCTTCGCCACCGCCGCCACCACCATGGGCTCCATCGGCGTCCAGGTGTGGGTGTACCACGGCGACATGCTTCCCGGCCAGAAGGCTCCCCAGCCGGCGCTCGAGGGCAGCTCTCGCCCGAGCCGCGGCCGTCGCAATGATCGTGACCGTAACGAGAGGGGGCAGAAGTAAATGCTCGTACCCAAGCGCGTCAAGCACCGCAAGGTGCAGCGTGGTTCCATGAAGGGCAAGGCCAAGGGTGGCACGCGCCTGAACCACGGTGAGTACGGTATCCAGGCCCTCGAGGCTCACTGGATCACCAACCGTCAGATCGAGGCTGCTCGTATCGCCATGACCCGCCACATGAAGCGTGGCGGCAAGGTGTGGATCACGATCTTCCCCGACAAGCCCATCACCTCCAAGCCCGCCGAGACCCGCATGGGTTCCGGTAAGGGCAACCCCGAGGGCTGGGTTGCTGTCGTGAAGCCCGGCCGCATCATGTTCGAGATCGCCGGTGTGGACGATGAGACCGCCCGCGAGGCACTTCGTTTGGCCATCAACAAGCTGCCCATCAAGTGCAAGATCGTCACTCGTGAAACGGAGGGGCAGCAATAATGAAAGCAGCAGAGATCCGTGAACTTTCTGCCGAGGACCTGCAGGCCAAGCTGAAGGAGGCCCGCGCGGAGCTGTTCAACCTGCGCTTCCAGATGGCCACCAGCCAGCTCGACAACACCGCCCGTGTCAAGCAGGTCAAGAAGGACATCGCGCGCATCCAGACCGAGATGCGTGCTCGCGAGCTGAGCGCGTAGCTTAGGAAAGGGTGTTGAATATGACTGATGAGCGCAATCTGCGTAAGGTCCGTCAGGGCATCGTCGTCAGCGATGCCAACGACAAGACCATCGTCGTGGCGATCAAGGAGCGCAAGCCCCATCCGGTGTACGGCAAGATGATCACCTCCACGAAGAAGTTCCATGCCCATGACGAGAACAACGAGGCCGGCGTCGGCGACACCGTTCAGATCATGGAGACGCGTCCGCTGTCCAAGATGAAGCGCTGGCGCCTCTACAAGATAGTGGAGAAGGCGCAATAGCGCACGAGCGCTTATGCCTTGGAAGGTAAGGACGAATAGCAATGATCCAAATGCAATCCATGCTCGCCGTTGCG
>CAJTML010000063.1 GCA_910577495.1 uncultured Eggerthellaceae bacterium
ACATTGACGGCAAGGATAAGTACGAGCTTGTTTTCGACACCACGGTAAATCCGAAGGCGCTTGATGAGCCGACCAATGACATCACGATCAAAGGTGAGGGCGAAGGCACCAACCCTGATGGCACTGAGGTTCCGGGTGTGCCAGGCTCCAGCAAACCTGAGGGCGACATCATCCCAGGTGACCCGGCGCCTGAGCTCAAGATTGAAGTGACGAATACGTCGCGTCCGGATGCTGAGGACGCCCAGATCGGCGACACGCTTGAGTACACTATCACGGCGTCGAACCCGCCCGAGGGCACTTCGTGGAACGAGGTTGTGATCACCAACACGATCCCAGGGGGTCTCACGCTTGATCCGGACTCGCTTGAGGTTCGCCTGCCTGATGGCACGACGATTCCGCTTGATCCGTCCGAGGTGTATGACCCCGAAACGGGCACGCTGACCATCCCGCTGGGCGACATCCCTGGTGGCAAGGACGCCGTGATCACCTATAAGGCAAGCATCAATGAGTCTGCTGCCGCTGAGGAAACGCCGCAGTTCCACGACATTGGCAACTCCGTGAGTGCGACGGGCAAGACGCCTGAGAACAAAGATGTTGACGAGACGGTGAGCAATCGCGTGTGGCCGACCGGTTGGGTGAAGTACGCAACGCCTGATCCGACGGTGTCTAAGACGGTCGCCAACCAGACGTATGTGGATGGCTACTACATCGGCGATGAGCTGACCTACACGCTTACGCTCAACAACGATATGCCCTACACGCACTGGAAAAACGTGGTGGTCACAGACGTGCTGCCGCAAGGACTGACTATTGATCCGACCGCGATTAAGCTTGTTTTGCCTGATGGCACGACCGAGCCGCTGGAGGGTGTGTATGACGAAGCCACGCGCACGCTGACGGTTGAGCTTGAGGACGTGTTCGGCGGCGACACCTACCAGATCGTTTATACCTGCAAGCTTTCCAAGCCTGACAATGACGAGCCGATTGTGAACTCGGTAAGTGTAGTTGGCGAAGGTCCTGAAGGTGTGCTGGATGTGGATGTGTCCGACAGCGTGAGCATCCCGACTCCCGAAGAGGACGTGAGCGGCACGTTGCTGCCCGACACGGGTGGTGCTGATGGCGAAAGCGGCGAAGGTCGCGAGCTGAAAGCGCTTGATAAGCTGGCAGCCACTGGCGATGACACTGCAGGCGTTGTTGGTGCCGTTGGTGCACTTGGCGCGCTTGCGATGGTGGCGCTGGGTGTTGCGTGGCGTCGACGCGTGCAGCTGTAAGGGGAGTGCGGCTGCGGCTGGTGGTGCGGCGCTGAGGTCTGCGCTGATGCGCGGTTTGCAGCCGCGATTCGGTCGCGCTGGCGGCTGTGAATCAGCCACGGTCGTGATTGCCAGCGCGACTTTGTGGACGCTGAGATGTGGTTTTGTGCAAACTGCAGAAGGCAAAACGAAGGCCTGCTCAGACTACGATGGTCTGAGCAGGCCTTTTGCTGTTGTGCGGCAGGAGTCATGCGTGCTTGTGCTGTCTCGGAGCGCTGATTTTGCACAAAACCCCACCCGAGTGACCACAACGTGCCAGACGGGGGGTGCGCCCCACGCAGCGCGCCATGACCACAACGCGTCGGACGGCGTTCCAGACGCCCCGCGTGCTGGAGGGGTCGCAATTGCATGCCGCATGCGCCACACGCCGCTGCGCGTCACGTCGCGGTGTGTTGCGGAGGCTGCGCCGCGCTGCGCAGCAGCCCGCGCCGCAGGATGCGGCGGCGAGGGGTGAGCCTGCTACAAAGTGAATGAGACAGTCCGGCGTGCTTGGAAAGTTGAGTAATTTCTTCATCAATCATGCGCGAACTAATCGAACAAAATCCCAGGTCAAACCAATGGATAACGCATACTGCGTGAGGGAAAATTGCCTTGTTTTGCAAATTTCAGTCAGTGTGCGGGTGGTCGAAAAAACTCGTTTAGAACTATAGTCTCAGCCAATGGGAGCCATCTTGTTACGGCAACTCAGATGAGAGGGAATCTGATGTGGGGGAGCCAAAAGGATGGACGAGAGGTCACAACATAATAAGGGGGAAGAGCATCCATTTGATGCTTGCGAACTATGGCTGAGACAATTTTCAAGCAAATGTATGAGCCTTCTATCTCCGAAGATGAAAACACCGAGATTGAAGCCGACCTGGATGTTTCAGAAGTAATCGCTCAACCAGTACAAGAGCTTTCGTTTGAAGAAAAGCTGGCCGCACTCAATATGACGGTTATGCGTCACCCACTCAATAGAGAAATCATGTACAAGACGCTGGTGTATTGCCAGGAAGAAAGAATGCTCCAGGAAGCCGAGGCGTTCATTGGCTCGCTTCCACAGTTCGAACTTGCAACACAAAACCAGTATTTCATGCTCAAGGCGCTTGTCAAAGCGTATGGCCTTGACCAGGTGGAGCGCGATATCAACGGTGAGCGCGTTTACGAAGAGCAAAAAGAAGGCTTAAGCGAAGACGAGATTGACGACCTCGTGTACACAATCTCGTTTGAAACCACTGAGGTTGGTCGCTATTTCGCTGACTACAACAAACCGTCAGCGCGTCTCATTGACCTGCTGAATTTGGATCCAGCACGAAGCGACACCTACATTGAACTGCTGGAATTCGTTAAAGATGCCCCTAAGACATACGGTCAAATAGAGCAGCTACTCCGAGGGCGCACCGCTCTTGAAACCATCATCGATGGGCGAAGAGAGATTATGCAGCCGTCAGTATTTGTCGACAAGTTAGAGCGCTCTGGCGCTTTGATTTGGGAGGAAGGATGGACATTAACCGGGGAAGGAAAGGAATTTTTACAAGAGCTCGTGGAGCAAAAATCAAATGAGAGAGATTAAGAGAGGAAACGTTATGTCGAAACGCAATTTAACGCGTCGCAGTTTCGTCAAAGTATCCGCACTTGCGGGTGCAGCGGCAGCTGTGGGTGCCTCCATGACTGGCTGCATGCAAGAAACTGCACCAGTTGAGGAAACCCCAAGCAACGAGCAACCGCTCAGCTCAACTGCTGGACTCACCAAGATGCGCACCAGCTGCCATGGTTGCATCCAGATGTGCCCCGCTATTGCCTACCTGAAGGATGGCGTGGTTGTTAAGCTGGAGGGCGATCCCGAGGCGCCGGTATCTCGCGGCTCACTGTGCATCAAGGGTCTCAACCAGTTGCACACCATGTACAGCCCGCGTCGTATTCTGCATCCGCTCCGTCGTGCGGGTGAGCGTGGCGAAAACAAGTGGGAAGTTATCTCGTGGGACGAGGCAATTACCGAGGCCGCAACGCACATCAAAGACGCAATTGATAAGTATGGCAACTACGCATTCTTCGCAAGCGTTGGTGGCGGCGGTTCATACTCGTTTATGGAAGCTATGACGCTGCCGATGGCCTTTGGTTCTCCGACGGTATTCGAGCCGGGCTGTGCGCAGTGTTACCTGCCCCGTTGGGCTCTGTCAAAGCTCTTCTATGGCGGCGACGACCAGTCAGTAGCCGACAATGCCGTACAGGAAATCTTCAAGGTTAACGACAATAAGACCGAAGTTGTTGTTATCTGGGGTGCTCAGCCTTCAGTTTCTGAAACCGCTGAGTCTGGCCGTGGTATGGCTGAGCTGCGTGCTAATGGCGTGAAGACGGTTGTTGTAGACCCGAACTTCTCACCTGACGCCGTGAAAGCTGATGTGTGGCTGCCAGTTCGTCCTGGCACTGACACGAAGCTTCTGCTGTCCTGGTTCCGTTACATCTTTGAGAACAAGCTCTATGACGAAGAGTTCACCAAGTATTGGACGAACCTGCCGTTCCTCATTGATCCAGATACCAAGCTGCCCGTCAAGGCACAAGAGCTCTTCCCGGATTTTGAGCAAACCACTCCCGAAAACACGCCGGCTTATGTCTGCTTTGACTTAAAGACCAACGAAGTTGCACCGTTTGAGTATTCAGCACCCGCTGATTCTGCGGTTGATCCTGAGATCTTCTGGTCGGGCGAATTCAACGGCAAGACCTACAAGACCGCTGGTCAGATCTACAAAGAGGAGGCCGATCCGTGGACGCTTGAGCGCACGGCTGAAGAGTGCTGGCTGCAAGCTGACAAGATTGAGGAAGCCATTAAGATCTACGTCGAAAACAACGGCGGTATCGTAAACGGCGTTGCTTCTGACATGACCGAGTCTGCTTCACAGGTACCGCTTGGATGCATGGGTCTTGACTCCATCATGGGTCGCATCAACAAGCCGGGCGTCACGATGACGCAGAAGGGCGGCGGCTACTTCGCCACCATGACTGACTCGGGCGAGAAGGTTAACACCCGTCCGGTGACGTTCAACAACGGCTTCGGCGGCATGTTCTCCGACATGTACGGTGTAGGTGCGGTTATCGGTATGTCTGATGCCGAAAACGAAGCCCGCATCAAGGCACTTGGCGAACAAATGCCTGACTCGCAGCGCATCTTAAACAAGCTTCTGCAGGATCGCTTGGGCATGAAAGACCACAAGGGTCTCTATGCATGGTGCCACTCTCACATCCCGACGGTTCGCAATGCTATTGCTACTGGTGAGCCGTACAAGCCGCGCGTGTGGTTCGACATGTCGGGCAACAAGTTGGCTATGCTTGGTAATGCCAAGTCATGGTATGACGTCTTCCCAGAGGTTGACTACATCATCGGCCAGTATCCGCATCTGACGTCGTTCCATATTGAGGCATGCGACCTGGTCTTCCCGCTGCGCGAGTGGCTGGAAGAGCCGATGGTAAACATGACGCAGCTTGATACCCAATGGCTGCAAAATGAATGCGTCCATATTGGCGAGACGGTATCGCACTCAATCCCGGCAGCACAAGTTGTGGCGAAGTGCCGCGAGATGTGGGGCGGCCACATTCCGGGTGGTTTGGAGCTGGGCGATGGCACGGCTTACCTGGGCGACCCGACTGAGGAGGCCGTCAAGAACACCGCTGCTACCACGCTTGGTGCACCTGACTGGGCAACGCTGCAGGCAGATGTTGATGCGTACGTTCCCTGCGTTACGCCTGATTACTGGAACTACAACCAGCATGAGCAGCTGTGCGACGACGGTTTGCCGTCAGGATTTGCTACCGAATCGCGTAAGGTTGAGACGTATTGTCAGATGCTGATCCGCATGGCTCGCAATGGATACCCGTATTGCTATCCGGAGCCACAAGAGGCGTGCGACGACTACAGCCCCATCTGCGTTCCGATTGAGCCGGCTGAAAGCCCCTATGAGGGAATGCCTGGTTACGACGCTGAGTATCCGTTCGTGCTGACCAGCGGTCGTGTTCCGTACTTCCATCATGGCACGATGCGCCATGCGCCCTTCAGCCGTGAGCTGTTCCCCTGTGCAGAGATCCGTATTAATCCTGCTTCTGCAAAAGAGCTCGGTATTGAGCACATGGATTGGGTTAAGGTCACCAGCCGTCGTGGCGAAGTACACGCACGCGCTTACCTGACTGAAGGTATTGCTCCGAAGACGGTATGGATGGAGCGCTTCTGGAACCCCGAGTGCTACGACGCTTCTCAGGCCAATCCGACTGGCGGCTGGCGCGAGTGTAACGTCAATGTACTCACCAAAAATGACGCCCCCTTCAACGAGGTCTATGGTTCTTACACCAACCGTGGCTTTACGGTGAAGATCGAGAAATCAACTCGCCCGGAGAATATCTGGGTTGAGCCCGAAGAGTTTGAGCCCTTTATGCCTACGGCAGAGATGCTCGCTGAAGCCCAGACGAAGGATGTGTTCTAATGAAAAATACGCTTGTTATTGATTTGGATCGCTGCTCGGGCTGTGACAGCTGTGTTGCCGCTTGCAAACACGAAAACCAGATGAACCTGGGTGTGGTGCGCAATCATGTGTCTGCGGTTGGACCGAGCGGTACCTTCCCGGATATTGAGATGTACTGGCTGCCCATGCAATGTCAGCAGTGCGAAAACCCGGGTTGTATTGAAGTGTGCCCCACGGGTGCAAGCTATCGCGACGAAGAGACGGGCATTGTGCTGGTCAACGCTGAGGATTGCATCGGTTGCGAAAGCTGCTTGACGGGTTGCCCGTATGGTGTTCGCCATATGAATCCAGCTACCAACACCATTGAGAAGTGCACCTTGTGCTTCCAGCGCAAAGATGACGAAAACTGGGAGCCGGCATGTGTTCACAACTGCTGCTGTGGTGCTCGTATCTTTGGTGACTTGGATGATCCGGAAAGCGCAGCGTCTAAGGCTGTTGCGGCGGCTGGTTCAAATACGCATACGCTCTACGATCCGGCAAACCTTGCTCCGACAACGGTCTACATCCTCTCAGACAAGATTGCCAAGTGGCAAGATGAGCCTGTTGAGGTTACCCGTTACGAGAAGTAAGCGACAAATCCAGCACTGCGTCCTTTGATACGGTGCACTAGTTAGAAGCCTCGCCGTCGTTCCCTCCTTCTATCCCGCGGCGGCGAGGCGGTTTTGGAATATACAAACTATGACAGCATGAGAAGAAGGGGCACTTATGGACGAGATCGTTGAGACCGTCGAATTGGATCAGTCAAGCGTGGAGGATGCGTGTGAACTTGACGAAGTAACGCTTGAAATGATTGAAGCCTGCAAAGGTCGTTCTGCATTTTATGACCTGCTGGCTGCCATCTATTTTCGTCCTCTAAGTGCTGAGCAAATTGAAAACATTGCCACCATTGATTGGGGTCAATACGCTGATTTAAATGAGCTATTTGATGAAGGCATCAATGATATCACCCGCTACTTGCGCAAGCGAAATTCCGGAACGCGTCAAGAGCTTGCGGTGGATTTCACCTCCGCTTTTGCAGGAACCTCTTCCTGGAAAGGCCGCTATGCGGTGCCGTATGAATCAGTCCATACAAGCGAAGAGGGACTCATGTTCCAGGATGCGTATCATGAGGTGTTTCGCCTCTATAAGGAAAACCACGTCGCAAAAGCAGACGGGCTAGATTTTCCTCATGACCACCTTTCGTTTATGTGCGAGTTTTTAGTCGTGCTTTCCGAGCGCATTGAAAACGCGCTCTATGCAGGTGATGACGAAGAGGCACTTCGCCAAGTTGACGTATCGCGCGCGTTTTTGGCTGATCACATCTTGTCGTGGTTTGATACGTTCCAAGATACGGCGTTGCTGCTTTTAGAAACGCGTTTTTACCGTGGCATTCTCAAGATAAGTAAAGGGTTTTTCTTAGAAGACGCCGAGCTTTTGGATTCAATAGCCGTGGAGCTGCAGCAGTGTCTCGCGGTACAGGAATAGGGGTTCGCTATGGATTTCGCAATTATTCTGATCGTTTCGGTGCTGGCGTGTTTTGTGCTTCGCAATCCCTTAAAGGCCTGTCCGACCGCGTTTTATGCTGCGGCTATTGCGGTTGACGTGGTGTATATGTATGGCGTGTTCTTTGGTCTTCCGCGCGCTATCTGGTCTCCGCTTTTTGTGTTGATTCAGAAGTGCGAACTGGCGCTTGCGCTGTTTGTGGTGGTCATGTTTATCGGCTGCTTGAGCAAAGAATCGCGCATGTATAAGTGGCTGAAACCAGTTCGAAGCGAGCTTTCTATTGTTGCGTGGTTTTTGTCGCTTGGTCACATGGCGGTTTATTTGGAAAGTTATGTACCGCGCCTCTTGAGCGGGTCGAGTGTCTCGACAAACATCCTCGGCGCCTTCGCCCTTGCGATTGTTTTGCTGGTGTTGTTGATCATTCTCGGCGTTACATCTTTCGCGTTTGTGAAGCGTCATATGTCCACTGCCACGTGGAAAAAGGTTCAAAAGCTTGCATATCCGTTTTTCGGACTTGTGTATGTGCATCTTTTGCTTATGCTGCTACCTTCAGCTTTGCATGGCGGAATTGCGTCATCCACATCGGTTGCGGTGTACTCGGTAGTCTTTGTGGGATATGGTCTTTGCCGAATTGGTCGAGCTTTGCTTGACCGCCAGGATGCTGCCAAGGTTTCTCGTGTAAGCTCAGTTGAGCTCAAAGATGAATTAGAAGCAGCGTCGTAAGCGCATCAGGGGAGCATAAAAGTCGTTATCGGAATTAGCGACTTTTATTTGTAGGGAGGGAACATTGTTCGACAAGAACACCTTTATGGCAAAACTGGTGCGGTCGTGGCCTGCTTTGCCGTATATGTCATTAGGTGCAATGTTGGCGGCTATGTATATAGCGAATTCAGGCACCGCCTGGCTCTCTGATAATGAAATGAACGGCGGGAATCTCTCGACGCTTTTCATTGCGGCCAGTCTGGCGTCGGGTTGTGTCATGTTCCTTGCCACCTTTAGGGTGCCGAAAGCTAAAGCGTTGCTTGAGCGGCCGTCGGTCAGTTTGTGGGCTGGAGTTGTTTCCGCCTCGGGCGCTTTATTGGTCATCATCATTGGTCCGTACTATCTCTACAACTATCTTCCCGAGCAATGTACAGCAGTCCTTTTTATGGTTGGATCAATTGTTTTCGAAGCAGGTCTTGGCCTTATTGGACTTCGCAATGGACACCTCTATGGTGCGCTTACACCCCGCTACGTTATCGTGTATGTGGGGTTTTCGCAGCTTATTGTAGGTGCGACGTTTTTCATAGTCGTGGGGTCTCCGACCTGGGCTCCGATCGTTGGTGGCCCGTCTTTGGCTGGCATTGTGGTGTTTGTGGGCATGCCGCTGGTTGCAGGTGTGTTGGCGTATCTGTCGCGCTTTGGTGAGCAAGTCTCCCATTCGCCAAACAAGGCAACTTCGCGCGCATCGCTGCCGAAGTCGTTTTGGAAGCTGCTTGCGGTGGTGCTTGTGTTTTCGTGCATTGTTTCGTCGGTGCATGCATCAACCGTGGCAACTGCATCTATTGAGGAAACGTTGAATGGATCGCGCCTGGTGATGCTGCTTCGTATGGCGTTTGCGCTAGGGCTGATTGTGGTGGCTACGGGCACCGAAAGTGGCGGTATCCGGTTTGGCAAGATCTATTCTGTTGTGATGGTTGTCTCGGTTGGGTTGGTTGCTTGCCTTCCTTTGGTGAGCATGCTACAAACCATGCTCTCGCAGATTGTTTCGTTTGCCAGCGTTATTTTCGGACTGTTTCTGTGGTGTATTCTTGCCTTTATTGTACGTCAGCGAAAAGTAAGCGCGGTCATTGTGTTTGGCTTTGGTTACGGAGCCTACCTCTTGGGTGATGGCATTGGATGGCTCTTCGGGGTTAAAGGACTTGCGTCGTTGTTTGACCTGATGAGCGATGCGTTTGTTTATATGATTATGGCGCTTATTGTGTTGGCGTGCGCTTTCATTATATTTTCGGAGCGTGAGTTTGATCAGCTGTTTGCGCCGGTTAAGGAGGGCAATCCCACGCTTGATGAGCTCTTTATGAAAGACCTTGAGGGCGAGGGTGGTCGGAGCCTTCTTGGTGATGACGAGCCTATCAAAAAGGGTCGCTTTGGGTTTGCCATTGATTCGCTTGCTGCAACGCACCAGCTTTCACCTCGAGAGACCGATGTGCTGCGGTGTTTGGCGATGGGCTACAACTCCTCAACCATTGCTCATAAGCTGTCTATCTCGTGGAATACCGTGCGCACGCACGTCCGAAACGTGTATGGCAAGCTTGGCGTGCACTCGCAGCAAGAGCTCATTAGTCTTGTGGATGAGCAGGTTGATAAAGACTGAGTGGGGTAGTGGACGAGCAGGTTGGCGAAATTGTCGGCGTTGTGGACGTTGAGACCGCAGATTCGCCGTCAGCCCAACTTTGTGGACGATGAGACCGCGTTTTGTGCAAACTGCAGAAGGCTAAACGAAGGCCTGCTCAGACTATGATGTTCTGAGCAGGCCTTTTGTTGTTGCGCGGCAGGAGTCGTGCGCGCTTGTGCTGCCTCGGAGCGCTGATTTTGCACAAAACGCTACCTGAATGACCAAAACGCGTCGCGCCAACGCCCGCGCCCGCACCGCGCTCGCACCGCGCACCAACGCCCGCGCCCGCCGCGCGTCACCCTTGGCGCGGCACCGCTTTCGCCATAAATCTAACCTAACAACTTACCAAAAGCCCTGATCGTACAGCCGCTCGACGCGGATCATAAAACGTCATCAACGTAACGAAACGTTGACATTAACGTTACGAAACGGTTAAATAAAAGGGTTATTGTCGTATGACGGGGGCTTGTATGGAACAGGTGAAAAATACGTTGGCGAAAAAGCTTTTACTGGTCTTTTTCGCGGTTACGCTCGCATTCGGTTCGGTGGTGGTTCCGCCAGCGCAAGAAGCGCATGCAGATGCGTGGACTGACTATCTCGCGCGCACGTGGGATCAGTGCAAAGCTGAATTTGCGGCGCTGGATAAAACTACTGGCTTAACGCCGTGGGATGGCATCTCGGCCACCCAACCCGCAAAGGGCGACGGCACGGCCGCAGATCCCTGGCAGATCTCTTCGCCTGCTGAGCTGTATTGGGTAGCAACAAAGCCGGATGCCAACCACAAAAGCTTGCGTCTGGTTCGCGATATTGATTTGGGTGGCAAGCCGTGGCCGGGTATGGTCATCACCGGCACTGCCGAAACCATCTTCGACGGCCAAAATCACACGATTTATAACCTCTATATGACCGGTCCTGGTGGTGGAGCTGCTGCAGCGGGTCTTGGCTTTATCCTGTATGCCAACAACCCGAATTTCACCATGAAAGATACGGCTTTCCGCTATGCCCAAATCATTGCGACGGCAAACAACTACAACTACTCAGTTGCGATTTCGTATTTCACCGAAGGTCTCATGCAGCATGTTTCTGTTGAAGATTCGCTCATCCAAGGTGGCAACTTTGTCGGCGCTATTTGTAATGGCTGGTCAAATGGCTCACACCGCGCAGTTGATGCTGCGGGCGACTTGCAGGAGTCAACCATTGGCGCGCGCATTGATCAATGCCACACCGCGCGCGTCTATACCTACGGAAACTCATGTATTGGCAACTTCTCAGGTCCGCTCTGGGGTGCCAAGGTTACCAACAGCTTCGCCGTTGATGGCGTGACGGTATCGCTTGCGGGTCACTCGGGCGGATTTGTTTCATGTCCGGGCTATGACTACGTGGAGAATAGCTTCTGCAACATCACGATGTATGGCAATACGCAAACGTCGGTGTTCTCAGGCGTTAACCATTACAATAACGGCTTCAAGAATTGCTACGCGTCAGGTGTCGTTGAAGGCTCGTCAATCGTCGGCGGATTTGTGGGCGATGCCCAGCGCGGCAACGGCATTGAAGCATATCCTTCCAAGTACACGAACTGCTACTCAACCACCATGGTTGGCATGCAAAACACCGCCAGCAACATGGGTGGCTTTGGCGGCGTGGCTGACTACGACCTCACCATGCAAAATTGCTACGCAGCAGGCGAAGTTGGCGCATTGACTACGGGCGGAAACGAGGCCTCTGTTGCTGGCTTTGTGGGCACGACCGGCTCACTTAACGTGGGCGCATGCTACTACGACATGCAGACCTCGTCCATGCGCGATCACGCAACGGGCAACAACTCGCTGGTGGCGTCGGGTGACAGCGGCGTGACTATCGCAGGTCGCATTACCAAAGACATGACGGGCGCCGACGCGCTGTCCAATATGCCGGGCTTCACCGACGATGTGTGGCTGGCGAAAGATGGCGTTTATCCGCAGCTGAAGGTCTTCGCCAATCCTGAGACTTTCCATCCCGACGACCGCGACCTGGTGCGCGCGTACTCGCTGGCATCGGTGTGCACCGCAATGCTCTATCCGTCCAACGACGATTACGAAATCTCTGATGAGAACCTCGTCAAGGAGATGGACACCGTTCGCTCAATCAAATATCTCTTCCCGTTCACCAACAACGAAATGGTGCAGGACAACAGCTTCGATGTTGCGTGGGAAGCAGAC
>CAJTML010000064.1 GCA_910577495.1 uncultured Eggerthellaceae bacterium
ATACCAGCTCATCAGAACTGTCGTTGGATTTTTCCATGGCGCCTTCGAAGAACTTACAGAGCAGCGCATAGGAGCCTTCTGCTGGCAGCTCACCTAGCGCGTCATCGTTTTTGAGCGACTCGTAGGTCTTGTTAACCAAGTCAATGGAAAGCAAGCTGTTATAGAGGTTTGTTGAGGCGTCAATGATGCGCGTGGCTTCCTGACGCTCAAGCAAAAGCTCCGTATTGCGTTTGCGTGCCTGAAGCAACAAGACGACGATCACGATCAGTGCCGCAATAAGCACACCAGCAATCACGAAGACACCTGAAAGGTTCGCGTTCGAGACCATTTCATTGGTGATCTCTGCAGGGAACGAGCGAACGATGGACCAGTCATAGCTTGGGAGGCGTGAGACGTACGTATTGCCTACACCTTCAGGGGTTTTATAGGTAAAGCTTGCGTTGCTTCCCGATTCCAAGTCATCGGCGATAGAGGCAAGTGTTGCACCATCAAGCTGGTCTTCGCTAAAGACCTCATCAATGGAGATAGCATCCGAGACGTTCGGGGTTGCGCGTGCGATGATCGTACCATCAGGCATGCAGAGATATGTCGGCGTTGCTTCGCCATAAAACTCGGTTGTCATGATGTCAGTGAGCGAGTCTTCGCGATATACCGATACCATAACGCCAACAACGGTGCCCTGATAGCGCACTGGTGCGAAGAACGCAACAACGTTTTGGCCGTCGAAAATGGCTTCATCAATGAAGCACACGCCACTCTCTCCCGCCATGCCCTTTATGTAATAGTCCCTGTCGGTTGCCATGGCGGTTCTGCCATCGCGATTATAAGCCAAGCCGTCAGGTGCAATAAAGAATGAGTGGTCAAATTGAGACAGATCCAACACATTAACCGCTTCTTGCGGATCCACTTCTGGACTGGTTAAGTTGTCCTCATAAATACTTGCCGCGGTTTGGATAACCTGCAACGACGCATTAAATGTATCATCAACGCGGCGCGTCGTTTGCCCCGTGGACGTTTCAAGATACTTACCGTTTTGGGCAACAATACGCTCAGTGTTTGCATTTACAAAGAGCAAAAGCGCAATGATAAGCACTGCCACTGCAGCACACGCTGCCAAAATACGGTTCCTTGTTTGAATTTTAGATTCTACGGCTCGGCTCATAGGATAACCCCATCTCCCATAACAAGTCGGATGTCTTTAGTTGTGTTTCCTCAGGTGCGCGTGATATGCGCAAGATTGTTTGTTGTGCATTATACGGCATGAAAAGCCTCTTCCATAGGTTCATTTGGCAAAACAATAGGCGAAGACTTCGGTAAGATCATTTTTGTGCAGGTGCATAAAAACGTATGTAAATATACCTTTTATGCAATATTTTTTACCTGTATGCAATTATTTCGAAAATTTTTTCGTTCGTTCGCTTTTTTCTATGATAGTATCCCCAAAATCAAATTGAAGTTTTACTTCATTGGTTATCAATTACGTGGAAAGGGAGAGTCGCTATGCATCAGTCAGCCAACAGTGCAGCTTTTGCCGCATTTGCTGATCATGCGCGTGGTGCTTCCCTGCTCCGCCGTTCTTTGCGACGCCGCAACCAGTTGGTTGCTGCCCGTCTGCGACGACGCTAAATCGTCTGTTCGCACTTTAGGCAACAACACCGTTTTGCATCTTCGCCACAAGGCGTTAGAGATGCACGTTGTCTGGCGTTCGCACCATCTTGACTTGCGCTTTGCTGTATCGGTATCTCCAAGGTATCACGTCCAGAGTTAGCCCTTACCTTGCCTGATATTTCGCCACCTCGCTTGTTTTTATGTTGCAGACCTTTAAGCCAGACGCACTCACCAAATCATTTGACTGAAAGGAAAGCACATGTCAGAAACCGCACTTACCACCGCCCCAGCAGCCGACGCCACCGCAGACAGCACCGCAGCCGACGCCCCGAAAGAAAAAGTCGTGCTGGCGTATTCGGGAGGCTTAGACACGTCAGTTTGCATTAAATGGCTGATCGAAGAGTACAACCTAGACGTTGTAGCTGTCGTGGGCGATGTTGGACAAGAACACAACGGTCTTGAGGCCATCAAAGCCAAAGCGCTTGCAACGGGTGCTGTTGATTGCATGGTGGTGGACATGCGCGAAACCTTCGTCAACGAATACCTGAGCGCTGCCCTTGCAGCAAACGCGCTCTACGAGAACAAGTATCCGTTGGTAAGCGCCTTGTCTCGGCCGCTCATCTGCAAGCACTTGGTGGATGTAGCCCACAAGGTGGGTGCAACATATATCGCTCACGGCTGCACGGGCAAAGGAAATGACCAAGTGCGTTTTGAGGCATCCATCCTCATGCTTGATCCCACGCTTTCTATCATTGCACCGGTGCGTGATTGGGATCTGACCTCGCGCGAAGAAGAGATGGCTTGGGCGGCCGAGCATGGCATCCCGGTTCCCACCACGCAAGCTTCGCCCTACTCTATTGACGACAACCTGTGGGGTCGCGCTATTGAATGCGGCGTGCTGGAAAACCCGTGGACCGAGCCGCCTGCTGACATCTATACGATGACGGTTGATCCGCAAGCGGCACCCGATGAGCCCACCTATGTCTCCATCAGCTTTAAGGCAGGTATTCCGTGCGCGCTCAACGACACGCCGATGAGCTACCTTGCAATTATCGAAGAACTCAACACTATTGCAGGTCAGAATGGTTATGGCCGCCTTGACATGATTGAAAACCGCCTCGTTGGCGTCAAGAGCCGCGAGTGCTACGAATGCCCCGCCGCGCTCACCATCATTAACGCTCACAAGGCGCTTGAAGACCTCTGCCTTGAGCGCGACGTGCTTCATCACAAGCTGGCGCTTGAACAACTCTGGGGTGACTGCGTGTACAACGGCCAGTGGTTCTCGCCCCTCAAAGAAGCGCTGGACGCATTCATGGCACACACCCAGCAATGCCTCACCGGCACCATTATGCTCAAGCTCTACAAGGGAAGCTGCACGGTTGTTGGCCGCAAGTCAGATTATTCGCTGTACTCATTTGAGCTGGCAACTTACGGTCAAGGCGACGAGTTTGATCAAGGCGCTGCAGCAGGCTTTATTGAACTGCACGCGCTTTCGTGCAAAGTCTGGGCGAAAAACAGGCTGGAAATGGGCGCAGACATGCACCCGCTTTCAAGCAAAGTAGATACGGTGTGCGAATTCGCAACGAACTAAGACAACCTGTGTCGTGGGCGTCGTAGCGCCCGACACCTAAGCGAAACGGAGGAATTGTGGCACTTTGGTCAGGAAGGTTTAACGAAGGCGTCGATGCGTTTACGCAACGCTTTGGGGCATCGCTTCCCGTTGATAAGGCACTCTATGCCCAAGATATTGCAGGCTCCTGCGCACACGCAGCCATGCTGGGAGCGCAAAAGATCATCTCTGAGGCTGACGCGTTGGACATTCAAGAAGCGCTTGCCGACATCAAAAGCGACATTGAGCAGGGCGCGTTTACCTTCGACATCAACGACGAAGACATTCATATGGCGGTTGAGTCCGAACTAACGCGGCGCATTGGGCAAGCGGGCGCGCGCCTGCATACCGGCAGAAGCAGGAATGACCAGGTAGCAACCGACACGCGGCTGTTCGCAAAAAAGCGCGCGGTTGACCTGATGGAGGCTAACTTATGTCTGCGCGAGGCGTTGCTTGCGTGTGCGTCCGAGCACTTCGACGTTATTTTGCCTGGCTACACGCACATGCAACACGCCCAACCGGTGCTCTTTTCGCACCATATGCTGGCATACGTCTGGATGCTCACGCGCGACTTTACGCGGCTGCAAGCCGCCTATGATGCCGCGGACGCCTCTCCGCTGGGTGCGGCGGCGCTTGCTGGCACCACCTATCCGCTTGATCGGGCGCAAACGGCTGCCACGCTGGGGTTTGCAAGCGTGATCCCCAACTCTCTGGATGCAGTGTCTGACCGGGACTTTCTGTTGGATCTGCTTTACGCGTGCTCGGTATCTGCTATTCATCTTTCGCGTTTGTGCGAGGAGTTGATTCTCTGGTCAACGTCAGAATTTGGGTTTATCACGCTTTCGGATAGCTTCTCAACGGGCTCATCTATTATGCCGCAGAAGAAAAACCCTGACTTCGCCGAGCTCATTCGCGGTAAAAGCGGACGCGTTGTGGGAGACCTCATGGCGCTGCTCATGACCATGAAGTCACTGCCGCTTGCTTACAACAAGGACCTGCAAGAGGACAAGCAAGGCGCCATTGACGCAGCTCAGACGCTTGAAGATAGCTATGTGTGCATGCGCGGCATGATCTCAACGATGGAGATCCACCCCGACGCGATGCTTGAACAGGCTTCCAAAGGCCACCTGGGCGCCACCGATGTGGCCGATTATCTGGCGAAACGCGGCCTACCCTTCCGCCAGGCTCATGAGGTGGTCGGACACTTGGTGAAGCTTTGCGAAGAGCGCGGGTGCAATTTGGATGACCTCACGCTGAAAGACTTCCAGAATGAGAGCCCGCTTTTTGAGGCTGACGTGGTGCGCTCGCTTGACCTTGCTGCCATCACGCGCGCTCGCACCACATACGGTGGTACTGGGCATGAGGCAGTGCTCGTGCAGCTTGACGAGGCCACCAGCGCGACATGCGAAGATCGCAAGACGCTTGCTGAGCTGATGAAGTCAGTGGTGTAGCACGGCTCAGCAAAAGGCGTCACCAAGCCGCCACAAACCAGCAAAACTTACCATATCGGGCATACGCGTTTTTTCGCGCGACCTGGGAAAACGCCGAGTTTTACCAGTTCAGGAGCTTGACGTCCAAAATACGCGAGCGCCCGATATGGTAAGTTTCAACTCGCGAAAAGGCCGCGCACGCGGTTAGCGCGCAGCGGCCGCGCGCAAACCACACCCAAAATGAAACCGAGCGCGAAGGTCGCGCCCGGTTTCTGAGGGAGAAAAAACTATAGAAAAGCTTCGGTAGAACTAGCTTATATATCGAGTTGCACTACACCGTCGGGATGTACTCGTTGACGGCATGCTCAGCAGCCCAGTAGCCTGACACGCGTGCCCACAGCTGCGTTGAGCCCGGTGCACACGATACGTCGTAGTACGGACCGAACAGTGCGCCTGCGTCAGAACCACCAGCGTAGAGACCCGGAATCGGCTTGAAGTCTTCATGGATGACGCGTGCATACTCGTCAACCTTGAGGCCGCCAACCGTGTTGTAGAAGGCCAGAACCGTCTTGAAGCCATAGAACGGAGGGGTGTCCATCTTGCGAAGGAACTCTTCTGACTTCAGGAAGTCGTGGTCATAACCCTCGTCGCAGTAGCCGTTATACTTGTCAATTTCGGCCTTCATTGCTGCAGGATCAAGACCCAGCTTGCCAGCAAGCTCTTCAATGGTGTCAGCTTTGACAACACGAGGATTGTCGCGCGTCAGCGCCTTGTCAATCTCTTCCTGGAACTGCGGTACGGGGTCACCCGGCTCGAAGTAGTTTGCACGACGCGTCACGACGCCTTCGCTCATGATCTTGTCAACAAACGCCTGGTCAATAACGGTAAAGATGTGCTCTTGCTGGCAGCCGATGTTACCGGAAAGCGTCCAGTCTTTGATAACACTCTCGTCGCAGAAACGACGTGCGTCCTGGTTCAAGAAGATCGTGTCTGCCTGGTTTGCACCGCAAATGGTCAGGGCACCCTTGTTGTAGTGACCCGGCAAAATGGGGCTGCAGTAGTTGATAGCACTGGGGTGATGGAGCTGTGCGCCCAGAGCCAGACCCATGTTCAGGCCATCGCCGCGCTGGGTACCCATCGTACCGCGAGCAATAACGCGATCATACTTAACATGGGTGTACTTCTCGAACATCTCAGCGTTAGCTGAGAAACCACCGGTACACAGATCAACTGCCTTGGCGTTTACCTGGATGATGTCGCCGGTGCGCGTCTTGCACAGAGCACCTGCAACAGCACCGTTTGCGTCGGTCAACAGCTCGTAAGCACGTGCGTCGAAGATGAACTCAACGCCCAGTTCTTGACCCAGCTCATACATCTTCATGATGGCAACCATACCACCAGATTCGCCATTCTCACCGTGGTCATACTTGCCCTTAGCGTTGTAGGTAATACCCTGGAAGTCAGTCGTCCAAGCGCGAACCTTTTCACCATCATTTGCGAAGCGACGCGTGACAATTGCGTTGCTTGCATAACGGTGATAGGAAGCCAAACCATCATAGAAGTGATCAGCTGCACCAACGTTTTCCAGTGCGTTGTCAGTGCCCATAGCAACGTTGCCGATGTTTTCAACGTAGCGAGAGTTGCCGCCAACACCATTTTCGGTCACAACGTCAACGAGGATTACCTTTGCACCCAGCTCAGCAGCACGAGTTGCAGCGCACAGGCCCGTCGTACCAGAACCGCAGACCAAGAAGTCGCAGTCATACGTTGCCGTAACCTCACCAGCGGGAGCCTCTGCTGCCTCCGGCTCTTCGTCAGCATAAGCTTTCGGAGCAAAATTCAAAGCACCTGCGGCAAGTGCGGCTGCACCCAAGGTCGTTGAGCCAAGCAGGAAGCTGCGGCGTGATAAGTCTTGTTTCATGATAAATACCTTCCCTTCTTCCCTTATGGCCTATTCAAACCCGATCCAGCCCTCAGGCAGATCCATGTAGTGGCACGTTACGCAGTTGAGTACGGGCTGGCCGTGCATTGAGTGGCACTGACCGCAGTCCACGTCACCGCGATGGTTGTCATGTACGTTGTAGAGACCCTCGGGGTTGTACACCGTTTTGTCGCCGTCCAAGATCGTGGTGTCTTTGATCTTGTCCCAGTTGTGGCAGCCGTCGTTGAGGCAGAACTCACGCGTTGCAAGCGTCTCTTCAGCCGGAGCCATCAGCTCGGTAAAGCTTCCAACGTTTTTCATGGTTGCGTCATCGTGACAGCTTTCGCAGGTGTTGCCCAGCTTCTTGTGCATCGTGATGAGCGTGTCCGGATCCTCGTTCTCATAGCTTGCTACATACGGATCATCCGGATGCTCAGCAACAACCGCGTCCCATCCACTTTCGCCCGTGTCGCTGAGTTTCTCAGTTGACGGCGAGCACGCCCACAGCGCACCCAAGGCACCTACCATAGCAAGTGTAACGGCACCCCAAAGCATTCTTTTCGCTTTCACCTTACATCCCTTCCTCTCTCAATTAAGGACTTTTCCCCTCAACCGCAGGCGTTGCGCCTCACGGCTTCGATGTCTTTAATTCTTGCAATTTCAAAGGCGTTGCACACCTCATGAATCATGGTGAATTAGCATAACCCCCCACCTTTTACGACCCCATAAAAGCAGGGGAATCCCTAAGGGGCGCTCCCCCTCTGTATGCATCTACCAGGTATTTTTCGTTTATATGGCGAAGGCTCACGCGAATCTCTAGTTTCACCCCCTGCCGCTTTCAAGTACAATACAACCTGCATTACAAAGCATGTTAGCGACACCGTTCATATACGCAGGGGGGAGCGTTCGTGAACCAGTTATCAAAAAGTAATTTTGCACTTGCCATGGTTGGCCTGACGCTAAGCTGGGTGTTTTTTCCACCCGTTTTAATGAGCGGCTTTTTCGCAACTGTGCGCATCTACACCTTCGCAAACGAAGCCATCCTTGCACTGTGCGCAGCATTGTTTTTGTTGGCCGTTATCATCAGACGCCCGCTTGAGCGCTTTATCAAACACCACCCTGCCTTCATGCTCGGTGTCATATTGCTGAGCCTCATTGGGTATGGCTTGCTCCTTATACAACTCACCACTTCGTTTAATGCAGCGCTTTCTCTTGTAGCCGCACTGCTCTTATCGCTTGGCTATGTTGCGCTTATGACGTGCTGGATGCTTCTGCTGGGACTTTTAAGCTCAAAGCAAATTACGCTTTTACTCTTTGGATCAGCGCTTGCCTATGCGGCGCTCACGCTCGGGAACTTCTTGCCGCTTGAAGGCAGAATGCTTCTCTGCGGATCAGCGGTGTCCCTTTCGGGGGTCTGCTGGCTTTTAACGTGGAAAGAGGCGAAGGCATTCTCGTCTGCCAAGCCTTTCAGCTATGATCTTGCCGTCCTTCGCCACGGTCCGTTTCTCATGCTCAGCATTTTGGCGGTGCTCCTCATTGGGGCTCGCATTGTTACCGGTCTTTATTTCAGCTTGGAAAACGAGCTTTCGTTAGGCGAGATGCTCATTCGTTGCATCTGTATTGCAGCGGTCATGGCATTTTGTATTTTCGAAACGCGGCGCAATGTGTCGCTTGAACAGGAATATCGCAGTGCTTGGATCCCCGCGGCGCTGCTTTTTCTGCTTGGCGCGATGATCCTTATTGGCATGAATGGGCCGGCTGAACTTGCTGGTTTGGGCATTACCCATGGCGCGATCAACTGCTTTGAGGTACTTGGCTACCTCATCATGTTCCAATTCATCAAAAACGACCGCGTCTCCCCCGTTATGGTTGTGAGCCTAGGCATGATCGTCTTTAAGGTCGTTCCGATCTTTTTGCAGCGCATCGTCTTTCCAAAAATGACCGCCGAACTAGGTTTGACCTCGGTTGACTTCGTGCCCATGATCATTCTCATGTCCATGGCTATTGTGGTCTGCGCCCTTGCGTTTGGACACCACCGCGCCACCTCTGATGAACTTCGCATACTTGCTCATGCAAGTGGCGAAGAAAAGCCCACACAAGAAGCTGCCGCCTCATCACCCACAACGCACACGGAAGATGCCTTGGGCACCCACCTTGCAACTGGCGAAGGCGAGACCCAAGATACGAAACCCGCTATGAGCTTTGAGGAGGCGTGTCTTCGCCTAGCTGAAGAAGGAAGCCTCTCCACGCGCGAGACCGAAATCATGCTGCTTATTGCGCGCGGCAATAGCCAAAAATACATCTCAGAGGTGCTCTATTTAGCGCTGGGCACGGTGCAGTGGTATGCCAAAACGATCTATCGAAAGCTTGATGTGCATTCAAAGCAAGAGCTCATTAATCGCGTGCACGACCAAATGGCGCAAGGCTAGCTGACGCCACTGCCCTCTGACGTGTCTTACGTGCGAATGCCGCGCCAGGTAACCACACCCACGCTGCCAAGCATTGCTACCACAAGGGCAATTGATGCTGGTGCAATAAAGTGCGTTTGCCCGGTGACCAGCAAATACTGCAGCAAAAACGTAAAGACGCTCAGCTCAAATTCGCAGAGTACCGACACGCCAACTGAAGTTCTATACCACCGAAAATTCGATGAGCCTGAAAACTTTGGCGGCGCATTCCAAAAACGCGTCGGCAGAAAATGGACAAAACCGCTGACAAGCGCCAGACACACCAGCATAATGACTGGCATCAGCGCATACGTCCAGGGAGACCCATATGAGTCAGGGTGCCCATTAAAACCAAAGTGCGTAGGAACCTCTGCAGGCAGCGAGGGAATCCGATCAATCGTGTAAACAAGGCTCAAGATCACGAGCGCCCACGACACCAGCTCAACAAGGCGAAAAAACGGCGTGAAGTATTGTTCGTTTGATCGAGCCAAGCTCAGTCTCTTTCTCTCAAGCGCTTGTCGGTGCGTGCCAACTCACCACTCTTATGACACGCAACGTGCTTTCATCTTCGCCATCATCAGCGCTTTTGTCAAGCTTGCGACACAGGCTTTATGTGCTTGCCCACCAAAAGGGCTATACCGCAAACCGCGCTGGCAAACAGGGCGAAGGCAAGCGCCACTTCAGGCATGCACGATTTCGACGTCACATCCAGAATCAAGCCACCAAAAAAAGCGCCTCCCGCTTTTCCGAGGTCACCAAAGAAATAAACCTCCCCATTCACAACACCCCAGTGCTCTTTCGGCGTTGCCTTTGCGGTAATGGTTTTAATGAACGGTGACGAGGTGCCTACCGAAACGCCATAGCAAATGGCCGCTATGATGAGCGTCACAAAGTTCGGATCAAGGGCGAACAGCGCAAAACCAACCACCTGCACCGATAGCAGCGGGAAGAGCAGCCAGGTTTTATTGCTGTCGAAGAGCTTGCCGCCAAACAACCTGCAGCACAGCGTTGTAGCTCCAGCGGCGATAAAGAATGCCGCACCCATGGCAATCCCAGCGTGTCGCGCGAAAACCAGCACGAAAGCAATGCAAAAGCCGCGCGGCACACGGCGCGCAAATGAAATAGCCAGATAAGGTGCCACCTGTGGAAACAGATAGGGCGCAATAAAAGCGCGGGCGCGGGCTTTTAGCGAGCGATCACCTTCGCATGCTTGCGGTTTCGCTTGCACCTGGCCAGGGTGCTCTGCGGAATTTCCAGCTGACTCGGTGTTTGCACTGAGTAAAGCGGCTTGAGCACGCTTAGCTTCGCGCATCTTGAGCACAACAATTGCTACGATTGCCACCACCATGAGCGCGGCATAAAAGAGATAAAACGCCTGGTAACCCGCCTTGTCCAACAAAAATGTCGAAATGAGCGCGCCCAGCATGGTGCCCAGCGAGGTTCCCGCACCCTTAATACCCACGCGCTTGCCCAGGTGCTTTTTCGACGCGGTTCCCATGACAGCAACCGTCATCACGTTGGTAGCAAGGGCAAAACTGGCACCCTGGATCACTCGTGAAACCATCACAAGCGCAAACGAATCCCAAAACACCGGCAACACAACCCCAACAAGCAGGCCGCCCAGTGAGACCAGCAACACCTTGTAGTGATCAAAGTGATCAGTAATTTGGCCACCCACAAGGCGCATGGCGGTACTTGCCAGTGTAAAAACAGCAACAAACGTACCTGCAACCGTGGCGGAATAACCAATGCTGTCGTAATAGAGCGGAATACCGCTATTGAGGCCTTTCATGTACAGCGCCGTAAAGAAGGTTACTAACACCAGCACCGCAAATGAGATGGTAGCCTCCGAAACCCTCCGTGTGTGCTGGGTTGATGTATCTGGCTGATCAGGCATAGCTTTTCTCCGATGGACAAATTCGCACTGTTTTGAGTTTGTCACAACTAAACGCGGCGCACCCGTGCAATGATGGTGAGTTAGAAAAGTGTTGACGTTGCTCAACCCGCCCGACAAGAGACTCTGCTAGCATAAGAGCAGTTAAACCCAACGAAAGACACGAATGCACCCATGAACGAACTAGCCCTGCTTGATGCAATTCAAACCATCCACACGCCGTGGCTTGATAGCCTGGTGGCGGCATATACCTGGACTGGCAACATCGGTCAGCTCTGGATTGTACTGGGAATTGTTTTGGCCTGCATTCCGCGGACACGCAGACTGGGGGCAGCAGTCTTAATCGCGTTCGTTATAGGCACCATACTCACCAGTGGCATCATTAAACCCCTGCTCATGCGGCCGCGACCCTGCGATATCAATCCAGGCGTTGCGCTCATTGTTGAGCGCCCCTTCGGCTCATCATTTCCCTCGGGACACACCACTTCAGCGTTTTCTGCGGCATTCGCCCTCTTGTTTATGCGTCATCCGCGTGCCCCAAAGCCGCTTATCATAGGCGTTTTTGTTTTGGCTGTCCTTATGGCTTTTACCCGCCTCTATTGCTATGTTCACTACCCCACCGACATCCTTGCTGGGATGGCAGTAGGGTTGTTGGCGGGCTTTTTAGCGGCGAAGATTCTAGCGCTCTACAACACCAAATATCCCGAGAAGGAGTAACCCATGAACATCTCTCACGACATCATCAACCAACCCACCACCGACGAAAACGAGTGTGCATGCTCAGGCTCTGTGCCC
>CAJTML010000065.1 GCA_910577495.1 uncultured Eggerthellaceae bacterium
ACCGACGACGCTGGTCAGGTGCTCAATGTCACCGGCCAAGCAATACCAGGACTGTATAGTTGTGGGTCGGCGGCGGCCAAAGGCGGACAGGGCTTGGCGTCAAATGGCGCGTTCGGGCTTATGACGGGGCGCGCATTGGTGGAGAAGCTTGACGAGCGCAAAAGCCAGCTTGAAGCAAACGCGTAAGGCATGCTCCTTTTCACGGCGAAGGAGATGACGAAAGATGAATATCGCGAATGTGCTGTATAACAAGCGCGAAATGACCGTTCGCGACTGGGCAATTGATGTCACGGTGGCGGCGGTGGCGTTTTCGTTTGGCTGCATCCAGCTCATGGTGACCGCGTCCTCAATTGTCGTACCTGATCTGGCATTTCGCCAGTATTTGGGCATGATTAACGTCGTGCCAACCACCGCGGCGTTCATTGCGCTGGCGCTCACGTGCGTGCCGCTCATTGTGCGCAGAAAGCTTCCTTGGTTGGTGTTTCTCTGGTGTTTTGGCGCCTATCTGGTGCTGCAGACAAAAAACGCGGGGCTCTCGCTCAGTATCATCGGGCCTGCGGTGGCGCTGTTTACCATTGCGGTTGAGCAGGGACGTATTCAGACGCTTGTGGCTGCATTGATTGCGGTGGTCGGACTCATGTTTGCTGATACGCCGTTTGGGTCTCCCAGCCTCATCTTTTTCACACGGTTCCAAAACACTACGCTCATGATTGCCGCAGCAATTGCCGGCTACGCGTACAAGACACACAACGCCTATGTGCACGAGACCGAAGAGCGTGCTCGTGAAGCGGAGCGTACGCGCGAAGAGGAAGCGGCCAGGCGTGTGGAGGAGGAGCGCGTGCGCATTGCGCGCGAGGTGCACGACATCACGGCGCACTCGCTTTCTGCGGTGAGTATTCAGGCAGCCGCTGCGGAGCGTCTGTTGGATAAAAACCCCGAAGCCGCACGTCAGGCGCTGGCGACGGTTCGCTCAACCTCAAAAAGTGCGCTTGAGGACATTCGCTCTATGATTGGCGTGCTTCGCCAAGGTGACGAAAACCCTGAGATGCTGCCCACTGGTTCAACGGAGCGGCTGCAGGACGTGATTTCGTTTTTGGAAAGCGCGGGTGTAGTTGTTGAGTTGGATACCACGCACTATGATCGGGCATGTGTGCCTGCGCACGTGGATATGGCGCTCTTTGGCATTTTGCGCGAGGCGGCAACTAATATCGTTCGTCACTCGCGTGCGGACTTTGTGCTGGTCAGGCTCGTGCAAAACGCGCATGGTGCGTGTCTTTTGGTGCAGGATAACGGACAGGGGTATCGCGGCCAGTCGCAGGTGATGCGATCAGGAGTAGCGCTGCCGCAATCGGCTGATGGCCAGGGACATGGTATCTCGGGCATGGCCGAGCGTGTGGGCGTTTTGGATGGCGCGTTTTATGCGGGCGCACCGCAGGGGCTGGCGAATGCGACGCATGAGTTGGCCTTGCTTGGCGCTGACGCTGCTGCCGGCGCGAATGCGGCGGGTGCGGCGGGTGCCGGCGGCTTTGTGGTAGCCGTGTGTATCCCCATCCCTGATCAGACGCGTACGAAGGAGAGCTCGCATGAGTGAGACCGAACACATCGCCGCAACCAGCACCGCCCCCGCGGGTGATGCCGCAGCCGCAGCCAGTGCCGCGCCTGGTGGCGCAACCTCCAATGAGCACGAGATTCGCGTTTTGATCGCGGACGATCAAGATATTGTACGCAGCGGTTTTCGCCTGGTGCTTATGAGCTATGATGGCATCGATGTGGTGGGGGAGGCGCGCGACGGCAAGGAGGCTGTGGCGCTTGCGGAGCGCCTTCGCCCTGATGTGGTGCTCATGGATATTCGCATGCCGCACGAAAATGGCATTGAGGCCACGCGCGAGATTCGCCAAAATCCTGAGCTTGACGGCGTGCACGTGCTCATCTTGACCACGTTTGATCACGACGAATATGTTTACGAAGCGCTGGCGGCGGGTGCCAGTGGCTTTTTGCTCAAAGACGCTGATCCTGATGAGATTGTGGCGGCGGTGCACGTGGTGGCCGCGGGCGACGCGCTCATTGAGCCGTCCATCACACGCCGCCTCATTGAGCAGTTTGTGGCCGCGCGTCCGCATACCTCGTTTAGCTATCGGCGTGGCGAGGGACTTGATTCGCTGACTGATCGGGAGCGCGAGATTTTGCGCCTGGTGGCACGCGGGCTGTCAAATGATGAAATCGGCGCGGAGCTCTTCATCTCTCCGGCGACGGTAAAAACCCATCTAGCTCGGATTATGGCGAAAGTGGACGCGCACGATCGGGCGCAGTTGGTCATTCGCGCCTATGAGAGCGGCCTGGTTAAAACGGGTGGTCGCTGACGCAGGTTTACCTGTGCCATTTGATGTGACTGATGTGACCCTTTGGCATTTTGGCGTTTCTCATTCTGCGAGCAACGCCCCAAATTGCTTTGCCAAATTACCCCAAAACGCTCTAATGAAAAGCCACAAAATACTATAATATGTAAGTGCAAAACTCTTGCGACGTATATGCTGCTACAGGAGGTTTAATGTCGGAATATTTAAACCGTATCGCCGATGGCGAACTGGAATACAGACTCGATTCTTTCGGTGCGGTGCTTATAACAGGACCAAAGGGTTGCGGAAAGACAACTACAGCCAAGCAAAGAGCGGCAAGTGTCATTGAGTTCCAAGATGAGGACAGGCGCGACAACTATCTCGCTGTCGCCAACGCCCAACCTTCGCTACTCCTTGAAGGACCAAAGCCGCGGCTATTTGATGAGTGGCAGGATGCACCGAAAGTTTGGGGTGCGATACGCAAGTCCGTTGATGATGAGCAGAAGAACGGTCTCTACATCCTAACTGGCTCAACCTCCCAAACTGTCGATACGCCGCATACGGGCACTTTGCGCATTTCGACCATGGAAATGCTGCCGATGAGCCTTTATGAAAGCAAGGAATCAAACGGATCTGTTTCCCTGATCGAGTTGTTTGACAGCAAAGGAAAGTTAGAGGGTTGCAAATCAGATTTGTCGATTGAAGGCTTAATCCATGCAATTTGCCGGGGTGGGTGGCCTCATGCGGTGAATAACACCACAACTCGCTCCCAGCTTGCAGTTGCAAAAGACCTTTTTCGCCAGACCTGTCAGGTTGATATATCTAATGTTGACAAGAGGAAACGCAATCCGCTTTGGGCGGAAGCCATTCTGCGGTCCTATGCAAGAAATATCTGTACAGTCGCCAAAACTAAGACCATCTATAATGACGCACGCTCGAATAGTGATATGAGCGAGGCGTCGTTCTATGACTATGTACGTGCTCTAGAAGAGTTGTTTATCATAGATGACATACGCGCATGGAGCCCCGCCATTCGCTCCAAGACTTCCATCCGAGCCAGCAATAAACGCAACCTTGTGGATCCGTCCATTGCGGTAGCGGCGCTAGGCCTTGCACCGGCTTACTTTAAGGAGGACTTCAAGACCTTGGGGTTCCTTTTTGAGTCACTTTGTATGCGCGATCTGAAAGCGTACTCATCTGCTCTTGGTGGAGAGCTTTCCTACTATCGTGATCGTTACGATCTGGAGGCAGATGCCGTCCTGCGTTTAGAGGACGGTCGTTACGCCCTTATCGAGTTTAAGCTGGGTGAGGGAGATGTGGAGGAGGGTGCAAACCATCTTATCGAAATCGAAAGTCTTGTGAAAGAGCATAATATGAAGGAGATGCAGGTTCCGTTAAGACTACCAGACCTAAAGCTCATAATAACTGCCACGGAGTTTGGATATAGACGCGATGATGGGGTTTGCGTTATTCCAATTGGGTGTTTGAAGCCTTGACATAATCAAGCTTTTCGCAGGTACATTGGGTTGTAATGGGACAATTTTGCAGTAACTCTTGATGAATATAATGTGGCAGGAGGAGAGCAACTAAGTGCTCGCAACAAACGCCAACCCCATCATGACGAAGCAGTCCATATGATTGCAATCAACCCTTGTGTAAAAGTTTAATCTCATAGCGTGTGATTCCGTGAATTTCCTTGCATTTGAGTGGTGGGGTGTTATAGTAAACAAAGCTGTTTAGCACTCTTGGACTTTGAGTGCTAGCAATCAACCCAACCGAGTGGTTAACGCAAGGCATGATGCCTTGATCGTATGGCACAACATGAAAGGAAGGCAGCGCTATGAACCTGAAACCTCTGGGAGATCGCGTGATCGTCAAGCAGGACGAAGCCGAGGAGACAACGGCATCGGGTCTGTATATCGCCAGCGAGGCGAAGGAAAAGCCCCAGAGCGGTATTGTTCTGGCAGTAGGCGACGGCAAACTGGACAAAGATGGCAACATGGTTCCGGTTCCTGTTAAAGTGGGAGACAAAGTTGTCTATGGCAAATTTGGCGGCACTGAGATCTCAGTAGATGGCGAAGATGTGCTCATCCTTCGCGCTGATGATCTGTATGCCGTATTCGCATAAGCCTTTTACAAGATATATCTGCTCAGTGCGTGTTTTAGAAAGGAGCCATATTCATGGCTAAGGAAATTAAATTTGAGGCAGATGCGCGCAGCGCACTTGCAGCTGGTGTAAACAAGCTGGCTGACGCCGTTAAGGTAACGCTTGGCCCGAAGGGTCGCTATGTTGCACTTGAGAAGTCCTATGGCGCTCCGCTGATCACCAACGACGGTGTTACCGTTGCAAAGGAGATCGTGCTTGAGGATCCGGTTGAGAACATGGGTGCTCAGCTGGTTCGCGAAGTTGCTGTTAAGACCAACGACGTTGCTGGTGACGGTACTACCACCGCAACCCTGCTTGCAGACGTTATCGTTTCTGAGGGTCTTCGCAACGTAACTGCTGGTGCAGATGCTTTGGGTATTCGCCGTGGTATTCAGAAGGCAACCGACGCTATCGTTGAGGCAATCAAGGCTGACGCAACGCCGGTTTCTACCAAGGAGCAAATTGCTAACGTTGGTACCATTTCTGCAGGTGACGCTGTTATCGGTGAGAAGATCGCTGAGGCAATGGAAGCTGTTGGCAAAGACGGCGCAATCTCAGTTGAAGAGAGCCAGACCTTCGGCATTGATATGGACATCGTTGAGGGTATGCAGTACGAGCGCGGCTACATTTCGCCGTACATGGCAACTGATATGGAGCGCATGGAAGCAGTGCTCAATGACCCCTACATCTTGCTGACCGACCAAAAGGTGACCAACATCAACGACATGGTTCCGCTGCTTGAGGAGATCATGAAGTCTGGTCGTCCGCTGTTCATGGTTGCAGAAGACGTTGAGGGTGAAGCGCTTGCTACCATCTTGCTGAACAAGCTGCGTGGCACGTTCAACTGCGTCGCAATCAAGGCTCCGGGCTTTGGTGACCGTCGTAAGCGCATTCTGGAGGACATCGCTGCCGTGACGGGCGCTCAGGTTATCGACAAGGACTTCGGCATGACCATGGCTGACGCTCGCGTTGATATGCTGGGTCATGCAAAGACCGTCAAGGTGACCAAGGACTCTGCGCTGATCGTTGACGGTGCTGGCGACAAGCAGGCTATTGAGGATCGCATCAACATCGTTAAGGCTGAGCTGGAGCGCGCTGATTCTGACTTTGACCGCGAGAAGCTCCAGGAGCGCTTGGCTAAGCTCTCTGGTGGCGTTGCTGTTCTGAAGGTTGGCGCTGCAACTGAGTCAGAGCTTAAAGAGACCAAGTCTCGTATTGAGGACGCATTGCAGGCAACCCGTGCTGCAGTTGAAGAGGGCATCGTTGCTGGTGGCGGCGTTGCACTGCTGGACGCACAGGCTGCACTGGATGAGGTTAAGGCTTCTGACACTGACGAAGAAGTTGGCATTGCAATCATTCGCAAGGCTGTTGAGGCTCCGATTCGTGCTATCGCACAAAATGCTGGCTTCGAGGGCAGCGTTGTTGTTGAGCATGTGAAGAACATGAAGGCCGGTGAAGGTCTGAACTGCGCTAACGGTGAGTATGGCAACATGATTGAGATGGGCGTTAACGACCCGGTTAAGGTTACCCGCACCGCTCTGCAGTCTGCTGCTTCTGTTGCTGCGTTGATCCTGATCACCGAAGCAACCATCAACGAGATCCCCAAGGATCCCGATCCGGCAGCACTTGCCGCAATGGCTGGCGCAGGTGCCGGCGGCGGCATGGGCATGATGTAAGCCTGAACTGTTCGCCTTACGCGCCCGCGCGTACTCGTGCTGACATTCGCACGACTGGTGCTGAAACCCGCACGACCGCGCACGCGTTTTAAACTCGGAAAAATTGGCTGGTGCCGCTGTGGTGCCAGCCATTTTTTGTGTGTAGCGGTGGTGCGGCGCGGCCGCCGCGGCGCCAACAGCAGCGGCACCAGCCAGCTGCGGCACCAGTAGCACCGTCAATCCCGTCGACCCCGCGGCCGCCGCGGCGCCAACAGCGGCACCAGCCAGCGTGCGGCCTCGGGCGGCGTTCTGGTCATTCAAGGTGGGTTTTGTGCAATCTCGCGCGTTTAGGGGAGCGCATAGCGCGCTTGCGGTTCGCAAAACCCCAGGTCGCTGAAATTCTTGCGCCTCCAAATCGGATGCCGTTGCACAAACCCCCACCTAATTGACCCGAACGCACCTTTCGCTTGTGGAACTGTTTGATAACGCTGACCGCACGTTTCGCGAGTGTCGGCGAGAGTAAGGGTAGAATGCTGAGTCATGGATGAATTTTTGCATATCACAGAACACGTTTTAGAACACTCAGTTGCGGATACGTTTTACCTGATTCCCATTTTGTTTGTGACCTACGTGGTCATGGAGTGGCTTGAGCATAAAACGGGCAGCAAGGCACAAGAAGCAGTACAGCGAGCCGGCGCGGCAGGACCTATCGTTGGCGCGCTGGTAGGCGTGGTACCGCAGTGTGGCTTTTCGGCGGTAGCTGCAACGCTGTGGGCCGGGCGTGTTATCACGTTCGGTACGTTTTTCGCGGTGCTTCTTTCTACCTCAGACGAAATGCTGCCGATTTTTATCGCAGAGCAAGCGCCACTTTCCACCATCTTAAAGATCTTGGGCGTCAAGATAATGATTGGCATGGTCATGGGCTTTGCGGCCGATGCAATGCTGCGCTTGATGCGTCGCGACAATGAAAAGCTGCGCATTCACGAGATTTGCGCGCAGGACAATTGCCACTGTACCGATGGGTGCGAGACCTGCCACGATCACCCTGAGCTGGTCTATGAGCATGCTGATGATTGCTGCAGCGGCTGCACGCACGAGCACCATCACCACGACCACGCGCACGATGCTGGCTGGAAACCGATTCTCAAAAGTGCGCTTATTCACACCATTCAGATCACCATCTTCATCTTCGTGATCACGGTTGTCTTAAACGCCATTTTGGAAGTGGTTGGCGAAGACGTGCTCGGTGATTTCTTGAGCTCGAACCAGCTGCTGGCTATCTTCGGTGCCGCGCTCATTGGACTCATTCCAAACTGCGCTCCAAGTATCGTCATCGCCCAGCTCTACATGGAAGGCGTGCTGGGAGCAGGGGCAATGCTTTCGGGCTTGCTGGTTTCGGCGGGTATCGGCTTGCTGGTGCTGGTGCGCACGAATCGTCGCCCGCTGCAAAACGTCATCATCATTGCGCTGCTGTATGGCACGGGTGTCTTCTGGGGACTCCTCGTTAACTTCTTGGGCATCACGTTTTAGTGCGGGCATACAGAAACAAGTTGTCATGAGGCAAGGTGTTTCGAAGTTCACGAACGCCCCGTCTCAGAAAATTATTGCGTACGTATAAATGCGGCTTATTTTCTGCTTGATTATTGCGTACGCATAAATTATGCTTCCATCATGATAAATTATTGCGTACGCACGAAAAGGAGCGCATCATGATGGTGCACGATGTCCTGGAATTTGGCGCTGTTATTCGAAAAGAGCGCAAGCAGCAACATCTTACACAGACTGAGCTTGCTGATCTGAGTGGCACGAGCCTCTCTTTTATATCCGGATTAGAAAACGGAAAGTGCAGTGCGGAGATTGGCAAAGCATTTAGGGTCATGCAAACCTTAGGTATCGACATGCTTTGCAGGAAGCGAGTGTAGTTTATGAAAGCTTCAGTGCATCGTGATATCCAAGGGCACATCGTACGCGTAGGAACAATCGATACTGATGATAGTTTGAATCCAATATTTACCTACGACAGCGAATACTGTACCAGCCCAACAGCTTCACCGCTTTCGCATTCGTTGCCTTTGGATGCGCGTCCTTATACGCTTGATGAGTTTCGTCCCTATTTTGAAGGGTTGTTGCCAGAGGGGTCGGCACTGCGCGCGATTGCGCAGAGTCTCGGTATTGACGAACGCGATTGGCTGAGCATGCTCTTTCGCTGTGGTCTGGACTGCATCGGTGATGTTGTAGTAAATCTTGATGCATATGAGGATGATCGAGGCTATAGGACTTTAAGTAGCGAAGAGTTCGCTGCAACGTTTAATCAGATGCGATCGTTTGTTGCCGTACAAGAGGCTTCGCGGTTGTCTTTGGCGGGAACGCAGGGAAAATGCGGACTTTATCATGATCCTTCTGCGTCGCATGAGAATGGCTGGTTTGTTCCCTACGGTGGTGCGCCTTCAAACTATATTGTGAAATTCTCAAGCGAAAAACACCCGCATCTGGTGCTGATAGAGCAACTATGCATGAGTGCAGCGCGAGCAAGCGGCATGCGTACTTGTAATACTTTTCTCTTGTCGTTGCCACATCCAGCGCTCTGTGCTGAACGTTTTGATAGGGCTGTAGGACAGAATGGAAAAGATACTGGCGACGTTGGAGTTTCTGACGCCGCTAAACTCGTTGACACTGTTCGGGCGCCGTTGCGTCTTCATCAGGAAGACCTATCGCAGGCATTCGGACTATTGTCAGGGTCAAAGTATGTTGAACTTGAGCCAAGTACCGCCCAGGCCGTTACTGCTTTCATTCGCGAAAACTCAACATCGCCTGCTCAAGATATTGATCAGTTTGTACAACTCGTCCTGTTTAACTATCTCATCGGCAATTGCGACAACCATCTCAAAAACATGTCGGTGTTGTATCAAGGAAGCGGATCATGGATAAACCTTGCTCCCGCATATGACTTGGTCAGTACAACGCTCTTTGAGCAGTACACACGTCGAATGGGTATGAGCATTGGATCGGCGGAATTCATTGACGATGTGCAAGCTCAAGATTTCCTTGCGCTTGCTGATGAGGTGGGCGTTTCGCCAAGGCTCATAAAACGCCACGCAAAACAGCTTACGTCTTGTGTCATACCCGCGCTGCGCGAAGAAGGCTCGTTGTTGGCGAAGCAAGGTTTCAAAGAGGCACCCTATTTTGCCGATGATATTGAAGAAGACATGGCACCTCGTTTGGAGGTTTTGAAACAGCTCGCAGGCTAATTCCGGCTACCCCATAAAGCCGCCTGATGCAGTACAATAGGGCGAACTTGAGAGTAACCAAGAGCAACGTACAAGCCGAAAGGGGAGATCATGGCAACGCTTGAAGCTGGCATGACGCGCGATGAGGCATTCGCACTTTTATCCGAACATAACAAGGATCCGTTCCATATTGAGCATGGCGAAACGGTTGAGCAAACCATGCGCTATTTCGCTCGCGAATTTGACCCGGAGAACGAGGAATTCTGGGGCATCGTGGGACTGCTGCATGACCTGGACTGGGAAGAGCACGACGACGAACCTGAGATGCATACGCTCTACGCCACGCCGCTCATTGAGGCGGCAGGTGGCACCCCTGAGCTCATTCGCGCCATTCAGTCGCATACGTCAGATTACAATACTGACCTGCCCAAACCTGAGCTTCAGATGGAAAAGATTCTGTTCGCCACCGAAGAGCTGACCGGTCTTATTGGTGCCGCTATTGTGATGCGCCCGTCGAAGAGCGTGATGGATTTTGAGGTCAAGTCGCTCAAGAAAAAGTTCAAGGACAAGCGCTTTGCTGCTGGCGTGAGCCGCGATGTTATTCGCAGCGGCGCTGACATGCTGGGCTGGGAGTTAGATGAGCTCTTCGCCCGCACAATTGAGGCTATGCAATCATTTGCTCCCGACCGCGACACGTTTGTTGCCGCAGATGTGCAGGAATAGTATCAGCGCACCCAAACCAAGCGCCGTCATGCCGATATACATGGCGTGATAGCCAATGATGGGCTGGAGCGCGCCCAAAAGCACCGGGCCTATACCCACGCCCAGATCCAGCATGATATAAAACGTCGCGTTTGCCTTGCTGAGGCGGTCGTCGGGGGTTTCACGCACCGCCACGGCAAGGCCGCACGACTGGATCGTGCCAACACCAAATCCCAACAGCAGTGCCGCGCCCAAAATCATCCAGTCATTGCTGGCGAAGGCCAGAAGCAGCATGCCTGCTGAGAAGGCGAAAAACGCGGGCGTCATCACCGGGCGTGCACCTTTACGGTCAAACGCTTTGCCGGTAAAGGGACGCGTTACGAACATGCTGAATGCATAGACGATAAAGAACACGCTTGCTGCGCGCGCCAGGCCAATCTCGGTGGCGTAGGGCGTGAGGAACGTCAGCAGACTTGAGTACCCGAAAAAGACAATGCAGGCCACCAGCGAGATGGGCAGTACCCTGCGCTCGATGAATTTGTTGACGAAGCTGTTCAGCCCCGCGCGTGCGGTGGTGGTTGTGGCGGGGGCGGCTTGCGCTGCGGTCGCGGTCGTTTCGCCAACGCGAAGCTCACGGACCCCTTCGGCAGAATCAGCCATCAGATCAGCGGCAACCTCGTCAGCTGCAGCTTGTTCCTGCGCCTTTGCGCGGGCAGCGGCACGACTACCGCGCGTTTGATCCTTGGGAACACGGATGGCCAACGCCAGCGGTAGCGATACGCACACCACCGCCGTCGCAATGGCGAAAAGGGTCGGATACCCAAAGTTGTTCGAGATGAAGATGCCCGTAAACGGACCGATAGCGGCTCCAAGGGTGACCGAAAGCATAAAGTAGCCAATGCCTTCGCCCTTGCGCTCCACCGGAACCATGCTGGTCACGATCGTGGTTACCACCGTAGAGCAGGTGCCAAACGCAAAACCGTGAGCAAAGCGCACCACGATGAGCAGCCACAGGGCGCCGTGCACAAAGTACAGCGCGGTCAGCGTGGCCTCCAGAAGCGTTCCGATAACAAGAAGCAGCTTGGTGTTGATGCGCTCAATCAACAGAGCACTCGTAAAGCGCGCCACCAGCGTGCCGATGATGAAGATGCTCGCGCAAAACGCTGCAAGCGAGGCAGGCGCGCCATACGCCTCCATGGTGTAGGCGGTGATGACCACCATGAGCATGAAGTAGTTCGCCGAAATGACGAAGTTGGTGAGCGTGCCCAGAACAAAGTCACGCGTCCACAGCTTTTGCTTGAGCGGTTTAACGGGTTTTGGGGAACTCGGGACAGGGTCGCTCATGGGCTATTCATCGTCCTTGGCAATAAGCACGGTAATAGGGGAGTTTTTGGTGACCGCGTAGCTGACCGACCCCAGGTAGCCCTTAACGCCACCGCGCCCGCGGCTGCCCATAACGATGAGGTCGCAGCCCTGCTCTTTGGCGCATTCGACAATTAAATCAGCGGCGAAGGTGCCCTTGAGTAGCTTCACGGTGGAGAGGTTCTTTGCGCGCGCGGCATATGCTTCCAGCTCAAGGCGAACTGGCTCAGCGTCTTCAATCACGATGGCGCTGGCGCCAATGCCGGCGGCGGGAG
>CAJTML010000066.1 GCA_910577495.1 uncultured Eggerthellaceae bacterium
ATGAGGGGCAGTGCAATGCGAAAACCCTGCGCCACCGTATGCGAGGAATCCTCGTACTCCCCCGACATGGCAGCAATGCATTCGTAGCCGCAATACATCCAGATGCCTAAGCTAATGGACTCGGCAATGCACTTCATGGGGTTAGCTGGCTCGGCCAAAATTGGGTCGAAGGGGTTGGTCTGCCAGTTCGCCAAACCAAAGACAACCGCCAAGCCAAAGACGATAATGATGCGCACCGAGAAAAACGAGCTGATGCGTTCAACTTCAACCAAACCCACCAGGTTGACCACGGTAAACGTGCCCACTACCAAAAGCTTTACAACAAACGCACCTGCGTCATCTAGCGAAAGCAACTGCGAGGTATACCCGCCTACCATCGCAATATAGGCGCCGCTTGAGATATAGGTGTCCATAGAGGTCCACCAACCAGCTTGAAAGCCCCAAAATTCGCCAAAGGTTTCTTTTGCCCACGCATAAATGCCACCTTCGCGCGGCAAAATGGCGTTCGCCTCTGCCACCAAGCGGCTAATGGGACGCGCCCACACAAAGGGCAGCACGATCAGCATAATAAGCGTCAAGCCCGGTCCTGCGGCAGGAATAATCTCCTCAATACCAAACGCACCAGCCGACACCAGGCAAAAGAGCATAAAGGCAATGCCGAGCGAAGAAATATTACTTTTTCGAAGATTGCCAATGGACCCCTCAGGCGGGGTTGGCGGGAAGAGGTCGTGTTCGTCGGGAGGGCGCGACTCTTGGGCTTGCAATCGCTGACCCCCTTCTACTCAAGGGCTAATACGTGCACAAAACGCGACACACAGTCACCGCAACGCGCGCACCATAACACGTGGTCACCAAAGACATACGCACCACAACACGCGGTCACAAGATGTAAAGTGTAGTGCAATTCAAGAGGTGTGGCGGCGAAATTTTTCGCAAGGCGTAAATGGTCGGCATAGCGTGCGCAACCAAGAAAACACAATCTGTTCGATTGACGCACCGCTGCAATGGGTGCATCATATACAGCACAGAAAACGAACAGACGTTCTTACTTTTCCCTACCCTATTGGTTGCGCGTGTCAAAGGAGGATCTATGCAAGATCGCGTCATTATGCATATTGACATGAACGCCTTTTACGCATCGGTCGCCCAACACCTCAACCCTGCGCTGAGAGGACGTCCCATCGTTGTTGCGGGAGATCCCAAAAAGCGCAACGGCATTATTTTGGCAAAGTCACGCGAGGCAAAGGCAGCTGGCGTCACCACTGCCGAACCACTGTGGCAAGCGCTGCAAAAGTGTCCTGATCTGGCGGTCGTCATGCCTGATTATGCAGCGTATAAACGCTATTCGCGCTTAGCGCGCATGATCTATTACGACTACACCAATCAGGTGGAGCCGTTTGGGCTGGATGAGTCATGGATTGACGTCACCGGATCACTTGCGCTTTTCGGGGACGACCCGCACCTTATTGCGCAAGAGATTTCTGAGCGTATCAAATCTGAGCTTGGCCTGACCGTCAGTGTTGGTATCTCGTGGAATAAGGTCTTCGCCAAATTGGGAAGTGACACCGATCCAGGAGACGGGATCATCTCCATTACACGCAACAACTACCAGCGCGTTGCCTGGCCACTAGATGCGGGAGATCTTATGTATGTAGGGCGCGCCACGCGTCGCAAATTGCACAGCTCAGGCTATGAGACTATTGGAGATATTGCAGGGGCCAGTGATTACTACCTGCAAAAGCGCTTCGGCAAGATCGGCTTTATGCTGCGCGCATTTGCTCGGGGCGAAGACAGCAGTCCTGTGCGCATCATGGATCCAGCCCGCGCAGATGTGGATTACGTCATTAAGGGAATTGGCAACGGGCTCACCGCGCCGCACGATTTGTGCTCCCCCGCTGAAGTTAAAGCGCTTATATGGCTTTTGAGTGAATCGGTTGCCCAGCGCCTGCGTGAATCCCAGCTGCGCTGCAAAACGGTCTGCGTTGGAGTTAGGCGCGCGTCTGATCTGGGAGGATACTCGCGCCAAACAACGCTGCGTGCGCCAACATGTCTCACCACCGATATTGCAAATGCCGCGTTTGATCTTTTGGAAGCCAATCAGCCCCTGGATGCTGAGCATGCCATTCGTGCGCTTCACGTGCGCACAACCAATTTGGTTTCTGCGCGTGAGGTGGTGCAATATGACTTATTTGGAGACACTGAGAGCGTGCTGAAACAAGAGCGGCTTGACCGATGCATTGACGCACTGCGCAATCGGTTTGGCAACGGGTGCGTTAAACGCGTCGTGGAAATGACCGATGAAGCCATGGCACATTTGGATATTAAGCGCGACAACACCGTACATCCCATTGGATATTTGCGATAGGTGGTGAGCATGAAAGGTATTACTGATCGAGTTAAACGATACGTTTCTGTCACCGCGCGCATGGATGAAGATGGTCGGGTTCGCCCGCTATCCATCCAGTGGTATGACGGCACCACCTATCCGGTTGATGAGGTTATCAGCATGCGTCGCGCCTCATCACGCCGCGTTGGTGGAGATGGACTCTGCTACACCATTCGCATTGGTGAAAAGACTACCTATCTGTATTACGAAGACCCTAAGTGGTTTGTTGAGGAGGTGATTTTTTAATTGGCAAAGGTATGATCGCGTTGTTCGGCCAGCAGCAGGTCAACCATGCGTCCATAGCTTTGCACGCCATCGGTTTGCTTATTGGCTTTCAAATAGGCATCATTCATGCGGGTAGAAATCTTCGACACTTCGCCTTCATGCTCAGCCCAAAATTGCGATCGACGCGCACGATCTGCTTTGACGGCGTCAGACAAACTTGCGCTAATTTCTGCTGCTGCATCAGGGTCAACCTTGTTGAGCGCAGAAAGTGAGTAATCATACGCAAGCGTATAGCCGCTATAGCGCGTCAAGGCGTCTTGATCGGTGTGCACGCATGCCGCATAGGCAATGTAGTTGGCCTCGTCTTCGCGCATGAAACCACACTGGTGCGCCAACTCATGAGCCATGGTAGCAGGCATACTAAAAAGCATACTTTGGGTATTGATATTTGACTCTTCCGTAAAAGGAAAATAAATGCCCGCAATGTTAGCGTCAGATAAAAACTCGCTGGCAAGCACGGGTTTTGGAGTTGAATAGAGCGGGCGCTCCAACACCGCGTAGGTCTCCGAAAGCGTTTTGATGGCGCCTACTGAGCTCTGGGCATAGCGCTCAAAGTCCCCCGGCTCCAGCGTACACACATCAACCGTATCCCCAATCTCGGCACGGGTTTGATTCATGTTGTCCGCAAGCGACCAGCACAAAGCTTCAAGCTCTTCGGTGCTTGACTGCTCAAGCTCAATGCCAGCAGATTCCGCAAACGTATAGCGATAGTAGTTGAAGCCCCCCGTAACAACAAAACAAAAATACGTAACAGAAGCAATCCCCAGCGCACCCACGAGCGCCTTATATATTTGAAAGCTGCGTTCGCCTTTTTTGCGAACAATCTGAATAATCCAATAGGTCACGTAGCCCACACAAAAGAGCAAAAAGACCAGCACCACCCATTCGGCAACCGAAAAACTCAGAAGCGATGGCAAAAATCCTACCACCGTTGAAAGAATGGGAAACACACAGCGACTATAGACGTGTTCTGTTAAGGTTGGATTTGCTGAAAAGATGGCCACCAAAACCAGCGACACAATACCAAAGAGCACTAACCACCAGCGCTTAAGCAGATATTTTTTCATGCGATCACGCCTTCGCAACATCTCATGAGTCAAGCTTATTGTTGACCCTTGCGCAAGTATAAAACAACCCCTATGCTGAACGGATGCATGTATGCGAAGTGAAACCTTCGCCTTGCAAAAGCGAAAGTATTGTTAGTCATGATGGCTTGCAAAACGCATCGTGATTTTTGTGATGCAAGAAAAGGTATCCAGCGATGTCAGATCAGCGTGTCGCGCAGCAAAAGCGCACCTCAAACGAGCAGTTTACCCACAAACGTAACGCTATATTAGTTGCCTCATGCGTAGCTAATTTATGCGTTGGCTCAATCTATTCGTGGAGTGTATTTGCCACACCTATGGCTGAGCACTTCGCCCTCACCCAAAACATCGCCGCGCCTGATCTCTCAGCAGTTTTTACCGTCACTACCATTATGAGCACCCTCATGATGATTTTTGGCGGGATTATCAACGACAAACTCGGCCCCAAACAAGTCGTGTTCGCCGGCTCAATTCTTTTTGGCGGCGGCATGTTTGCAAGCGGCTTTGCCACCAGCCCACTCATGCTCATGCTTACCTATGGCGTGTGTTTGGGACTTGGCGAAGGACTGGTGTATGGCTCGCTGCTCTCTAATGCGGTGAAGTGCTATCCTGACAAACCTGGCACAGCAGGTGGCATCATCACCACGTTTTATGGACTCAGTTCTGTCTTCATGCCAGTCATTGCGAATGCTCTGATTGAAGCGTTCTCGGTAACGTTTGCTTTTGAGGCGCTGGGTGTAGTGATGTTTGTGCTCATTGCGCTTGTCTCAACGCGCGTACAAGCACCACCTGCACACTTTGTTCCAGCTGTTGCAAGCACAACAACCAGCGTTTCGTCAGATGCTCAAACCACCACTTCGCAAGCTTACCAAACCAATACCGCGGTGCACTACGATACAGATCTCACCTGGCAGCAGATGATTCGCACGCAGAAGTTTTATCTCATGTTCGCCATGCTGCTCTGCTCGGCCTTTTCGGGGCTGATGGTTATCTCGCAAGCAAGTCCGATTGCTCAAGGGCTTGCGGGGTTTTCCGTGGGCGAAGCTGCGCTTGCAGTATCGGTGCTTGCGCTCTTTAACACGCTTGGTCGTTTAGTTTCTGGCTTTGTGTGTGATAAGTTGGGTGTCATTACTACCCTTCGCATTATATTTGGCGGCATGCTTGTAGGCTTAGTTGGACTCGTTTTCGTTGTACCTGGTAATATGATTGTTTTTTACGCAGGGCTTTGTTTGGTGGGATTTGGATACGGATCCACCATGTCGGTCTATCCCGCCTTTTGCGCGGAGCAATTTGGGCGCGCACACAACTCAGTTAACTACGGCGTGCTCTTTATAGCCTTTTCAGCTGCTGGTATTTTAGGGCCGCAAATTATGAGTGCTCTTTTCGCCACGACTGCAACATATCAGCCTGCCTTTGTTGTTGCTGCCGCACTCGTAGCCATCAGCCTCGTGATCACGGTCATCTTCCAACGCAAATACGCCTAGGCACTCACCTCGGGCATAGCAAAGCGCCCACTTAAGTGGGCGCTTTTGTGTCGGATATAATCCGATCTCAGTTGTTCGTGCCGAATGAAGGCAATGTGCCTTTCGCGTCAAACTAGACCAGTGGAGGCGTGCCTTCAGCGTTACCAAAGATTGCCTCAATCTGAACCAGGGCATCCATGGGGTTTGCACCGGTTGCTACAACGCGGCGAGCAGGAGTTCCCTCAGGGAAGAACTCAGCGTATGCCTCGTTCATGGCATCCAGATCAGCAATATCTTTCAGGTACACGTTGATCTTAACGGCATCAGCCATGCTGTGATCAACGCTTTCAATGATAGCCTTGATGTTCGTCAAGCACTGTGCAGTTTGCTCTTTCACGCCACCTGCAACAAACTTGCCCGTTGCCGGATCAATCGGCAGCTGAGCGCCAACGTTGTTGTAGTGCGAGAATGCCACGGTCTGGGTTGCAAACGGGCACTTCGGAGCAGCATCGGTGTTGTTAGCCTCAATGATCAGGCCATGACGATCTTCAACGGCTTGCGGAGGTGTACCGTCACCGTGAGAAACAACTGCTTCAATCTGCACATTAGCGTGCATCGGCAGATCGTCAACCTTGGCAATGGTGCGAGCCGGCACATAACCAACTGCACGAGCAATGCCTGAATCCGGGAAGAAGCGCTTGTAGGTTTCATTTACGGCATCTGCGTCAGCCAAATCCTTCAAGAAGATGGTGACCTTGACGATGTCATCAAACGGAACGTCCATAGCAGTCAGAACTGCTTTGATGTTCTTGAGGCACTGTGCTGCTTGTGCAGCAGTGTCACCCGGTACGATCTGATTGGAAACCGGATCAATCGGCAATTGTGCCGTGATGTTGTTGTAGTGTGAAAATGCTACAGACTGCGAAGAGAGTGCGCTGTATGGAGCATTGTGCGTGTTGTTCACATACTTCAGCAGATCTCCCGCCTGCGGAGCATTCGGGATGGTTCCTTCGCCATTGGTGATCAGTGCTTCCACCATCACGCGAGCGTCGCGCGGCAAACCGGCAACAGCTACGTTGGTACGAGTGGGAACATGATTGGTGAAGAAGGTTACAAACGAGTCATCAACTTCGGCCAGGTCCATGATGTCGCGCACGAATACCGTTACGCGTACAACATCGTTGAGCGAATGGTCAATGCTTTCCACGATGGCCTTGATGTTGGCGAAACACTGATCAGCTTGCTCACGCACGCCACCAGCTACGATTTCGCCCGTTTTGGGGTCAACGGGAAGTTGGGCGGACAGGTTGTTGTAGTGAGAAAAAGCTACGGTTTGCGAATACAGAGGGCTCACAGGAGCATTCTCGGTATTACGCGCGAGCACTACGTTGTCACCGCTCATAAAACTACCTTTCTGTTCGTTATTTTGACGCTTGCGCGTCATGCGGATCACGCGGATCCATACCTTCCCTCCGAAGCGAATACTTGGCACGGTTTATTGATAAAACCCTCGCTTGGAAGGCTTTAAGTATAGCTTTTTGTGCACCTGCACAAAAACCGAAAGTGCCTCAAATCTCAAACCTGGTAACAAGGCGTGAACCCATCATCACAAAAAATGAAAACACGGCGAAAGCTATGCAAAAATTGCCAACCTACACCGTGTTTCATACAAGAAATTCAGTTATGTTTTTTCGTGAAGCTTCTACCACTTACCGCCCGTTTGCACACAATGTGCACACAGGTTACTCGCGGATCTCCTATTCGCCTCATCTCGGTTTGAAAGCTATCCAATCAACTGCGTGGATTCCACCTTCTCAACATACCACTCCATAAACTTCGCCAACGGTTTGCGAAGTACTAGCCCAATAAGCGCTGCCGGGATCAGGAAGAGACAGAGCTGGCCAATTTGAATCCAGAAATCATCCCCATACGTACCCATCATGGCAGCACGCATAGCATTTACCACATGTGTCAGTGGCAAATAGGGAGATATCTCCTGCACAAACCAGGGCAAAAGTTGCAGCGGGAATGAGCCGCCGCAGCCGGTAACCTGCACAATCAAAAGTAGTACCGTAATAGCTTTGCCAAGGTTGGCAAATGCTGCAACCAGCGAATAGATCAAAAAGACCAGCACCAGTCCCGACACCCAGAAACATATCATGAGCAGCCACGGATGCACTGCTTGCACCTGTAGGAAAAAGATGTTGCCAAGTCCCATGAGCGTCGTTTGCATAAGCGAGATAAACGCCATCACGACAAAGTGTCCCAAGAATAGCTGACGTGGTTTCGGGTTGGTGAGCATTGCCACTTGCTCTTTGAGGGGGTGCGGCTTGAGTGCAACCATAATCAAAAGCGACCCAATAAAGATGGCAAGCGAGGTGTACAAAGGCGTCATAGCCGATCCGAAGTTTTCCACCGGAAAGACGGCTTGCCTATCCATACCAACAGGAGCTGCAAGTGCAAGCGAGAGTGTCTGGATGTCGCTCGTGAAGAGCTCACGCAGTGTTGACGTATCGCCCGTTGCCAGAGATTCATCAATGCGATCAGCAAGCGTGCGCATCTTATCGGATACCTCATGCAAGCGCGCAACCGAGTCGTTAATCTTGGTGGGGGCATTTGACATGGTGTCTGAAGTTGATGAAAGCGTCTCTTCGACCGTATCTTCAGCACCGCGAGCTTCGCCAAGTCCTGCATCTAGGTCCGCCGCAAGCGTCTGCGCATCCCCAATGAGTTGCGTTAGCGTAGGCTTAAGATTTTGCTCGTAGTCATCCTTAATCGCTGATGCGCTTTGCTTCGCTTCAGTAATAAGCGCCTCAGCCTTCGCGCGTTCCTCGGACACATCCGCAATGCCGGCATCCAGCTTGTCAGCTGCTTTTGTCAGGTTATCGCGCATGTCTCCCAAGCGATCAATGATGGTTTGCATGCGCTCCGCTATACCATCAAGTGCCGCAATAACCTGCTCAGACGTGTCTTCGGGAAGTTTGGTCTGCAGCTCCTTTACTGCATCAAGGCGCGCCTGTGCATCAGTAATTTGTGCGTCCACGCTACTTGCAGCGTCGCGCAATTTAGCTGCTGCTTCGCCCGTTTGTGTACTTGTTTCGTCGAAGAGCGCACTAATCTGCGCGCTGAGATCTTCATAGCGCGTTTGCACTGCAGACAGGGCATCAGAGATAGCATCACTGGAACCACCAACTTGGCCAAGCGCACTTTTAATTGAGCCCACACCATTTTGCGCGGTGGTCGTTAGGTCGGTGACACTTTGATCAGCACTTCGCAGCAAATCAAGCGTCGTAGCGTTAAGCGAGTCAATCGATTCAGTAAGCGTTGCATACAACGCAAGCACCGAGGCCGCATCGTCAATCCGTGTTGCCATCGTGCGCACGTGACTTGAAAGTGCCGCAATTCTGCCTTGCACATCTGCTTCGTCGGCATAGTTCGAAAGACCTTGCACCAGCGAGAGCGAAACTTCTGAAAGCGTTTCGGCAAACACTTCGTTTACCTGGTATGACACCATATCGGCGCCCTGATCGGTGATCTTTGGAGCAATGGCGCTCTTTTTCTGATTGGTGTAATAAATGATTTCGGCATGCTCAGCGTCCTGGTTATAAAACGTCAGCATGTCTTTCGAAAACGACTTCGGAATGACCACAGCCGCGTAATATCTACCCGACCGTGCGCCATCAATGGCATCCTCTTCGTCGGTAATTCGCCAATCAATTTGGTCGTTTGCGCGCAGCGCGTTTAAGACCTGATCCCCCACGTTGACGCGCAAAGGAATAAGATCGGACTCATATCCTTCATCGGTGTTTGCCACCGCCACGGTGAGGTTGCCGGTGTTTTCAAACACATCCCAACAGGCAATAACGTTGTACCAGGTGAAGATCGAAGGCAGCACAACCAAGCCAATCACAATAATGATGCTGATGGCATTTTTGAATAGTCGCTTAAAGTCGTCTTTGATGAGCAGCCACATGTTATGCATCGCGCTCACCCCCTTTACCAGCTTGTATATCTTCAGGGGTCGCGCTCGTGTGACATTTGATGTGACCCTTTGTCACATCTGCAAGCGAGATGAGTTCATCTTTTGACAATTCGTCAAGCTGCAATTGCTTTTTGATGCTATACAACTTGCTTTCCATAATGATGATCAGCACAAACACCAGTACCATCCACAGCAAAATGCCAGTTAAGATCCACACCTTTTCTGCGGGTGTCAACGCGAAAACCACCATCAACGCAATCGGCACCGCAAACCCACCAATGATGGCACCTTTGATGAACTTCGGACGTATGTTTTGCAGCGTCTCATAGCGCTTTTGCAGCGAAATTTTGTAATCCAGCGGATGTGCAATAGCCTCCAGAATATGCGCAACGCTGTAGCCATTGCGCGGCACCGAGACCTCTTCGCCATTAAAAATGCCACTTTGTGCCACTTGCTGGGCCGCCATATAGTTCGCACTTGCAATGAGTGGGCGAATCTTTAGACCCAAAAGCAAGAAGATGGCGAAGAACAGCAGCAACATGCCCACATCTTGGAAATAGTGCGTTCCGTAGAACCCGCAAATTGACTCACGCATAGCGCTAATGCCATAGGTAAACGGGAAGAACGGATAGACCGTCTGGAAAAAGCTTGACGTCATTTCAATGGGATAGAGCCCGGTAGCACCCGGAATCTGGGCGAACACAAGCACGATACAAATACCTTTGCCAATGTGTTGCAGCGTCAGCGAAAGCGCAAAGATTATGGACATGTATGACATCGAAGAGATGGCAGCTGCCACGAAGAGAGCTGGCGCGTTCATGGTTTGCACACCAATTGCCATCACGCCCGCGCAGCAAATGATTGCTTGGATGATGGCCAAAAATTCGAACAGCAAAAAACGCGCCATGTAGGCTTGCGTATAGGTAATGTCAGGAAACCCTTCCTCGTCCACCTCTTGGCGCATAATCACAATGAGCATAATAGCGCCAATCCAAAATGTCAGATTCATAAATAGCGGCGCCATAGCTGATCCATAGGCGTTGAGCGGATAGAGCGATTCGGTAACCACCTTGGTAGGTGCACCCATGAAGTCTGAAATCTGTTCAGCATTGAGTCCATCTTCGCCCAGCAAATCTTGCAAGATATCGACGTTTTGCAAGGTAGAGACATCACCACTGATACCACTGAGTTCATCATTGACGCCCGTAAAGAGTGTTGCGGTCTCCGCTATTGTGCTGCTTGCAGAACTGAGGGTTTCGGAGAGCTCGTCAAGTGCACCTTTCGTCTGCGAAATCAGTGCAGTTTGCGAACTCAAGACACCTTGCAAGGTGGCAGCGGAGCTGGAGACGCTATCAAGAGCAGCTTGCAATTGCGGAATCAGCTGACCATAGAGGGCATCTGATGCAGCATCAACTGAATCAAATGCGTTGGTGGTTGCCTCATCAAGTGAGTCCACAATACCGCTGAGTGTGTCCAGCGAACTGTCCATCTCAGTTCCTGTTTGCTCAACGCTATCCAGCACACCTTGCGCTTTATCAATGCCAGCTGAAATCTCATCTACTACCCCTTGTAAATGCGTCTTTGCTTCAGCCAACTCTGGAATCTCATCATTTTCAGGGATTTGTGCAATTAGCTCATTGAGCTTTTCAACCACGCCGCGTTCTTGCTCAATAATGGACGCCGCGTTATCTACCACTCCACCCAAGTCATCTTTTGCATTCGAAATTGAATTTGACACTTTGGAAGTTGCATCTTTACTTGACTGAGCCGCCTGTTGAGCTTGCAACAAAACATCGCTTACCAGCGGCATTGATGAGGTTGAAAAAGACGACAGCGAAGACTTCACCTGCGCGCAGTTCGTCTGAATGTCTCCCAAAAGTGCTGCTGCTTCATCAATTTGTGTTGCTGCAGTATCCAGCGCAGACTTAGCCTCTTGCACCTTATCGGCTGCTTCTTGTGCACTGGTAGCCACTGAATCAAATGAGCCTTGCGCATCCGTTATTGCTGACTGTGCATCGGTAATGCGCTGCAAGGCAATTGAAACGTGCGTGTCAATTTCAGATTGCGTGTTATCAAGCGCCGTATCCACCGCCTCAGTGACCGCATCAGTAACGGTAGAAACAAACGTTGCATTGATGGTTTCTTCAAGGGTAGTTGCACCAACATCGGTTATTTTTGGCGAAACTGGGCCAGTCTTTTCGTTAACGTAATAGCTAATTTCAGGCTGAGTAAACGATCCTTCTGTAATGGTCAGCAAGTCAGCAGTAAACGTTTCAGGAATGACGAATGCCGCATAGCACTGCCCTGCTTCAAGTTGCTCCATTGCATCGTCGTAGTCCGTAATAACCCAATCAAGCTGATCGTTTTCTTCCAGCTTCTCTACGATCATGTCACCGACATCAAGCTGCCCCGTAATATCTGACGAACCGCCTTCATCCAAAT
>CAJTML010000067.1 GCA_910577495.1 uncultured Eggerthellaceae bacterium
ATGCCTGTCCGGCGGCAAACTTCGACATCACCATTGAAGCGCCTGAAACCTTTACCGAGAAGGCCTCTCCTGAAACTATCCAGCGCATCAAGCAGCGCGAAGGTACCACCACCGAGTTCCCGCGTGCGCAATTCACCCAAGAGATGAAGGACGCGGGCTATACCATTCTCTGTCCGCAGATGGCGCCGATTCACTTCGATCTGCTCGTGGAGATCTTCCACCGCAACGGCTACAACTTGGAGTTGTTGCCCTCGGTTGACCACGGCGCGGTTGATGCGGGCCTGAAATACGTCAACAACGACATCTGCTACCCGTCCATCCTGGTCACCGGCCAGATTATGGAAGCGGTCATGTCGGGTAAGTACGACACCGACAAGCTGGCGGTTATTATCACGCAAACCGGCGGCGGCTGCCGCGCAACCAACTATATCTCGCTCATTCGCAAGGCGTTGGCGTCAGTTGGCCTTGAGCGCATCCCGGTTATTGCGCTGTCGTTTAAGGACTTGGGCGAAGACAACCCCGGCTTTAAGATCACGCCAGCTATGCTTTTGCAGGCGGTCTATGCACTTATGTATGGTGACTTGCTCATGATGTGTCTGTACCGCACGCGTCCCTATGAGGTGGAGGCGGGCAGCGCAAACCGCCTGTTCGACCAGTGGATGACCACGTGTCGCGAGCAGCTTTCGCGTGGCCTGAAACGCGCCGAGTTCAAACGCACCGTCAAGCGCATTGTTGAGGACTTCGACACCTTACCGTTGCAAGGTGAGGGCACCAAGCCGCGCGTTGGCGTGGTGGGCGAGATCCTCGTGAAGTTCCATCCCACGGCAAACAACCAGGTCGTTGACGTGATTGAGCATGAGGGGTGCGAAGCGGTCGTGCCGGGACTCATTGAGTTTTTCCTCTTTGGCATTGCAGGCGGTATCTTCCAGAAAGATCCACTTGGCAGGTCGGCGAAGGGCGCCTTCGGCAGCCGCATTGCGCTGAAGGTCGTTGAGAAGTTCCGCGCGCCGGTCACCAACGCGCTGAAGGCATCAAGCCGCTTTGAGCCGCCGGCAGACATCTATGAGCTAGCCGATTACGCAAGCCAGGTACTCTCACTGTGCAACTCCATGGGCGAGAGCTGGCTGCTCACCGCGGAGATGGTGGAGCTCATTCGCACGGGTGCGCCCAATATTGTGTGTGCGCAGCCGTTTGCGTGTCTGCCGAACCACGTGGTGGGCAAGGCGGTTATCAAGGAGCTGCGTCGCCAGTATCCGCAGTCAAACATCGTGGCGGTTGACTACGACCCGGGTGCTTCTGAGGTAAACCAGCTCAATCGCATCAAGCTCATGATCAGTGTGGCGAAGGCGAACCTGGCCGAAAAAGAGTATCAGGCTCGCGCTGAGCGCGACACGCAGGTGGCCGCGTCGTCACCTCGGGCAACCCAGCAAGATGGGGGCGCCTTGGAGATTGAGGTGAGCGAAACCGAGGTGGCATAAGCGCTATGGTCGAACAAACGAGATCAGGTAAGCTCATCATTTGCCCCACGCCGCTTGGCAACCTGGGAGACATGACGCTGCGCTCGCGCGATGCCTTGGCATCCGCGGACGTGGTGTGCGCAGAAGACACGCGCGTGACGGGCAAATTGCTGGCGGCGCTGGGTATCAAGAAGCGTCTTGAGCGCTTGGATGAGGCCACACTTGCCGCGCGCGCTGATGCGGTTGCATCGCGCGTGCTGGCGGGCGAGGTGATTGCCTATTGCTCTGACGCTGGCATGCCAGGGGTCTCTGATCCGGGAATGCGCCTGGTTAAAGCCGTGCGCGATGCAGGTGGCACGGTTGAGGTGCTGCCCGGGCCGGTGGCTGCGGCAACGGCATACGTGGCTAGTGGCACCCAAAATACGAGTTTTTATTTCGGCGGGTTTTTCCCGCGCAAAGATGCACAGCGCCACACGCTTTTGCAAAGCCTGGCAGCTTTGGACGCGGCGCTCATTTTTTATGAAAGCCCCAAGCGCGTGGTCAGTGCGCTTGCGTGTCTTGCACAAGCGTTTCCGTACCGCGAGGCGGCGGTGTGCCGAGAACTTACCAAGCTGCACGAGGAGATCGTGCGCATGCCGTTGGCTGATTTGGCGCAGACGTTTGCGGATCGCGAAGCACAAGGCCAGATCAAAGGCGAAATTGTGCTGGTGGTGGATGGTCATTCGGACGCTGAAGATGACGTGGCACAGGCAAACGCGCAGCAATCGGCACGTGAGGTGGCCGCTGAGCTTCGCGCACAAGGTATGCGCAAAAAGGAGATCGCAAAGCAGCTGGCTGAGCAGTTTGGCCTTGCGCGCAACGAAGCCTACGCCATAGCGCTGGGGGATGAAGCGTAAGTGGCGCGTCGTCGGCGCACAGGCCAAGGAGCGGTTGTCTCGCCTGCTCAGGAGTTGGTTATTGACGGCGTGCGCGTGCAGTTGACGCGCAAGCGCATTCGTGGTGTGCATATGCGCTTGGCGGAGGCGGGTGCGGCGCTTCGTATATCGGCACCTCCTGAGGTGTCGCGTGCAGAGCTTGAGCAGTTTGTTCGCCAGCACAAAACTTGGATTGAGCAGCAACGCGCAGAATTGGCGACATCTCCCATGGCGCGTGCTGAGACCGCAACGCCTGATGAGGTGGCCGCGTGGCGCGAGGTGGTTAGTGCGTGTGTGCCGCCGCTGGTTGAGGCATGGGAGCCTATCATGGGTGTGAAAGCCGGCAAGCTGGCGTATCGCAACATGAAGAGCCGTTGGGGGAGTTGTCAGCCGGCAACGGGGCGCATCTGTATCAATGTGCGATTGGCGCTCTATCCGCCTGAATGTTTAGAGTATGTGGTGGTGCATGAGCTGTGTCACTTGCTGGAGCGAGGGCACGGGCCAAAGTTCCATGCGCTGATGGATCGGTTTATGCCTGATTGGAAAGAGCGTCGCGCGCGTCTGCGCTAACGTGTGGGCACGCCCTGGTTCGCGCGTCTGCACTAAATGAGTGCCATCTGGTTCGACGTGTTGATGTACCACTTTTCCCAGTTCGGAGGGCAATACTTTTGCGCGTTGGCAACCGTGATGGTGTAGCCGTATCCGTTCGCCAAACCGCGCACATGCGCGTCAATTGCCTGCTCCCAGCTGGTCCAGCCGTTGCCGCCGCCCCAGCCCCATGCGTTGTAGGGCTCAAAGCAAAACGTGCCTTTGGTGCTTTCAGTGTTTGAAATAGCCGGTGACCAGCGCGGATCCACGCCATAGTTCCATGCAGCTTCGGCGAAGGTGGTGCCGTATCCCGAAAGCGGAGAGCCCGCTAAGTAGGCATCAATGCGCTGACCCCACTCCGCAATAAAGGCGTCTTTGCCCATGCTCCAGTCAGCGCCATCAGGCGTTGGTGGGTCAAGCGCGCCAGTGGGAGGGGCGATGTAGTTCTCATCCTGGGTGGGATCGTATTCTTCCTCTTCGCCCTCTTCGTCGTCAGACTCTTTGTCCTCGGCATCCTTCTTGGCGGCCTCAGCAGCAGCCTTTTCGGCTGCCTCGCGGGCTGCTTCAGCTTGAGCGGCTAACGCGGCTGCCTCTGCTGCCTGGCGCTCCGCCTCTTCGCGCGCACGACGCTGCATTTCTTCGCGTGCTTCTTGCGCTTCTTTGAGGGCGGTTTCGGCGGCCTCTTTTTCAACGGCAGCTTCTTCACGCGCGGCATCCAGGTCAGCCTGGGTGGTTTCAAGGTCGGTCTTCAAGTCCTGCAAGCGCTCAATTTCAGAGGCGTTGCGGGCTTGAATGTGGTCCAGATAGACAAAGTTGCGAATAAAGTCAGATAGCGAGGTTGCCCCTAAAAACATGGCGATAATGTTGGGGCTTTCTTGCTGGAGTTCGTACTGTGCGCGAAAGGCGCTTGCGGCACGTTCTTGCTGCTCGGGCAGCTCTTCGCGCATGGTGGCCAGCGCGGCTTCGTTCTCTTCAATCTGCGCCTCAATGTCGGACAGGCGCGCGCTTGCCTCATCGTATGCTTGTGAGGTACGCTCAACCTCTTGGGTGAGCGGATCAATGTCTTCGGGGATCTCGGTATCGGGGTTTGAGCCCGTGACGGGCGCTTCGCCTGAGTCACTCTCAAGGCCAGTATCTTCGCCCGTTTCAGCTGTTTCATCTGCGGAAACTTCAACAACGTCGGTAGCTTCGCCCTCCTCATCAGCGCGGGCGGTCAGCGGTGTACCAAACAGTCCCGAACACGCCAGCAGTGCACTCAGGCCCAGACACATACACGCTTGCCAGATATGCGCCGGCACACCTGTTGACGTTGCTCTATATGTCGCAGAATTTTTGAGCATCCAGCTATTATATAGTGAGAAGCGAATCTGGCGAAACTGCCACTAAAACTTCGCAACTTCGCGCTTTGTGATAATCTGATCTTGCGTCTCATGTATCGCGCGCACGTTTGAAGCATCCAAAGGGGGCACGTTGGAAACTCGGTTGAGTATTCGCAAGCATGAAATCATCACCGTCGTGGGCTTCGCGCTGTATTTGGTGACGTTTAGTGGTGGACCGTTTCAGATCAGTTTTGGACCCGAGGACAGCGTGAGCGCATGGAGCTATGGCATTTTCGCGCAGCTGCTGTTTTTCACGGGTATTGTGCTGGGTTGCCATGGCGCGCGGAAGTTCTTGCGTTTGGTGCAGCCGCAAACGTGGTATCTCATTGGGTTTGTTGCGTGTGTTGCGTGCACGATTTTTGGGTTTGTCGTGCAGATAGCGCTGGACAACACGACAATGGCGGGGGTCATTGCGCAGATCATTGTCTCAATTTCAATCGGGGCAATCTATGCACAACCCCTGCTTTTTTGGCTTGAGGCGCTTTCGGCAGTGAGTGAGCAATGGAGCCGCTTTAACCTGGCGGCGGTACTTTTGGTGGCGTATTTGTTGCTGCCGGTTGTCATTGGCGTGTCAGTTGTGGCCAGCGGTACGTCGGGTTTTCCGATCGTTATGCTTGTGGGGTGCGCCGTGGTCGGTTCGCTTCTTGCGTGGCGCCTGCTGAAAACACCCGAAGTTTTTGATGGCGAACATACCTATAGCCAAGAGTCATATCACGTAACCCCCTACATTGTGACGGTTTTGGTCTGTTTTGGCTTTTCATGGGGGATAGCCGAGGGGTGGAACATCCACTCGTTTGGCACGGGGTGGTTAACCAAAGACTACGCTGATATGTTTGCTGGTTTTGTCGTGCTGGTGTTATTTGCGCTGTTGTTATGGGTGCTTGGTAAGAAGTTTTCCATCAGATTTGGCATGCTGATGCGTTTGATTGTGGTGGTATGCGGATTTACGCTCACAGCAATTCCGCTTGCGCTCAGCGGTATACAGATTGCATTTTTCCCGCTCTGCGAGCTGCCGATGGTGCTCACAGAGATTTCAGTATTTGTGCTCACGCTTGAGATGAGCCGCGAACGACGTCTTTCGACAACCGATGTTTTTACGTCCAACTACACGATTTTCGTGGGAGCAGCATGGGCTGCGGGACTCATCTACTTTGGTGTGTTTATGTTCGCTACGCCCGAGATGGCGGCTGACATCATAACGCTGGTAGCGATTTGTGCGGTGCTGGCAGTTATCCCGGTGCTTCCCAGCAACACGAGCAACGTCGTAACGTTTGCGCAGGGCAAACTGCCCGAGGAAGAAAGTCGCGAACAACGCATCGCGCAACAAAAAGAGCGGCTTTCGCTCAAGTTTGATCTGACGAAGAGCGAAGCGGAAGTCTTGGACTATCTTTTGCAAGGTATGAACCGCGAACAAATTGCTCAGCAGATGTACCTCAGCCCCTGGACGATCAAGGCGCGCATTGCGGCAATCTATAAAAAATGCGATGTCCATTCGTACAAAGAGCTGGTTAGGCTGGCTTCATCTGACGAAAATTAGAAACCAAAAACTATAAACTGATCAGGCTAAACGCCCAAATACCCAAAAGGGTATGGGCAAGTATGCCCTCGCTGAGTCTTTTCTTGTGGCACATCGGTCTTCTAGGCTTGCAAACCAACGGCACACCCGCGGTGCAGATACGCAAACCGCTTAAACGTGCCGGGGGAGCAATCACATGAGGAAGGATTGAACATGAGTTTTTTGAACGAGGGGATGACACGCCGTCAAGCTTTAGCCTTCATGGGCTTTGGGGGAGCGGCAGTAGCAGCAACCACGCTGGGTTGCGCTCCGCAAGAAAACACGGAAGAGAAACTCTCAGAGACTGGTGCACAAGAACAAGCAGCAACCACACCGGTTGCAGCAGAGCCGGCCGCTCCGGCTGCGCCAACTGAGTATGCAGAATATGACGCCATTGTTGTTGGTGCGGGTGGCGCAGGTCTTGCCGCAGTAGCAGCACTCAATTCATTTGGCGCAGAAAGCATTTTGCTGCTTGAGGCTGACAAGACGGCTGGCGGTAATACGCTCATCAGCCATGGTAGTGTGTCAACGCCGGTCCTGCCCGACTACGCAAAACCGCCGATGACCCAGCAACTGCAAAACTACATCGACGACATCATTGCAAGTGGTCCGCAAAATGAGAGCGAAGAGCGCTACTGGGATCAGTTTATGGCCGACTACAAAGACTGGCAAGAAAACGGCGACACCTCAAAGGTGTTCGACTCGCTGACCTTCCACTGCATTGACTATGCGCGTTGTGACGAGATTCCCGTTGACGAGGAAATGGTGCTCTATGAACGCACGCCAGAGTTCTACCAGTGGCTTGATACTGAAGTTGGTCTGAAGTTTAAGGTTGGTTACGGTGGATCGGGCTATCCGTGGCCTCGTTGCACCGGCGTTGAGGGTGCAGAGCGCGGCGAAGGCTGGATTGACACCTTCTTGGCGTACTTTGATGAGAAGAAGGCTCCCGTAGATATTCGCTACTCAACGCGTGCAGTATCGCTTATCGGCGACGACGACGGCAAAATCGTTGGTGTAAATGCTGAAGGTGCTGATGGTAGCAAGCTGGCAGCATTCGCCAAACGTGGCGTGGTGTTGGCAACGGGTGGTTTCTCAAGCAACCGTGACATGATGGCCGCCTACAACCTGGATTGGCCGTATGGCTTTGTTAAGCACTCGAATTCTGACGGTACCGCATTCCAAATGGGTGACGCTATCACGATGGCGCAAGCATTCGGTGCTGGCGTCGACCAGATGGAGCGTATTCAGTTCCTGACCCAGTGCGACGCCAAAACGGGCGCTGAAAACACGCTGGTTGGCGACCGCTTCTTGACGCTGCTGCGCGTTAACCAACAGGGCGAACGTTTCTGTCCTGAGGACGCAAGCCGCAACGAGATGACGCGTGCTATGCTTGAGCTGCCTGAGCGCTTCGCCTATCAGATCTCTGACAAGAATACCTCGCTGGTAGTGGATGGCAAAAACGCCTTTGGTGTGCCGATTTCAACGCTTGAAGAGCTAGGAACGCTGTTTGTTGCGGACACCATTGAGGATCTGGCGAAGGCATTTGGTGCTGACCCGGCCGTATTCGCCAAGACCGTTGAAACCTACAACCAGTACTGCGATAACTACGAAGATCCCGATCTGGGCAACAAGCTGTGCAACCCGGATTGCAAGACTTTAGAGCCGCCGTTCTACGCATACGCTATTGCTCCTGCTTCGCACATTACCTATGGCGGTTTGGTGGCCGACCCGAACATCTTCACCATTACAAAGTTTGATGGCGAAACCATTTTGGAAGGTGTTTACAGTATTGGCGACACGCGCGTTGGCGCAGGCGGCATGGATATTGCTATCCCTGACGGTTACTTTGTGGCGAAGCACCTTATGAATGATGTGACCCCGCAGGATCGTGGCGAGGTTATGGAAGCTGTTAAGGCCGAAAACGAAGCGGCTGCCGCTGCTGAGAATGAGTCAGGCTTTGGCATTGACCCGAACGCGACGTTTGCCGATGGCACCTACACGGGTACTGGCAACGGTATGGGTGGCGAAATCAACGTCACGCTGGAAGTATCTGGTGGCGAAATTACCGTTACGGATATCTCGCCCAACAATGAGACGCAAGGCATTGGTGGCTATGAGGCCATTGAGGATGGCACCTATGCGAAGCTCATCGAGGATGCGCAAGGTCCTGACTTCGACGTCATTTCTGGTGCAACCATCACCACCAACGGCATCCAAAACGCGGTTGCCGCGGCACTTGAACAGGCAATCTCATAAGAAGCCTTTCTGACCCTTTTCTCCCTCCTAGTTAGAAAGTGCTCATGACCCGGACGCACTCGCGCCCGGGTCATTTTGTTTTTCTTTCGCCGTTCGAACATATTGTGCGGTTGGTGTCGGTAAAACGACCGGGCTTTGCGACGGGCGTGGTACAATTATTCGCCGTATATCCCTGATCTAAAGGAAGCATAATGTCTAAAGGCACCTACTCATTTACGACTCCTATTTATTATGTTAACGCGGCTCCGCATCTGGGTACCGCGTATACCACAGTTGCTGCTGATACGGTGGCGCGTTACCAGCGCATGAACGGCTATGACGTGGCGTTTGTTACCGGCATGGACGAGCATGGTCAAAAAGTTGCCGATGTGGCAGCCCAGCACGACATGACGCCGCAGGCCTGGTGTGATTCTATGGAGCCGGCATTTCGCGATGCGTGGGATATGCTGGACATTACGTACACCGACTTTGTGCGCACCACTGAGCCGCGCCACGCGCGCACGGTGCAAAAGTTCTGGCAAGACCTCTATGACAAGGGCTATTGCTACAAGGACTCCTATGAGGGCTGGTATTGTGTGCACGAGGAGACCTACTACGCCGAGAGTGACCTGGAGAAAAACGAGGAAGGCCAACTGGTATGCCCGGATTGTAAACGTCCGGTGCAAAAAGCAGGTGGCGAAGAGAACTGGTTCTTCAAGCTTTCTGAGTTCCAGCAGCCGCTTTTGGAGTTCTACGCTGAGCATCCTGACTTTATTCGTCCCGAGACGCGTCGCAATGAGATTGTGACGTTTGTGGAGGGCGGTTTGAAAGACCTCTCCATCTCGCGCTCCACGTTTGACTGGGGTGTGCCGCTGCCCTTTGATGAGGGGCATGTGGCTTATGTGTGGGCTGACGCGTTGTTGGCGTACTTGACGGGTATTGGGTATGCCGATCCGGACCGACCGGGCGAATTCGACGCAAATTGGCCGATGCAGTATCACTTTGTCGGCAAAGACATCACGCGTTTCCACTGTGTGATCTGGCCGGCAATGCTGATGGCAGCGGGGCTTCCAATTACGCATACGGTGTTTGGCCATGGCTTTTTGCTCACGAAGGGCGAAAAGATGTCCAAGTCAAAGGGTAACGGTCTGAAACCAGCTGATTTGGTGGCCATTTTTGGCGTGGATGCGTACCGGTACTACTTCATGAGCGACGTGCAGTTTGGCCACGACGGCTCAATCTCGCTTGAGCGCATGGTGCAGGTGTATAACGCAGATTTGGCGAATACCTGGGGCAACCTGGTCAGCCGTGTGTTCAATATGACGAAGAAGTACTTCGACGGCCAGGTGCCCGAGGCGCCTGCTGAGCTTGAAGGCGTGGAAAACCCGCTCAAGGCGGTGGCCGATGAGCTCTACGCGGAGTACGACGCATGCATGGCGCAGGTTGACTTTACTGGTGCAGCTGCTGCGGTGCAAAAGCTGGCGAACGCGGCAAATCTCTACGTTGAACAGGCAGCTCCGTGGACGCTTGCCAAGGACGAGGCGAAAGCCGATGAGCTTGCTTATGTGATGTATAACCTGCTTGAGGCCATTCGCATTATTGCGTTGTATATGGCGCCGTTTATGCCGCATACCTCTGAAGAGGTGTTCAAGCGTCTGTCGCTTGGTGACATTGCTGAGGTGGTTGACATTGAGGCCGCTTCTGCATGGGGTCAGCTGCCGGCCGGTAACGCGGTTGAGATTGGGGATCCGCTCTTCCCGCGTTTGGACATGGACGCCATTGACCTTGAGGTTCTGTAATCTATGGAGGGCGCTGGCGACACAGCGGTTTCGCGGTTTTCGGGCGAGCCAATTTTTGACGACGCGCTTTTTCGCCAAAAGCGAAAGAAGGGCAAGTTTCGTGTGGTAGAGCCGCCGTGTCCGGCGCTTGAAGCTCCTATTGCTGATACGCATGCGCACGTGCATCTGCTGGCGTCGCCGGCTGCTGCGCTGGCGAAGGCGGCGGTGTATGGGGTGGACTTCATCTGCGACATCGTGGACGTGTGGGAGGATGCCTCAGACACGTTTGACCAGGTCATGCGCGCGCGGGAGGCAGCTGAAGAGCTGGTATATCCGTTGGCGCAGACCGCGCGGGCTGTTTATTCGGCAGACGCGCTGCCCTGGGAAACCGATGACGCGCTCTATGAGGCGGGCGCGCTGGTGTCGTGTGGCGAAGACCCGCGGGCGGCTTTTGAGCTGCCGCAGGTTTGCTTCGCCGTTGGGTGTCATCCGCATAATGCCAAGCACTACGACGACGCGCTGGAGGCGGCGCTTATTGAGCGCGCATCTGATCCGCGCGTGTGTGCAATTGGCGAAATCGGGTTGGACTATCACTACGATTTTTCGCCCCGCGAAGATCAGCGCCGCGTGTTTCGCGCGCAGGTTCGTGTTGCACGCAAGCTGGGGCTTCCGGTAGCGTTGCACTTGCGTGAGGCGCACGATGAGGCGTTTGAGATCATGAGCGAAGAGGGCTTTCCGACGGCGGGCACGCTTCTGCATTGCTTCAACTTGGATGAGGATGTGCTGGCGCCGTGGGTGGAGGCAGGCTGCTATGTGGCCTTTGGTGGTCCGGTGACGTTTAAGAATACCGATGAGGTGCGCATGGCTGCGTCGCGCGTGCCGCTGAACCGGTTGTTGACCGAGACGGATTCGCCCTACATGACGCCTGAGCCCATGCGCGGCATGGCATGTGAGCCCGCGCATACGATTTTTACGGCGGCGCAGCTGGCGCAGGTGTTTGGGTGTGAGCTAGGGCAGGCGCGCAAGGCGTTTTTGTCGCAGCTGCATCAAAACGCGCTGACGCTGTTGGGTGGTCGCGCGGGCGCGCGAGACTGAGGAGGGGCATATGCGCAGGTTAATCATCTCTGGATCCCCCCGAGCACTCGGTAGGACCTCGGCGGTTGCCGAAGCGGTGGCGGATGCATATCGCGCGCAGGGAGACGACGTAGACGTGGTGAGCTTGGCGAATGTGGACATCGCGCCGTGCACGGGGTGTTTGGTCTGCGAGCAAAACAAGCGCGTTCCGGGTCGCGATCCGCTCTACTGTGTGATAGCCGATGGCATGATTCGCGTGCGTGCGCTGTTGAACGAGGCAGAAGCGCTGACGGTGGTATCTCCGGTGTATTTTTCGGGAGCTCCTTCGCAATTTAAAGCTTTTTTGGATCGGTTGCAGCCCTACTATTACGCGCGCCTGTTTGCGGATAAGCGTCCGGCTCAGTTATTTGTGGTGGGCGAAGGCAAGGATCCGCACGGATTTGGTGCGCTGGTGTCTGAGACGCGCTCGGCGCTGGCGGTTGCGGGCTTTCGCCTTGAGGAAGTACACGATTGGGTGGGGCTGGTTCATGAGGGTGGCACGCTTGCTGAT
>CAJTML010000068.1 GCA_910577495.1 uncultured Eggerthellaceae bacterium
CTGCTAAGCACCAAAACATGCCGAAGGTGTTCGCACACGAGAGCGCCAAGACCGAAATGCCCACCGGCGCTGCGGTAGTCAACGGTGTGGTTGCTTCGCTGGCGCTGTGCCTGCAGCTGATTCCGATTGAGGCTATCTCTGATGGAATCTTCTGGATGCTGTTCTCTATGAACGTGGTGTTCTTGCTGATGGCCTACATTCCGATGTTCCCGGCGTTTGTGAAACTGCGCAAGGTTGACCCGGATCGTCCGCGCGTGTTCCGCTTCCCCTTCAAGGGCGCGGCTATGACCGTTGCGCTGATCATCCCTGCAGTTGAGCTCGTGCTGGCAATTATCGCAACCATCGTGCCGCTTTCGGCCGACGAGGTTGCCGACAAGCTCCCGATGCTCATCGGTGTGATCGTGTTCGTGATCTTGGGCGAAGGCATTCGCATCTGGTCTGCTCGCGGTCGCAAAGAAGAATTCAAGGGCTTGACCCCGGCACTTGCTGCAGAGCGTCTGGCTGAAGAAGCTGCTGGCGAACAAGACGAGCTTGAGCCTGCTGACCCGGCGCAAGTAGCGCAAATCCTTGCCGCTGACGGTGGCAAATCCGAAAAGGTTCTGTAGTATCACTTTGAACTAATGCTTTAAGTAAACGCAGGGTCACGTCATTGCTACCGCGCCGCGTACCGCGAATATATCGCTGGTCATTGGTACCGCGCCGTGTACCGCGAATGTGACATTTGATGTGACCCTCTGTCACAAAGGACGAACATTATGAAAACTATTTACGAAAGCGAATCAACCCCGGCCGCTGACGGATTCTATATGCCTGCTGAGTTTGCCCCGCAAGACCGCGTATGGATGGGCTGGCCGCACCGCACCGACACCTGGGCGCATGGTGCCAAGCCGGCACAGGCACAGTATGCCGAGATCGCTCGCGCAATTGCTGAGTTCACGCCGGTCACGATGTGCGCAAATCAAGCGGACTTCGCCAACTGCAAGGCCGTGTTCGAAGACGACGAGAACGTGACCGTCATTGAGATGACCACCGACGACGCATGGTTCCGCGACACCGGCGCTACCTACGTTATCAATGGCGAAGGCGACAAGCGCGCATGCCACTGGCACTTCAACGCATACGGCGGCTTGATTGATGGTCTGTACTTCCCGTGGGACAAAGACGAGCAGATCGCTGAGAAGATGGCCGAGCTGTCACACTGCCGTCGCTACCGTCCCGATGACATGATCCTGGAGGGTGGCTCCATTACGGTTGATGGCGAAGGCACGCTGGTGGTTACCGACCAATGCCTGCTCTCACCTGGCCGTACGGCATCTGCTGTGCTCCTTGAAGAAGAGGACGAGGACACCATCTGGCCGGCATACGCTAAGAAGTTCCAGCCGTGGAGCGAAGAACTGCGCGCGTACATGGAAGACGAGCTCAAGCAATACCTGGGCGTTGAGAAGGTCATTTGGGTGAAGGAGGGCATTGACCCGGAGGAGACCAATGGCCACATCGACGACGTTGCAACCTTCATTGCACCGGGCGTTATGGCATGCATCTGGACCGATGATCCGGAGTATCCGTTCTACGATCAGTGTCATGCAGCATACGAGACGCTCTCAAATGCGGTTGACGCAAAGGGTCGCCAGATCAAGGTCTACAAGCTTCCCATGCCGGTGAACCCGCTGTACATGGATCAGGCATCATGCGACTCCATTGATGCTGATGAGAACGCTGAGCCGCGCGTTGCTGATGAGCCGCTGATTGCGTCATACATGAACTACCTGGTAACCAACAACGGCGTTATCGTTCCTCAGTATGGCGACGAGAACGACCAGTTGGCCGTGGATACGCTGCAAGAGATCTATGACGAGGTCTGGGGCAAAGACGTCTACAAGTGCGTCGGCGTTCAGTCCGAGCAGGTCGTTTACGGCGGCGGCAACATCCATTGCATCACCCAGCAGGAACCCTCTGCATAATGAGTGTGTGACAGAGGGTCACTTCAAATGTCACATTTTGATGTGACCCTCTACAAGAGACGTTTTGTTTGAAAACGCTCTGCCTATTAAGACGCTATCTTCGCCATGGTGACAGAGAGCGGGGGAGTTGCTTCGAGCGTTGTGCGCATGGTCACAAAACGCCACATCGTTCAGCGATTAGTTCTCTGCCACGCGTCGTAAGTCGGGCTTACATCTGCGCACCGATGCAAGCTCAAAGCTCGCCCGTCAGCGTTGGATTGCTGGCGGGCGAGCTGCGTTGGGGGGGGTTAGGTGGCCGCCACCATCGCGCAGAGTGGCCGCCGCACCCGCCGATCCCGCCGCGCCGCCGCGCCGCCGAGCCCGCCGAGCCGCCGCGCTGCCGAGCTGCCCCGGGCACGCCGCGCCCGCGCGTACACGTTGCGGCCAAATAGACGGGGTTTCGTGCAACGCGAACTTCGACAACTTTATTGAGCGCAGTATATCCCCAGATCAGCGAATGGTGACGATTACGGCGGCTGCCAATCGGCTGTGAAAATGGTCGTATTTTGCACAAAATGGGGTCTGAGCGTCCAAAACGCGCGCTGGGGGCCTTGATCCGCAAACCCGGGCGCTACCGGCATAGAATTCACTGATACGCTCGCGCCCTTAGTGAAATATAGTGAAATAATAGTGAAATAGTATGCAAAGTTACGACGGATGTGACATTTGAAGTGACCCTTTGTCACGCAGTGAGGTGGGTGTTTTGGCGAAGACATTGACGCGTCGGCGGTTCGCGTGGCTTGCGGCAGTTGCCGCAGGTTCAGCTGCGCTCGGTGGTTGTGCGGCCGAAGGTGGCGAAGGCGCCAGCGCGTCCACGGCATCCGACCCCAAAGACGACGCGCAAACCCCAAACGCAAACCAGGGCGAAGCGTCCAACGCGCCCGAGGCCGCCGCAGAACCTGAGCCCGAGCCTGCTCCCGACCCAGCGGCCGAGGCGCGCGCAGCCGTAGAAGCGCGCATGCAGGAAATGTCGCTTCAGCAAAAGGTGGCACAGCTGTTTGTGGTGGCGCCCGAAGCACTTGCGCTTGCGCCCGAGGTTTCGCCCGTTACGCAAGCCGCCGAAATTGCGCCCGAAACACTTGCAACTTATCCCGTTGGCGGCGTGATTTTCTTCGCGGCGAACCTCATAGACCCTGATCAAACCACAACGTTGCTTGCAGACTTGCAGCAACAATACGCACAGAGCGGAAACGTCGCGCCACTCATAGGCGTGGACGAAGAAGGCGGCACCGTGACGCGCGTTGCAAGAAACGAGGCCTTTGCCATCCAAGACGTGGGCAACGCCTCCGACATTGGCGTTGCGGGTGACGCGCGTGCGGCAAAGCAGGCCGCCGAGCACATTGCTGAGTACTTGATGCCGCTGGGCTTCAATCTGGATTTCGCGCCCGTGGCCGATGTGGTCAACCCGCTGCGCAGCGACACCATGGGGTTGCGCTCGTTCTCAAGCGACGCGACGGTGGCTGCGGAGATGGTGCGCGCTGAGGTGGAGGGTTTTCGCGCGAAAAACCTGATGAGTTGCGCAAAACACTTCCCGGGAATTGGCGTGGCGGCGGGGGACTCGCACGATGGTTCGATCACGATTGGCCAGACGCTTGAGGAGCTGCGCGCCGTTGACCTGGTGCCGTTTGAGGCTGCCATTGAGGCAGAGGTTCCGATGATCATGGTGGGGCATGTGTCGGTGCCCAATGTTGCCGGCAATGAGACGCCGGCGTCGCTTAACCCCGCGCTGGTGCAGTCGCTGCTGCGCGAGACGCTGGCGTTTGAGGGTGTGGTGGTGACCGACTCGCTCTCTATGGGGGCTGTCACAAACTACTATACGCCAGGTCAGGCCGCAGTTTTGGCGCTTCAGGCAGGCTGCGACATTGCGCTTATGCCAGAGAATTTTGTCGAAGCGTACCAAGGGGTGCTTGACGCGGTGACGGCGGGCGAATTGAGCGAAGCGCGCATCGACGAATCCGTCTTTCGCATCCTGAGCGCCAAATTGCACTATTTCAACAGTCTTTAAAGAAGGCTCTGCTGACGAAAATATACCTCTTGCGTTGTGTTACAATGTCTTACATCAAGGCAAAGGAGGCGCAATGAATACCGCTACGATGACTATTCGATTGAATGAGAGCGAAAAGTCTCTCATTTCCGATTACGCGAAAACGTTTGGCGTGTCTGCCTCTGAATTTGTTCGCACTGCTGTTATTGAGCGCATTGAGGATGAGCTGGATCTTCGTGATTGGTATGAGGCAAAAGCAGAGTATGATGCTGATCCTGTAACGTTTTCGGCTGACGAAATTGCAAAGAAGTATCTCTAATGTGGAGCTTGCGGTTTGCTAAGCGGGCAGAAAAGCAGCTTTCGAAAATTGATCCAGGGGTTCGACGAGTTATTGTTTCTTGGCTGCTAAAAAACATCGATGGATGCGCTGATCCGAGGGCGCATGGTAAGTCGCTTGTTGGAGATAAGTCAGGAATCTGGCGATATCGAATTGGCGACTACCGAGTTCTGTGTGAGATACAGGACGATGAGCTAGTAGTTCTTGCTGTTGAGATAGGACATCGTAGGGACGTCTATCGTTCTTAAGTTGTCTATAAACAAAAATTGGGTGCCGAGGTGGTTTTTATGCCATGCCCGACACCCATCCAATGTGCCACTCGACGCCAGATAACTTAGCCGAGGTGCTCTTCGTAGAACGCTTGCAGGGCGTCAAACGGAATCTTATCCAGCTGATCATACAGATCGCAGTGGCTTGCACCAGGCACGATGATGAGATTTTTGTTCGCGTGCTCGTAGTCACCCTTGTTCTGCGTGAGGCGGGCGAAGGCATCCTTGCCGAAATAGCTTGAGTGCGCTTTTTCGCCATGAATGATAAGCACGGCGTTGTCGATCTCGTCCAAATAGGTGAGCAGCGGCAGATTCAAAAACGGCAGGTTGGACGTGACGTTCCAACCCTCGTTTGAGTTGAGCGAACGCGGATGATACCCGCGCGGCGTCTTGTAGTAATCGTAGTAATCGGCAAGGAACTGCGGCGCGTCAGCAGGCAGCGGATCAACCACACCACCAGCGCGTTTATACGTTCCCGTGCGGTAGTCCTCGGTGCGCTGCGCCGCCATCTGAGCGCGTGCAGCATTGCGAGCTTCCTTGGTGTCCTCGGCGTCGAAGTAGCCCTTCGCATTAACGCGTGTCATGTCATACATGGTGGACGTTACGGTCGCTTTGATGCGCGGGTCGTTTTCGGCCGCGGAAAGCGCCATGCCGCCCCAGCCGCAAATGCCGCAAATGCCAATGCGATCAGGGTCAACGTCGTCGCGACACGACAGGTGGTCCACGGCGGCGCAGAAATCCTCGGTGTTGATGTCGGGGGAGGCCACGTAGCGCGGCTGCCCGCCACTTTCGCCCGTGTATGATGGGTCAAACGCAATGGTCAAAAACCCGCGCTCGGCCAGCTGCTGTGCGTACAATCCACTGGATTGCTCCTTGACGGCGCCAAACGGGCCAGCAACCGCAATAGCGGCGAAGGGGGCGTGCGCGTCCTTGGGTTTGTAGAGGTCAGCGGCCAGTGTGATGCCGTAGCGGTTGTGGAAGGTGATCTTCTCGTGGTCAACGTTGTCGCTTTTGGGGAACACTTTGTCCCACGCCTGCGTCAATTCCAACTGTTCGTCTTGCATGGTAAACGTCCTTTCCTCTGTCTTGCATAATGCGATCTTACAAGTTAAAGTGAACTTTAAGTCAAGCAGACCAGACAAAAAGTTTGGCGAATACTTTCAGCTGCTGCCCACAGCGGCGCAATGCGCTAGAAGTTTGAAGCACGGTCGAAAGAAGGAACGCACTATGACCTACACCGTGGGAGAGGTGGCGAAGCTGCTGAACGTGGCGCCATCCACCCTTCGCTATTACGAATCCGAAGGTCTTTTGCTCGAAGTGGAGCGTACCGAAAGTGGAAGGCGCTGCTATTCGGAGCGCGATGTTGAGGCATGTCGTGTGATCGAGTGTCTCAAAGAGTCGGGACTTTCCATCAAAGATATTCGCGACTTTATGGAGATGGTGCAGCAAGGAGATGCCACGCTGGCGGGTCGTTTGGCGCTGTTTGAGGAGCGACGCGCGGCGGTGCTGGCAGAAATTGAGCGGCTGCAAGAAACGCTGAGTGTGCTGGATTTCAAGCGCTGGTATTACGGCACAGCACTTGCGGCTGGCACTGAGGACGCGGTAAAAGACCTGGCAGAGACCGAGATTCCGCCTGAGCATCAGGCTGCGCGTAAACGACTTAAGCACGGATAAACGAAGGCCTTTGTGCACGATCGTGATCTTGCCTGCACGGCCGAAGACGCATACGCCGGGTAGGCGGCTTCAGGGCATTCTTTTTGGAGGTGCAAACCCCATTTTGCGGCGTTAAAAATACCGCCAATGACCAGGTAAAATGTAATAATCGTGACGTGCCGATGTCACAACTAAACCTCCGCCATACCTGACCCGTTCCCTATACTTTTACGGTGGCGAAAAATCGCGCACGTGCAGGAGAGGAGCACGCGCGAGACAGCGTTCGCCGTATGAGGTTTAAGCGTGTCAGAGGGGGCGACTATGTCTTCGAGTAGCGAAAAAGAAGTGGCGAATAATTCGCGCACAATTCACAGGAGAGGTGCGCGTGGATGGGCGCGCAAAGCGCTGTCCGTGGTGTTGGCAACTGCGCTCTGCGTGACCATGTGTCCGATCAGCGCCTATGCTGATGATGAGGTGGAATCTGCTGCGGTAGAGCAAGAGGCAATCGTGCCAGCGCCTGCCGTACCCGCACAAGATGAGCTTGTGCCAGCTGTGCCAGCATCGGATGAAACCGCATCAGCCACGCCTGCATTGGACGAACTTGCAGCGTCAATGCCGCAAGCATCGCCGCGCGAGGTGGTGCAGTTTGCCAATGAGTGGCTGGCAACGCATGTTGCTTTCGACCCGAAAGCAGAAAGCGTCCTTGCAGCATCTGACCGCTTGGCCGTTGTTGAGCAGCTGCTTGAGACGGGCGCGGGAGATGCCGCGGCATTCGCCTTCGCGTTCCAAGCGCTCATGGATCAAGCCGACATCCCGAGCATTTGCGTGCAAAACGAGGCAGACACGCAGGTCTGGAACATGGTTGAGCTGGATGGCGAATGGCTCCACGTTGACGCGGCGAAAAATGCGCAAGCATATGCTGCCTGCGAAGAGGCTGACGTGGAGACCCATACGTGCTTTACCGCGTATCTCCTGGTGAGCGACGAGGTATTGGCTGCTGAAACTGAAGATGCTGCTGCATTTGCGTATCGTGCGGTTGAAGGCTTTGAACTACCTGAACCTGCTCCGAGTGATGGCGAAGAGCAGGGCGAAGAGGTGGAGACGCCTGCCGTTAAAGATGAGACCCCAACTGAGGTGCCAGATATCCCTGAAGCGAATGTTCCCGATGAGAATGTGCCAGAGATCATCACGCCTGAAGAAGAGCAACCTGCAGACGAACCAGTGGTTGACGAGCCCCTCGTCAGCGAACCTGCTGATGAACCCGCGGATGCCGTAGAAAACCCCAGCGTTGAAATGGTGCCGAACGAAGAGTTGTCTGACCTCAGTACTGGGCTTGTTTTGGGTGATCCTTTCGGCATTATGACGCATGCTGCAAGCGGCTGGACGTGGCCATTACCGGGATATAGTTATGTTTCGCAGGGCTTTGGTGGTTCAAACAATCACGAAGCAATTGACATCCCTGCACCAGAAGGAACTCCTGTGGTTGCTGCTCGTGCGGGTACAGTTGTTGCTATCAATATGCATTCGTCCTATGGAAACGCAATTGCCATTCTTCACGACGGTGGATATTCGACGTTTTATTGTCACTTGAGTCGACGCGCTGTTAGTGTTGGGGCTTATGTTAACGCTGGCCAGACTATCGGTTATGTCGGTCATACAGGGACTGTATACGGCAATCCAGGAAATCATCTGCATTTTCGCTTGAACACCAATGCGACAAAGACCAATTATTGGGGAAAGATGCAAAATCCCGCGAATTATGTTTCGTATAACTCAACACCGCCCCATTCTCATTCTTATTCGGTTGCTTCCTGCACCTACTACCACAGCTCTACACATCGTGTGATTTATAACAAATGTTCATGCGGAGCATCTAAAGCTGACACCTTCGCCAACCACGACTTCCAGTGGTGCGGTCTCACGAACAAGTGCACCGTCTGTGGCGCCGTGTATGACAAAGACACCTACATGACGGAGTACTTCACAAACCAGCAGACGACGCTTTACGAAAAGGCTGGCTACAACCAAAAAGCACTGCTCACCATACCTAAAGGGGTTGTTGTGAAGCCGCTGGAAACTCCGCGAGATTATGCGGCGGGTCGCTTCCAGATGTATATCGAATACAAGGGCAAACGCGGATACGTGTGGTCATCGGATGTGACGCCCAACAGTAACGGCGGTGTTCATACATGGAAAAATGGCAAGTGTGCGACGTGTGGTATTGCGCAAGCGCCTTCTCAGCCAGGTGTCTACAAGATCACCGCAGATAAAACCATTTACAAAGACAACGCATTGCGAGGTGCGCAGAAAAAACTAAAGGCGGGCGACACGCTCGTGGTGACAAAGGTTGAAACTACCACGGCAGGCTATCTTTGGGGTTGGACTGCTGATGGCTATACCTTAGAGATGACCTATGCCAACATGAAATATGCGTCATCGCCTGCGCGTAATGGTACGGTGACCACGATCCCTGAAGGAATCTACGTTATTCGTTCTGCTGCAAACCGCTATTATGGCCTGGACATTTATGGTGCATCCACAGCAAATGGCGCCAACCTGCAGCTCTGGCAAGACAACGGGCACAACGCGCAAAAGTTCAAGTTTACGAAGAATTCTGATGGCACCTATCTCATCACTAATATTCATTCGGGTAAAGCGTTGGATGTGGCGAACTGGGGAACCGCACGTGGTGTCAACATCGGTCAGTGGGACGCTACCAATAATGCTAACCAGCGTTGGTACGTCGAAAAAACCAAGTCAGGAACGTATTCGCTTCGTAACAAGCACAGCAACCTCTACATGGATGTGTATAACGGCGAAGTCAAGAACAATGGCAACATCTGGCAGTATGATGGCAACGGCTCCTTGGCTCAACAGTTCTATATCGAACAAGCCAACAAAGGATCGCTGGCATCTTCGCCCACTAACACCGTTGTGGTAACCGGCGTGAATTCGCAATATACCTACACTGGCAAAGTAATTGCTCCTGCTGCCAAGGTGCGCAAGCAAGTCTATTCAGCAAATCAGTTGCGCGCTCCTGTCAGTGGAACACCCAATTACCAATATGCGTTCCGCGACGACACAGTGGAACTCAAGGCTGGCAAAACCTATGTGCTTGAAATTGGCTCGATCATTCACAACACCGGTAGCGGCACAAAAGTGAGCGTCATTCCGTACAATTTCACGCAGGATACCGCAGTTGGCCCAATGATGACCTTCGCCTATTCATCATCCAAGCAAACGAAAACTTTTACGCCGACAGCAGATTGTAGGTTGCTGTTCTACTCGGGCGTGGCTGGCGCTTGCAACGGCAACGTGTCCACGTTCAACAACATCCGCGTGTATGAGGTACTCAAAGCGGGCACGGACTACAAAACCACCTTCACCAACAACGTGAATGCGGGCAAGGCAACCGTGCGCATCCAAGGTCTGGGCAACTACAGCGACGTATTCACGCGCACCTTCGCCATCAAGGCAAAGGCCGCAACGCCGAAAGTGACGCTGTCTACCAGCAAATATACCTATGATGGGAAGGCGAAAAAACCAGGCGTGACAGTCAAAGTTGGCTCCACGACGCTCAAGAGCGGCCGCGACTACACGGTCAGCTACTCCAACAACGTCAAGGTCGGTACGGGCAAAGTCAAAGTGACGCTCAAGGGCAACTACACCGGCTCCGCCACCAAGTCATTCACCATTGCTGATCGGGTACCAAAGGCTCCGGCGTCAAAGACTGGCTGGGTGAAGTCCTCCACGGGTCGCTGGTATTATTACCAGTCGGGCAAGTTGTCGAAGGGCTGGAAGAGCGTGTCGGGTGCGTGGTACTACCTGGATCCGAACACCGGCGTCATGCAAACCGGCTGGAAGAAAGTGGCCAGCAGGTGGTATTACCTGAAGTCATCAGGCGCTATGGCGCAAGGCTGGATTAAAGACGGGCGCATTTGGTACTACCTCAACTATGGCTCGGGCGCCTTGGCCACTGGCTGGATCAAAGACGCTGGCAAGTGGTATTTCGCGGACAGCTCGGGCGCTATGAAGACCGGCTGGATTAAAGTGAAGGGCGCATGGTATTACTTAAACGCCAGCGGCGTTATGCAGACGGGCTGGTTTAAGGTAGGTTCTACGTGGTACTATGCCAACTCATCTGGTGTAATGTTGACTAACCGCTGGATCGGCGGCACCTATTGGGTGGGCTCAAATGGAGCCATGGCGAAAAACGCATGGGTTGATGGTGGCCGATATTGGGTCGGCGCTGATGGTCGCTGGCGCGGCTAAGTTATAACCGGCATACGGGAGGAGTAAAAGAATGCGATTGAGTACAACGTGGAGACCGCTTCTTTCGCTCCTCTCGTTTTCGTTGCTGGCAATATCGCTGGTGGTGCTGGTGTGGATTGTGCTTTCGGGCGGCTCTGTTGGCTGGATCATCACGGCGGTGGTAGTGGCGCTGGCTTCGCTGGTGGTTGGCATCATGCTGCGGCGCGAAGTGACGCGCACGTGCGAGGTTGAGGCTGCCAAAGAGCGCGTTTTCGCACTTCAGGAGCAAGAGCAAGCTGTCTTGGCATACCAGCAGCGCTTGGAAGAGAGCAAAGACGAGGTGCTGAGCGTTCGCCGTCGTGTGGGCGAAGAGATTGCGGCGGCGCGTCAGATGGTGGCCAACCGCGACCAAGCCGCAGCCGATAAACATCTCTCAGCCGCGCTGGATCTCATGGGGGATCAAGCGTATCGACTCTGCGATCACCCCTCCGTTGATGCTATGGCAACGCTGAAGCTTCACGCGTGCGAAGAGGCGGGCATTTCGGCGCAGTTCGCGCTGAGCATCCCGCGCGACGTCACTGTTTCTCCGGTGGATTTGTGTGCGGTGGTGGGCAATCTGGTGGACAACGGCTTGGAG
>CAJTML010000069.1 GCA_910577495.1 uncultured Eggerthellaceae bacterium
CAGCTTCATGTTCCTGGCGTCGGCGGCGTTGCTGATTTTCATTGTGAATGAAAATTTGGAGGTTGGCTCTACTTTTAGAGACGTTTGTATGAAAGTGCTTCTGGTGCTGGTAATATTGACCGTGCTTTATAGCGTGCTCTTGTGCTTTGTGCCTGAAGTGAACTGGTACTCCGATGTATATGACTGGGCGTATCGTGACATCATTGAAACGGTGCAGTTCTGGACATAAGGGCGAATGTATAACGAAAGGGAAGCTCATGAACGTAACGATTACTGATTCCTATGATGCAATGAGCCGTGCGGCAGCTGATGTGATTGCTGCAACGGTAACTGAAAACCCGCATTGCAACCTTGGTCTTGCAACGGGATCAACGCCGATTGGTCTGTATGCTGACCTGGTGCGTGATTATGACGATGGAATTATTAGCTTCGCTGACGTGACGACGTTTAACTTGGACGAGTATCGCGGTCTTGACCCTGATCACGACCAAAGCTATCGCTACTTCATGAATAAAAACCTCTTCGACTTGGTTAACATTGACCCGGCTGCAACCCATGTGCCCGATGGTGCTAACCCCGACGCTGGAGCTGCGTGCGAGGCTTACGAACAGGCAATTGCTGCGGCTGGTGGCGTGGACTTGCAGCTGTTGGGTCTGGGTCATAACGGCCACATTGGCTTCAATGAGCCGTGCGATCATTTCCCGGTTGATACCCATGTGGTCAAGCTGACCGAGAGCACCATTAATGCCAACAGCCGTTTGTTTGACTCGGCTGAGGATGTACCGCGTGAGGCATATACGATGGGTATTGGCACGATTATGCGCGCGAAGAAGATCTTGGTGGTTGCAAGCGGTGCCGATAAGGCGCAAATCGTCCATGACGCATTCTTTGGTCCAGTGACCCCTGAGGTGCCTGCATCAGTGCTGCAGCTGCATCCCGATGTGACGGTGATTGTGGATGCTGAGGCAGGAGCGCTCTGCAAGTAGTGCGCTTGCGCCCCGCGCTTTTCGTGCCGGCCTACTGCGCGCCCCGCGCTTCGCAAAAACGTTGTGTAAACGAATCATAAAGAGACGGCTTTTGGGCTGTCTCTTTTTCTATAATGTGAGTGTTTGCAACTCAGTATGCGCACGCGTGGTGCGCATTGATGGAAGGTGAAACCATGACCCATTCCGCACAGAATCCCGCCGCTGTTGGTTCAATTTGTGGCGGCGACATGTTTAATGGCACCGATTTTGTCACCTGTGATGTCTTTATGGCAGATGGCCGCATTGTTGAGAGCGCTTCTCAAAGTGAGGGTCAGCGCATTGACGCCACGGGATGCTATGTTATCCCTGGTTTGGTAGACATCCATTTTCATGGAAGCGTTGGCGCTGACATTTCTGATGGTGATCTTGAGGGGCTGCATCGCATGGGTGCCTACGAGGCATCGCGCGGTATTACCGCCATGTGTCCGGCTACTATGACGCTTTCGGAAGAGCAGCTCAGCGCTGCTGCCACCGCGGCTGCTGAATATGTTCCGACCGCTGTTGAGGCTGATCTGGTGGGCATCAATATGGAAGGCCCGTTTATTTCGCCCTCAAAGGTTGGAGCGCAAAACCCCGAGTTCGTTCGCAATCCTGAAGTTGAAGAGTTTAATCGCCTGCAGAAGCTCTCAGGCGGCTTATTTAAGCTTGTGGACATTGCACCCGAAGAACCTGGCGCAGATGCCTTCATAGACGCCTTAAAAGACGACGTGCGCATCTCTTTGGCGCATTCGTGTGCTGATTACGATACGGCATCTCACGCGTTTGCGCATGGTGTGAAGCATCTGACGCACCTGTATAACGCCATGGATCCGATGCATCATCGCAAGCCTGGTCCTATTCCTGCAGCAGCGGAGCGTGAGGATGTAACTGCTGAGATCATTGCTGATGGTGTGCACATTCATCCATCCATGGTTCGCCTGGCGTTCAACATGTTTGGTGATGATCGCATGATCTTGGTGAGTGACACCCTGCGCGCAGCTGGCTTGGAAGATGGCGTGTATGACCTGGGTGGCCAAGACGTTACGGTTAAAGGGCCGGTGGCAACGATTGAAAATGGCGCGCTGGCTGGTTCGGTGAGTGATTTGATGCGCTGCCTCTATGTAGCCGTGCATGATATGGATATCCCGCTTGAGAGCGCGGTTAAGGCGGCGTCGAAAAACCCCGCGCGTGCTATTGGGGTGGGCGATGAGTTCGGCTCCCTGGAGCCAGGGCACGTGGCTGATGCGGTGCTGCTGGACAAAGAGACGCTTGAGATTCGCGGCGTCGTCTTGCGTGGCAACTTGCTATAAGGCAAGCATTGCGGAGGGCGCCTAAGCTCCCGCAACGTGTTTGTGCTTATAACGAAAAAGGCTCGATACGCTGAAGGTATCGAGCCTTTCGTTTGTGCTCACATTTGGTCACGCTGCGGCGCCTGCGTGCGGCCGCTAGCAGCCGCCCTTGCGGCAGCCAAAAGCCTTACAGCTCAGGCAAGCTTGCGGCTGCTACTGATTGACCAACGCGACGCATCTTCTCGTCGGGCAGCTTAACGGTGATCTGTGCGGCAAGCTCCGGATATTCTTCGGCAAGTACGCGGTTGCACTCGCTAATGAGCAGGTCGCCGCCATCACCAGAGGCAACACGACCAAGCACCATGAGTGTCTTGATCTCATAGAATGAGCTGTACAGCACAAGCGTGTGTGCCAGGTATACGCCGATGGAGCGATAGATATCCAAAGCACCCTCGTCGCCATTGTTGGCCAGCTCTTGGACAACCTTGAGCTTCTCGGCAGGGGAGAGCTCAGGATCAAGTTCAATGTTTGCACGCGGAGCCAGCTTGATAACGGCGTCTTGGCTAAAGTACTTGCAGCCAACGCCAAAGTCAGTTGACCACTCGTCTTGCATGGCTTCAGGAGACAGGTCAACCGGGGCGAATGCAAGCTCGTTAATCCAACCAAGCACGTTGCCTTCGTCGTTCACATAACCAACTGCCTCAGAGGTGCCCATAGCGATACCTAAGATGTCGCCTGAGCCGGTGGACATAAAGCCAGCAAGTGCGGTTACGTCACCGTCGTTGGCTACAACCAGCGGCACGTCGCCAATCTCTTTGCCGGCGCGGTCATAAATGCTTTTGACCTCTTCGCGACGCTCACGCGGCACTTTGATGAACAGCGACGCCACCATCGGGCTATTGCCAACAAACGTACCCGCAGATGAAACGCCAATGGCGTCCACGCGCGGCATCTTGGAGGCCGCCGTTTTAAACGCGGTCACGATCTCGTTGAAGTGATACTCCGGATCCTCGGTGATCTTCGGGAACCAAACAACCTCTTCGGAATAGACCGACTCGCCATCAATAACGGCTGACACCTTACGGTCTGAACCGCCAGCGTCAAAACCAATGCGGCAGCCTTCCATATGTCCGCCAATTTGCTTAGCTGACTCGTGCGCCTCGGGGAAGTCGGCCTCGCTTACCGCGATAATCTCCAGCGGTTTTTCGTATACGTCGCCGACGAACTGGTAGTCAAACCAGCGGTCGCCTTCAGGTGAGTAGGTGTGCGCCAGCTGCTCAGCAATATCATCACAGCCGCAGACATAGACCTTAAAGCCGCCAATGCTCCACAGTGAGAACTTGATGAGGCGCTCAACATAGCGAAGATTTGCCTCAGCAAACTCCGGACCGCGAATGGCGCTTTTGCGCACCGAGATCAGCCCGTCTTCGCGCTCAACTGCAACCGCGATGGGTCGGTCAGCGCCTTTGAGATATTCTTTCATCCACACGCCAAAGGGGATGAATTCATGATCAAGAACCGGCACATTTTTGATGTCGTATTCAATACCCAAGTAATTCATGGTTTACCTTTCTTCCTGCATTCGTTGGGTTTGTTGCTTTAGTCGTACTTAAAACGGTGTCGGAGCGGTCTGCTCATCACCTAAGATTTCGGTAATAATCTGCTCGGTCATGCAGAGCGCACGCGGCACGTGGAAAGGACCCTTAAATGTAGAGCCTTTCGTTGGCGGCATGGTGGGTTGACCGTCGCGACGCAAATAGCCATACCATTCGCCATAAATTGGATCGGCGAAGTGCTCTTTGCAGTAATCAAGCGTCTTGAAAAGCCACGTGGCGAAGTATTCATCTCCGGTATCACGCAGTGCTTTTGACGAAGCGATCATGATCTCGTTATGCGGCCACCACAGCTTCATGTCATGCTCGTAGGCCTCAGGCGGCAAGCCTTTCGCGTCAATGAAGTACAGCAGTCCGCCGTACTCTTTATCCCAGCCCGCTTCAATGGCCAGCTTGAAGATCTCTTCGGCTTGCGCGTGAAGCTCGGCATCTCCGCGGTAGTTTGCCTCGTCCATCAAAAACCAGCTGCACTCAATGTCGTGTCCTGGGTTTACCACGCGTCCTGCGGTGTACCACAGCTCAGGTTCGCCATCTAAATTGACGCTTTCAAGCGTGCAGCCCAGCTCAGGACGGAAGTGCTCACCCACAATACGCTGGGTGCATTCGCGCGCGTGGCGGTCATACTCTTCGGTATGCTCGGGGTCAACGCGACGCATGATGCCGATGATGTTCAAAAAGATCATCGGATCACCCAGCGCACGACCTGCACGCGTGGTGGGGATGGTTTTCGGTCCAAATCCGGTCGGATCCTCAATGAGGCCGTTGTTGAGGTCGTAAATGAGCTGGTAGGCGCGACGCGCGCGCTTGAGATGCTCAACTTCGCCCGTTACGCCATCGTACTCAGCGTTAGCGATGCAGTAAAAGCCCTCTGAGAAGTTATAGCGGCGCTGGCGAAGTGGCTCGCCTTCAGCCAGGCAGCTTTTTGCTGCGTCAAGCCATTCCTGGCGCGGACCATACAGGTGGCACAGGTACGAAAACGTCCAGCCACAGCGGCCTTGCATCCACACGCTTTTGTCGGTGGAGTAAATGTTTCCTTCGCGATCTAAGCAGGTGTAGACGCCGCCATATTCAGGATCCATGCCATGCTCAAGCCAAAACGCGACGCACGTTTTGAGCTGATCTTGAATCCAGGCGCGCTCAGCTATGAGGCGCTCTTTGGTTTCTGGGGTCACGGGTGCCTCCTTTTACTTCTCCAGCATGCCTTCAGCAACTAAAATCTCAACGATGTGGTCAACGTCTTCGCCCGTCAGCGGAGCCACAGGCTCGCGCATCTGGTTGGTGTTGAAGACGCCCATTTGCCACAGCGCAGTCTTAAACGCACCAACGCCCGCACCAAAACCAACCGTTGCCTTGACGTGGCGCGTTACCCACATCAGACGCGCCAGGTGATCCTGCAGCTCTTTAACGCGCTCCCAATCTCCAGCTTGTGCTGCACGCCACTGCTCTACGTAGCTATACGGGTCAATGTTGGCAAGACCCGGAACCGAACCATCAGCGCCTGCAAGGTATGCGCCATCAACGCAGACTTCGTGTCCGGTGAGCAGCTGCAAGGGGTGTCCGACTGCCTCGTTTTCAAGGATGAGCCAGCGGAACGAAACGTCGTCGCCTGAGGAGTCTTTCACGCCCTGGATAACGCCGTCTTCGCCCAAGCGAACGAGCATGGACGGATCAAGCTTGGTGTGTACGCACACCGGCAAATCGTAGGCGAACAGTGGCAGATCGGTGTGCTCGCGAATTGCGCGGAAGTGACGCTCGGTTTCTTTGGGGCCACCCAGCGCATAGAACGGGGCGGTGGCAACCAGTGCATCTACGCCAAAACCGGCAGCCCGTTTGGCTTGGTCAACCACGCGCATGGTCTCCATGTCAATGATGCCCGCCATGACTGGCACGCGACCATTAACGATAGAAACAGCTTCTTGGAGTACGTGGAAACGCTGAGCGTCGGTAAGAAAAGCAACTTCGCCACTTGAACCCAAGAAGAATAAGCCATCAACGCCCGCATCAATCATGCGGTTAACTGATCGGTCAAGCGCTTCGAGGTCCAATTGACGCTTCTCGTTCAGCGGAATAATAACGGGAGGAATTACGCCGCGAAATGGCGACTCTGACATAGTGCATCCCCTTTCGAAGGACTGTAATAAGGCGCGCTTCATCAGAGGTAGTTTGAAGCGCTCGGCGCAATTATACGCCTGGTGTATATATTACGAAATGAGTCGCAACAACTACAGAAAACGCCCCGAATCGTGACTGTTTCGGGGCGTTTTGAAATAAAGCTGTCAACTAATTGTTGACTGTCATTGAGCTGGCTGAAACTTACTTGCCAAGGTCGGGATGCAACAGCGAAGGTGCGGCTCCCAAGAGCAGGCGCGTGTAGTCATCCTTGGGGTGCTCAAAGACCTCTTTAGCCGTTCCGCGCTCAACCGCCTGACCGCCGTTCATGACGATGATCTCGTCAGAAATATAGCGAACGGTTTGGATGTCATGGCTAATAAAGACCATGGACAAACCCAGTTCATGCTTGAGATCCATCAAGAGGTTGAGGATCTGAGCGCGAACCGAAACGTCCAGTGCGCTGGTAGGCTCGTCAGCGATGATAGCGTCAGGGGACAGTGCCAGTGCACGTGCAATAGCAACACGCTGACGCTGACCGCCAGACATTTGACCCGGCAAAGCTTCCAGAACAGAGTTGGGCAAACCAACCATCTCAATGAGTTCTTGGACGCGCTTTTCGCGGGAATCTTTATCGCCAACGTTGTGTACTACGAGCGGGTCAATCAGCTGATCGTGCACGGTCATGCGAGCGTTCAGCGCGGTTGCCGGATCCTGGAACACAACTGAAATGACGCGGCCGATGAGACGACGCTGAGCAGCAGAGCGCTTGGTGACATCTTCACCCTTGAAATAGACCTTGCCTGACGTGGGCTGTTGCAAACCGCACATGACGTTTGCCGTGGTGGATTTGCCGCAGCCTGACTCACCGACGATACCAAGGGTTTCGTCTGGCATGAGCTTCAGTGTGAGGTTTTTGACCGCCTGCACTTTGTTGGGGTGCAGGATTGAGCCGGTACGCGTCTTGAAGGTAACGCTGATATCGTCCAAGAAAATGATGGGCGTCTGTGTGTCTTTTACTTCACTCATAGCAGCGGACCTCCTGGAACATAGGGCTCGATGCCAAGTCGTTTAAGCTCGGGATCAGGCAATTCAGCATAGTAGTGGTCAGCATTCGGGGCACGCTTGATAACCGGGCGCTCATCGGAAACCTTGTCGGGATGAGACGAACGAGGCGTAAAGCGATCTCCAGTGGGGAAGTCTTTCGGCGAAGGTACTGAACCAGGTACCTGGTGGAGGCGATCTCCACCCGCTTCGATAGAAAGCACCGAACCCAACAGGCCGCGGGTGTACTCGTGGATGGGGGAGCACAGAATGTCGTTGACTGGACCTTGTTCAACAACCTGACCAGCGTACATAACGGTAATTGAGTTAGCAACTTCTGCAACGAGTGCCAGGTCATGGCTGACAAATACCATGGCGAAGCCCAGCTCTTCTTGCAGTTTGTTCAACAGGTCAATTACCTGCTTTTGTACCGTTACATCCAAAGCGGTGGTGGGCTCGTCGGCAATGATAACCTTCGGGTCACGGGTCAGTGCCATAGCAATCAAAACACGCTGGCGCTGACCACCAGAAAGCTCGTGCGGATACGAGTCTAAGGTACGCTTCGGATCAAGGCCTACCAAACGAAGCAGGTCCTCTGCAGAACGCGTGCCGCCACGCTTGGTGAGCTGCTTCATCTGCGACTTAATGAGCATAGATGGGTTCAGAGACGAAAGCGCGTCTTGGTAGATCATGGCAATCTCGCGACCGCGCAGATCGTTCATTTCCTTCTCGGACAGATCAAGTAGGTTGATGCCGTTGTAGAGGATTTCGCCCGAAATTTGTGCCTTCTTATCCAAAAGACCCATGATAGCCAGTGAAGTAATTGACTTGCCGCAGCCAGATTCGCCCACCAGACCCATGGTTTGGTGGGGGCGAACAACAAAGCTGACGTGGTCAACAACATCGACGTCTCCATGGCGCGGGAAGCGAATGCAGAGATCCTTGACTTCCAGAATAGGAGGTACCTCGGTGTGCGCTTTATAGCGATCGGTACGCGTTTGTTCAACCTCTCTGAGCTGCGCGAGCCGCTTCTCAAGCATTTCAGCCTGTGCTTTGTAAGCCAGGGTCGGGTCAGCAACCAGACGGTCAGCTTCACGATCAGAATTCAGGTCTGCATCCGATGCCTTAATGGGAGCCTTCGGAGCGGCTGCCATGGCGTCGGTCATACCCTCAGAGAGGATGTTGAGGCACAAAACCGTAATCATGATAGCCAGGCCGGGGAACAATGCTTGCCACCACTGACCAGCCAAAACGCCAGCACGTGCGTCAGCTAAGATGTTACCCCAGGTAGGCGTTGGCTCAGGGATGCCGGCGTTAATAAACGACAGCGAAGCCTCAAATACGATAGCGTCTGCAACCAAAACGATGGTAAATACCATAACCGGCGCGATGCAGTTACGGATGACGTGCTTCACCAAAATCCACGGTGCACGTGCGCCACTCACGACAACAGCGCGTACGTAGTCTTGGCCATATTCGCTCACAACATTCGCCCTCACGATACGCGTGATCTGAGGAATGTACAAAAAGCCAATAGCGAAAATGAGCGAGGGGAGGTTGTTGCCAAATACGGTAACAAACACGCAAGCAAGTGCGATGCCCGGGAAAGACATGATAACGTCCATGCAGCGCATGATGACTTCAGAGACGCCCTTGCGTGCAACCGCAGCAATGGAGCCGAAGATGGCGCCAAAGAACAGGGCGAAGGCGGTCGCGCAAATGCCGATGGTCAACGAATAGCGCGAACCATAGATCATACGTGACAAAACGCCGCGGCCTTTGTCGTCAGTACCAAACAAGAAGTCAGCATTGGGTGCTTGGCGCGCCATAAAGATCTCGTACGGATCGTGCGGAGCAATCAATGGTGCAAAGACTGCAGAGAGCACGAGCAGCACTAAGACGACCAATGAAATACGTGAGCCTACGCTCATAGCCTTCCAGCGACGGAAACGAACCTTACCCGGGTTTGCTTCCATTTTGGAGGTGAGGCCTTCTCTTAATTTAACCATTGAGCCTACACCGTCCTAATTCGTGGGTTGATAAGAATGTAGAGCATGTCAACGATAATGTTGATGATAATGAAGGCAACTGCAACAGTAACCGTAACGCCTTGTACCAAGGTGGGGTAGTTGTTTTGTACGCCTTGCAGAATGGTCATGCCCATGCCTGGTAGGTTGAAGATAACCTCAATAACAACGGCGCCACCGATCAGGTAGCCGATGCGCAAACCAAGAACGGTTACTGGCGTGATGAGCGCGTTGCGCAGCACGTTGCGTGCAATAACCACACGACGCGGAATGCCAGCACCAATAGCGGTGCGCACATAGTCTTTGTCCAGCTCTTCGACCATAGCAGTACGGATAACACGCGTCAGCGTGCCAGCAACCGGTATACCAAGGGCGAATGCTGGCATAGCCATACGCGCGAGGTACCCTCCTGGGTTGGCGAAGAAATTGGGGAGGTCTCCTGAGGCTGGCAAGACATGCAGCGTTGAGGAGAACAGCAAGATGAGCAGAACAGCAAGCCAGAATGACGGCGTAGCAATGCACAAAATTGAGAACACGCGAATGATTTGGTCAGGCCAACGATCGCGATATACCGCTGAAATGATGCCCAAAATAACAGCCAAAATTACCGCAATAATCAAACCGATGAACGTCAGCTGCAAAGTGATAGGCAAAGCTTCACTCACGCGATCCAGAACCGAGTTTTGGGCTGCGCCATACGTGCCTAAATCGCCTTGGACAAGTCCAAGTAAAAAGCTACCGTATTGCACAATCCAGGGCTGGTTCAAGCCATGTTGCTCTCGGTAGGCCTCCAAAGCCTCCGACGATGCGCTTTCTCCGAGTGCCGAGTAGGCAGGATCAATAGGAGAAAACGACATGATGAAGAACACGAGCAAGGTGACGCCAAAGATCATGATCGGCAAAGCAATAAGACGATTGCCAATCAGTCGTAAGAGGTTGTTCACCGTGTGCCCCCCTTTCCTAATAAGCGGGTGGGTAAGGGGTCCCGCAGTTGACATGCCGGACTGCTCCTTGTAAACAAGAAGTAGACGTTTGCATTATATACCGAACATGCGGTGTTTCTCTCCACAGTCAACCGGGTAATTTACGCGCATCGAAAAAAACAAAAACAAGCGCAACTTTTTATGCGAGAGCAGGCGTTTTAGTTGACCCGAGGAGTGAGCGAAAGCCGCAAAAAAGCGACCCGCGTAAGGCGGGTCGCTTTACTTTGTGGTCAATGCAGGGAGCTCATCTCATATTGCAGCATAGGTGAGCATCTCTGTAAGACGGGCGTTATTTTGCAGAAACACCCTTGAACTGCAGACCAGTGCAGCCGATCGGCAGGAAGTTGTTGACCTTATCCTCCAGGAATGCCGTTACAACCTGACGGTGTACGATCGGGTACAGCGGAACTTCCTCAGACAGCACATCGAAGCACTGCTTCCAGAGATCTTTTTGCTCTGAGCCTTCAGCCTTAAATGCCTGATCCATGAGCTCATGAAGTTTGGTGTAGCCCTCAGAACCCTTCCAAGAAGAACGCTTCTCGGTCCAAGAGTTGTCACCATACCACCAGTTCATCAGCAGGTCGGGGTCGGTGCCGAAGCAGCCCGGGTCACCAGGAGCAACAACGATATCAAACGGCTGAACCGCATCATCGGTGTCGCAACGGTTTGAATACAGAGCGCTTGATGCCTGAGAAGAAATCTCAGCAGTTACACCAATTGCCTGCAGGTCTTGCTGAATCTGGGTTGCCAGACCAGCAATCCAGCCAGCGTCGGTGGTGTCCATAACGATGGACAGATCCTTTACGCCAGCCTCATCAAGCAGCTGCTTTGCCTTA
>CAJTML010000070.1 GCA_910577495.1 uncultured Eggerthellaceae bacterium
CGTCGGTCTTTGCGGCGGATTCACGACGTTTTCCACGTTTAGCGCCGAAACGCTGCCCATGCTGGAAAGCGGCAACACCGCGCTTGGCATTACCTACGCGCTGGCCAGATGCGTGTTGTGCGTCCTCGCCGCATTTTTGGGCGAGGCGGCCGCTTCTGCACTAAAAGCTAGCTGAGGTGTTCGCCAGCATGTCGCTCACCTCGCAAGCAGCCATCTATGAGCTTATCGCCGCAAGCGATGGCATCACCGCGCGCGAAATTGGTGCGCGCCTTGGCATTGACCGCAAAAGCGTCAACCAGCAGCTCTACAACAACCCCTTCGTTCGCGATCTGTGTTATCACGACGACGAATACCAGTGGCATTGCCTCATTCAACAGCGCTTTCCGCATGCGGGGCTCTTTGAGTACGCCGGTTGGTATGGCACCGTTGGCGAATTCATGACGCTTGACGAAGACGCATGGCTTGAAGAGCTGAAAGTTGGTTGCGCGCGGATTGGACGCAACCTCAATGACGCGCGCGGGCTCATTCACTCGTTTTGCGATACACGCGAAACCATGCATCAGCTCTTCTGCGACCTGAATGCGTATGGGGTTGCTTGCGAAGACTGGGAGCTTGTCTTTGAGCTGCGGATCAAAACGGGCAGGCGAATTCGCATTTATGCTGATGTAGTGGTGATTTCGCCCTCTTGCGCGTTCTCACTTGAGTTCAAAATGAAAGACGAAGCCCCGCAAGCCGAGGTCGACCAAGCCGCAAAATACATCCCCTATCTGCAGGTGGTGCTCGGCTCACACCTGCCCGTGTTCCCGGCACTGGTGCTCACGCGCGCGTGCGATCGGTTCGAGGTGCTCACCGCCAACAACGGCCTCCATGTGGCGCTTGCCTCAGGAGATGCGCTCTTCAACGTCATCAACGAGCCGCTGCAGTTTCTCAAGTAGTCAATCCGTATCGATTTTTCCGATTTATGTGTCTAACACGGAAAGTTTTTGGCGAAAAGTGTGTCTAATACGGAAAGTTTTCCGCAATTTGGTGTCCAACGCGGTGAGATTGCCGCCACATACGCCCGCGGGCACCCACGCAGGCACCCGCCTAGCATCCCTTAGAGGTTGCGCATGGCTTTTGTCGTCAGCGCCCAGGCCGTAATCAGCAACCAGCACCCCGCAAGCGCCAGTCCCGCTACCGACACGCCCCATATCTCAACAACCACCGAAGTTGCAAATACCGCTACCGGAGCCGCCACCAGCATGAGCGCATTTTGAGTGCCCAACGCACTACCGCGGCTCTCGCCCGGAATTCGATCGTAGGCAAAAAAGCCCAGCAGCGCCGATGCAGGCCCTGCCGCAATACCCAGGCCAAGTGCCGCGGCAAGCATGGCCACATATGGCGGCAAGCATCCAAGTGCCACAACCGCAATTGCCATTCCCAGAAGCGACACACTAAACCACGCGCGTCGAGACAACTTCGGTGTAAGCGCCGCATAACCAAGCGACCCCACCAAAAGGCCAGCTGACATGGCTGAGAGCACATAGCCTAAGTGAGACGGATCGCCCGCATTCGTAAAGAACACCGGCAGCACAATACCCTGAAAGCTGCCCAGTACCATCACAATGCCGAAAGTCAAAAGCATGCTAGTTCTCAAGAGCGCGTCACGCTTAAAGAGCACATTCACGCCTTCGCCAAGCGAATGCTTCGCCAGCGCAAGCACGCTCTTTGGTTTGGCGTCGGCACGCTCTTCGCCCGACTTCACACTTCCCAACGAGCGCGGAAGCGTAAGCGTCACCACCGCAGCCGCGAAAGAGAGCGCAGCGGTCACCCACAGTGCGGCGCTATCGGTGCCCAGGCCGATCAAAAGCGCAGCCAACGCCGGTCCCATAATGGTCACAATGGACTCCAAAGATTGCGAGACACCTAAGAATCGCTGCAGGTCAATGCCATCTTTCGCCACCACTTCGGGTAGCAGCGTATCGCGCGCGGTCATACCAGGGATGTCGCCGATTGCGCCCATCAGACCCAGCACCACAAACCACCCGAAGTCCAGTCCAAATACGATATCCACGACCGGCAAGAGCGCCACGCTGGCCGCCGACACTATGTCTGAGATAATTGAGATACTGCGACGGTTCACCCTGTCCAAAAGCGCGCCGCCTAAAAGCCCAATGAGCATCTGCGGAATCGCGCAAATAAGCGCAAGCGAACCTGCCGCCAGCGCGTCACCCGTACGCGCCAGCAAGACCAGCGGAATCACCACGCCCGCAACGGAGTTTCCCAACAGCGACAATGTGCCCGACGCCACAAATCTCACGGTCGTCCACGGCAAGCGCGCGCGTTTTGTTTCTTGCATACGTTTGTCCTCTCATCACCCACGCCGCTTGAAGCGCAAAGTTTCGGAGCGCTTCGCGAGGCTTCGCACTGCGCCACAAAGCTTCGTGCGACATCATTTCGTGCGAGGACTATTCAAAACTATGACGTTGCGTCGGGGTCAACGCATCATGTGTTGGTTGTGGAGGAATTGCGAATGGCAGCCACCAAAGCCGCCTCCACGCGGTCGGTCACGTCTCGCTGCGCCTCGTTGAGCGATGCATGTTGCAGCGTATCCACCACTGCCCAGACGCGCTCGTCTTCGTCATCTTCCCAGTTCGTGGGGTCAAAGCAGTCCATCACTGGCTCAATGAGAGCAAGGGACTCGTCAACGAGCTTTTGGCGAAGCGCCTCGGGCGCATCTGCGGGCAGCTCCTCAATGCGCGCATTCACGTCGCGCAAGCGCTCACTTAAGCCCTTGCGCTCCACCTCTTCGGCAAAGTGCTCCAGCTCAGAAATGTCAGCTTCGTCATAGATATTCGCCACAATGGTAAGCATAGCCCGATCAGCGTCGCTCAAGCCATACACACCCGTCGCGTCATCAGGTGCTTCGCCATACAGACGGCGAAGCACACGTGCAAACCGCACCGGGAGCGAGGGATCTAGCTGCTCAGCTTGCAACTGCGCGATGGTTCGGCGCTGCTCTTGGAGCCGCTCAATCTGCGCGGCAAGCTCTGCATCCAGCGCCGCAAGCGCCTCCGCCTCGGTTCCCGCCTGCGCCGTTTGCTCCATGTTCGCAATCTCGGAAAGCGAGAACCCCAAGCTTGCCAACCGCTTAATGCGCAACAGTTCCGCCAGGTCATAAGCACTATATTCGCGATATCCGTTTGCTTGTCGGGGTGGCTCAGCCAACAGCCCAAGCGCGTGATAGTGGCGAAGCGTGCGAACGCTCACCCCAGCCAATTGTGCAACTTGTGCGCTTCTCATAAACCCTCTTGTCCTCTAGCTAGTTCACCATTGTTCCCACACTGACTTCTTGCTCAACAATTCGCATGTCGCTTCGGACAATGGATTATCCAGCGCTTTTGAGAACATTTCAAACGACACAGCGTCAAGTCGGGTAGCCATCACATGCTCTCTATCATAATGAGCTGCCTCCAACAAATGATCCACTGCCCATTGATTAATCGATTTACCAGTAAGCGCAGCCGCGCGTTCAACCTCGTCCTTTTGATCTGGGGTTAGCGATAAATCAAGCTTGTAGTTTTCAACAGCGGTAGTCATATTCACTCCGAGGTTCGTTCTGTTCCTTAGCATCTATTGTGCGCATATTTTCCGTACATTTCAATCTTGTAATTGTTTCGTCTTGGCTAAAAGTGCATACCCTAGCGCGCAACCAGCGTGTATGCTATATCAGGCAGGATCATCGCTATCCAATTCATTCAAAGGACACTATATGGCCTTCTACAGCATGGCAAGCAACGCATCATTGTGGCGCGGCATTGATTACTACAAAAGCAACCACGTCCTCTCTTTCACACAAATTGATCACGACCATATCAGTGGCAAAGTGCAAGGTAGCGAAGACCACGTGTATGACGTAACCATAGACCTGAGTCACCCAAAAAGATCCACGTGCACCTGCCCCTTTAAAGAGGGACGGCAAGTTGTTTGCAAACACATGGTGGCACTTTATTTCACAAGCGATGACTCCGCCTACGAACGATTCGAGGAAGAACTTCGCCAAGAAGAAATTGCCGACGAACGCGAAGAAGAGCTCTGGCGAGCGCAAACGCTTCGCGACATAACCCAACAAGTCAAAGCTCTCTCTGCTGCTGAAGCAAAGAAACGGCTCATTGATATCCTTTACCAGGAACAGCTAGATTATCGCAATAGAAGAAGTTCTGGTTACTGGTGGTAAACGCAGCCATCGGATTTGCAAGCCCCTGGATCACCGAACCGACGAACCCCTGAACCCCCTGAGCCCCTGAATCGGCGAACCTCTGAACTCTCGAAACGCTAAAAGCCTGATTCTCGTTAAGATATTGGAGCTTTCCGAAGATCTGCGAACACCAACAACCTTGCAAGAGCGTTTTCGAAATGACTCAGTTCCTGCCTGCGAGACACCAGCGCGCTGATCAGGCATGATGCAAAATGATTTCGAGACCGTCTTTCGAGCGTCGGCGTCCATTTTGGGGGACTTTCGGAGAACTCCAAATTATTATCGGCAGAGCGCCGTTTTGCGTTTCGAGGGTGCAAGAAACCCATTCCGTAATCCCTTCGATACCTTGGCTCACCTATAACCCAAGACGCAGTGACTTGTGGTATCGTGAAACCACATTCGCCACGCTGAAAGCGAGACCGCATGCAGCAAAAACACCACACCACCATCGCATGCCGACCTGTCCATTGCTTGGGACAACGTGTGTAGTGCAGACCTCCTATTATGACTACATTAGTATTCCAGTAGTCTTTCAAAGGGGTTCATATGCACACCACCACTGGCCAGTCACTCAATGCGCTCTCAGGAGAACTTTTGCGCTTCGTTGCGAAGTCGGGCGAAAACGCAGTCATCTCGCCCGCGTGTCTGTATCTTGCGCTGGCTATGCTATCCGATCTGACCAACGGAGACACAAAATCCCAGATCAACGATGTTTTGGGAAACGATGGCGAAATGGCCTACACCGCCTTGGCACTCAAGGATATCACCGCTCCCAAGCATGGTTGCAGGGGTTTTCGCTACTCCATTGGCGCGTCGCTTTGGCTCAATGAGTCAGTTGCGCTCAATGACGCCTATCCCGAAAAAGCGCCGACTGTTCCATCTGAGCTGCAGCGTGTGAAAATGGGCACCGATAAGACCAACAAGCAAATGAGCACCTGGCTTTCAGACAACACCGGGCGCTTGTTTAAAAAAGCTCCAGAGACGCATGGCGAAGAAAAGCTCATTGCGCTTTGTGCACTCTATCTGAAAGATGCCTGGTCTAAGGACTTTTCCATAGACGAACGTCATGTTTTCACGAACGCGGACAGTTCGCAAACGGAAGCTGAGTTTATCGAAAGCTGCGACGATTATCGCTTACTTGAGCGCAACAATTCGCTCACCTTCGCAAGCAGGCTCACCTCGGGATGCTCGATGATTGTCTCGGTGCCCCCGATCGGCATGTCGGCTGAATCGTATGTTGCGAATGGTGATGCCTGGGCAAATATCCAACGCTACCTCCAAGAGGAAGACTCGTTGCCTTTCATAGAATGCGATATCCACATGCCAAAGTTCGACATCTCTTCTAATGGCGTGCGACTCAATGAAGCCTTGAACGACCTGGGTATTACCAGTCTGTTCAGTACGGACGCTGATTTCTCTCCCCTCACCCCTGAGCAGCTTGTAATTGATGAGGTTATCCAAAACACGCGGTTGCGAATCAACGAGGATGGTCTGGAAGGCGCCTCATATGTGATAGCGATTGCTTTTACTGGAGCCCTTTTTGAAACCTCGAAGCCTCGTCAGATTCTCGTCAACCGACCCTTTGTCGTGAGCGTTGTTTCGCCCGACAACTACCCGCTTTTTGTCGGCGTCGTCAATTCGTGCAAGAATATATAACTGCATGCCCACCGACGACAGGAGCATTCCGTGAATCACGCAACAACCCGCGCCGCAACCCAAGCCGAGCAGCTGCGCGCGCTTGTCTATGGAGCCGCTGTTGGCGACGCCCTTGGAGTACCCTTTGAGTTTCTGACCAGGGATTCCTTCGCATGCTCCGATATGGTTGGTGGCGGTATACACGGGATGCCGAAAGGCACCTTCTCCGACGACACCTCAATGCTCATAGCGCTGTGCGATAGCATTCGCGAAAACGAAGGACGCCTTGTCGAAGACGACATGCGCACCAAGTTTCGGGCGTGGCTCTACGAGGGTGCCTACACGCCAGACGGCACTGTCTTCGACGTCGGAAACGCCACCGCAACTGCGCTTGACCAGGAGTTTGGCTGCACCTCCGAGCGATCAAATGGCAACGGTTCCCTGATGCGTATCGCACCGCTTGCGCTCACCGATGCCACCGACGATGAGATCCGCATGGCGTCAGCTATCACACATGCGCACCCAATTTCCACCGAGTCGTGCGTATACTTCGTCCATATCTTGCGCGATGTTTTGCAGGGCATGCCTCTTGAAGATGCAGTGGCGAACAATGTGCCTGCGCTGGATGTTTTCGTCAATCTACCAGCCATTATGATCGAATCGCGCGATAGCGTTGCCTCAAGTGGATACGTCATCCACACCCTTGGCGCGGCGCTGTGGTGCGCCTACCACACAGCCAGCTACAAAGACTGCGTGCTTGCGGCGGTAAACTTGGGTTCAGACACCGATACCACCGCTTGCGTTGCGGGCGCGCTGGCTGGAGCGCTCTACGGTTACGAAGCTATCCCCGTAGCGTGGCTTGACGAACTCCGCGGCAAAGACGTGATTGAGAGCTGCCTGTTCGCATAAGGTCTGCGGTGTGCTGCACCTTTAACCCGACATGTGACATTTGATGTGACCCTTTGTCACAAAACTGCCCGCACACAAAGTACGGGCAGTTTTTACGTTAACAACTCAGGCGAAGGTTGCGTGTTATTGCATCTTTCCCTTCGCATGTGACATTTGATGTGACCCTTTGTCACGTTTTGTCGCGCAGAGCACAGCCAGGGCAGCAAGTGCGCAGAGCATAAACGCTGTCGTTGCGGTAGTAGTCGCATCACCCGTTGCTGCCAGCGCATGCGCCTCGTCTCCGCCAGTCTTCGGCAGAGCATGCATGTTGGCTTCCTGCTCGTCATCAACCTGCGGCTCATCGGGCACCGACACAGCAGGCTCATCGGCAGGCTCGTCTGATACCGGCTCCAAGATTACCTGAATCGTGTGATCGGCTGAGACGTCTTCGAAAATATATTCGTATGCGTCCAACAGTTCAGGATGCTCAACACCATCAATAATGACCTTCGCCACCCGATACGGCACGCCATTCAAGTCCTCAACCGTCCAGACAACTTTGTAGCTGTCGCCCGCAATGACCATGCCACTTGCGGTAATTGAGCCCGGACCACCCTTGAGCGACGTATCAATTGAGAACGTCTCCGAGGTCACCAGCTCACGCGTCACCGGCAGCTCGTCATCGCCCGGAACGCGCTTCTCGGTCACCAGCGTCACCTTATACTCAGTACCCGGAACAATGTTGTCCTTGCCAATGATGTCGGCAATATTGATAGACGTTGAATCCGGGTTCTCAATGGGATACGTCACGCCGTTGATGATGATTTCCTTCACGCCATAACCATCGGGAACTTCCCACTTCACCACGGGATCGCCATCTTCGTTGACATCCAGGATGCCGCCGCCATCAACGGTGCCCGGACCACCTTCAACACCAGGAACCACCGTAATGGTCTTATCCGCAAGCGTTTCAGGATTGGCCACTTTGTTCTCGTTGGCGAAGTAGACCTTCACCACGTGATCACCCGCAATACCCGACACGCCCATTGCAAGCGCCGTCAGATCAGCCTGATCAACCGCAATCTTTTCGGGCTCAAACACACCACCCGTTGCCTCGTCAGCCAAAGCAGCAGCGCCAGCAGATTCACCAAACGGATTGGTAATAGTAGCGTCAGTTTCGTCAAAGACTACCTGGCCATCCACCTCAACATAGGAGATATGCGCCGAAGCACCCGGCGTTCCCTTAATGTCAATGTATTCCTGACCCTTGTACTTGGTCACCGACGGAGAAACCGTGCCGTTGCCATACTTGAGCACACTCACGTTGTAGGTCACCGGCTTTAAGGTCACTACGACATTCTGGTCTTCGCGAATGCTGCTCAAGGTCAGGCCATCAGAAACACCCTGCACCTCGTGGCCATTCACTTCAACTTTCTGCACTTCGTAGACCGCATAGTTCGGGTCGCGGTGATCGGTTGTGGTCTGCACCACAGGCTGCCAATTCACGGTATAGCTGCCGCCACGATTGACCAGCGAGCCGCCCGTAATGGAGCCCGGGCCACCCTTGATCACCGTGTTGACTTGCAGATCATTCTCACGCAACGTCGGCGTGCCACCAATCGGAGCTGCCACCACGTCAACCACGTAGTTCGCCCCAATATTTGTAATGTCGAAGGCACCAGCCGCCACCTGCTCATCGCTTAAGGCCACGCCATTTACCAAGACGCGCATGACTTCATGGCCCGCTGCCGGTTTCCAGGTCACGGTCGTTGATTGACCAGCTGAAAGCGTTGCCGAGGGGCTTACCTCAACGGCGTTAGCGCCGCCGTACTTGTTAACACTCACCGTGTAGTAACCATGCGCGGTGTTGCCACCAATATCAGGCAGCGGCGCCATGGTCACGACGATCTCATGGTTTGCATCAATATCTTCGAACGTATATGACGCAGCACCCGGCAGCACCTTGCCGTCAACTGCTACCTGCAAGACATACGAGTGCGGGCCAGCCGTCCAGTTGATGGTAGCGTCTTTGCCCTTCGCAATGCTTAGCGTCGGGCTGATTTGAGCACCAACAATAGCGCCCTTGAGCTTGGTCGAGATGGTAAACAGCGGCGCGGCAGGGTCTTCGGTATCTGGACCGTTTCCGGTGCGGTCAACAATGCCGTCGCCATCTTCATCCAAGTTGGTGTCAGGCTTGCCATCCCCCGTCGTATCAATGTTGACGTTGGGCTTACCGTCGCCGGTGGTATCCACGTTTACGTTGGGCTTGCCGTCACCGGTGGTGTCAATGTTGACATCCGGCTTGCCGTCGCCATCGGTATCAATGTTGATATCGGGCTTTTTGGGCGAATGCGGATCTTTCGGATTGATGTTTGGTTGCGGCTTGCCGTCTTCGCCAACCACCACGTTGATGTTGGGCTTAACGGATTCGGGATCGTCCTTTGCCTTCTCGGGGTCAATCTGATCCGGCTTGCCATCGCCATCTTTGTCCACGATATTGATGTCAGGTTCGCCATCCCCATCGGTATCAATGTTCACGTCCGGAATGCCATTGCCATCCGTGTCAACGTTGACGTTGGGCTTCGTGGGGTCTTTGGGCGTATTAGGATCCAAGTCCGGATCATAAATATTGATGTTTGGCGGCTCCGGCTTGCTCGGGTCAACCGGCTTGGGCTTAACCTTGTCGTCGGTCACCACGTTGATGTCCGGCACACCATCACCATCGGTATCAATATTCAAATCAGGCTTACCGTCACCGTCAGTATCTACGTTCAACAGCGGCTTTTGCGGCTTCGGATCTTTTGGATTAACAGGCACAGGTTTGCCCGTCTCATCAACCACGACGTTTACATCCGGAACGCCGTCGCCGTCAGTGTCTACGTTGATGTCAGGTTTACCGTCGCCATCGGTATCCACGTTGATCGTTGGCAGAGGCGCCGGCTCGTCAGGATCAACCGGAGCAGGCTTGCCCGTGTCGTCAGTTACGACATTCTTGTCGGGCTTGCCGTCGTCATCGGTATCAATGTTGATATCCGGAACGCCGTCACCATCGGTGTCAACGTTCAAGTCCGGCAGGCCGTCGCCGTCGGTATCCACGTTAATGACGCCATCATCGGTGGGCTTGTTGAGCGTTGACTTGTACTGATACAAAACCTGCGTCACCTTGTCGGCCACAAATACGCCGTTTTGGTTCGCCGGCACTTCTACCAGTTCATAGCCAGGAATATCCAGCGGCTCAGTGGTGTAGGGATCCCCTGCATTGCCGTCAATAACAATAGAGCGAATCGTGTTGCCGTCTGGGTCGCGATAGAGCACCATAACACTTGATGCGGTAAAGGTAATGGGCGAATACACGACGTTGATCACGCGCGCATCAGAGGTAAACGTGCCCGTGTAGCCATCTTGTGCCACACCATCAATGGTCTCCAGCTTGTACTTCGTGATGGACGGGATATCAATGGTGAAGCTTTCGCCAACTTTGCCCGTCAACATGGCGTCGTTGGCAATAGCGTGTCCGTCAGGGTCAAGGTAGCGCACGAGCACGCTGCCCGATTGCGTGGAAGTGGACGAATCAGCCTTGTAATAATAGGTTACGGTACGCTTCTGGTAACCGAAGTTGCCTTTGAAGCTCTGGTTCTTGTCAGGCGTGTTGCCACTGGGCGTGTCTCCGCCTGAGGCCGACTCCATGCGCTCCTCAGCACGCTGGAAGGTGTAGCCCGGAATATCCAGCTTGGAGGTAGTATACGGGTCACCGACCGCACCGCGATAGACCACATCAGGCATGATGGATTTGCCCGCCTGATCCACATAACGAACCGTCACCGGTTGCGCCTCGTCTGCAGTGCTTCCCGAATCGGCTTCGTCAAGTTTCTTATAGCTGTAGGTAACACCAATGGGACCATCTGCGAAAACGCCAGAAGTTTCGCCCTCTACGCCAGCCAACACGTAGCCATTGAAGCTGATGTCAACGGTTTGATAGGGCTTGCCAATGCGGCCTTTATAGACGATGTTCTCGGTGAGTTT
>CAJTML010000071.1 GCA_910577495.1 uncultured Eggerthellaceae bacterium
TTCGGTTGCCAGTGGGTTAGAGGCATACGTCGTTATCACCAATAATGGCGAAATTAGCGAAGAGATGCTTTCAGGTCCGTCTGAGCAGAGTGTAGATGTGAATGGCACCTGGTCATTGGCCACCTATGTAACCGATGGTGTAACGGTGACAATGGATGACAAGCCGCTTTCTTTTGACGCAACTGATGCTAACGGCATTCCGATGGTTGTTGTGGATTTCAACGCCTACCTGGAATCATGGTATCAGGAGCATCCGAACGCTGAGCGTCCGAAGACCACTACTGATACCACGCAGAATACGGCGGGAGACAACGCGCAGAGTGGCACCTCTGATACGACGCAATCAAATGCGGCAGACACTTCGACGAATGCTGGTGTCGCTCCGCAGGCTGACACCACGGGAGCAACTGACACTACCGGCGTTGCAGATACTACGCAAGGTGGAGATGCGAACGTTGCTGACGTAAACGGATATGTTGATAATGCAGCGCAAGCGTAGCGCTGGGATATGAAAGGACACGATTGTGGCGAAAGAATCAAGCTTTGACGTTGTTTCAAGCGTTGATATGCAGGAAGTAGATAACGCATTTCAGCAGGCAAAGAAGGAACTCTCGCAGCGCTACGACCTGAAAGATTCTGGTGCTGAAATCACACTTGATAAGGCGAAAGGAACCATTACGGTTGCTGCGCCTGCAGAATTTGTTGCACGTCAGGTGATTGATGTTATTGGCTCAAAGTTGATTAAGCGTGGCATTGATCTGACGGCGGTTCAGTGGGGAGATCCTCAGCCGGCTACCGGTCAAAGTGTTCGCCAAGTAGCTACTATTGTTGAGGGTATCGACAAAGAAACCGCAGGCAAGATCAACAAAGACATTAAAGCTACGAAGCTTAAAGTTAAGGTACAGATTGAGGGCGACAAACTTCGCGTAAGCTCTGCTTCGCGCGACACGCTCCAAGAAGTCATTGCATTTTTGAAAGGCCAAGACTACGGTCAGCCCCTGCAGTACGTAAATTATCGCTAAGCTCAAAGAAGGCTATTAACACATTTATGATATCTCGAATTTCAGACGCACAAATTGCGTTTATTACGCTTGGTTGCGCCAAAAATGAAGTTGACACCGCACATATGCAACAACGATTGCGTGCGTGCGGTTTTTCATTGACGGAGGACCCTGAGCAAGCTGACGCGCTCATCATTAACACGTGTTCATTTATACAAAGTGCCACCGAAGAGAGCCTTGAGGCCATTTTCGAGGCGGCAGGTTATGAAAACATCAATGCCGGGGCTCCACTTATTGTGGCTGGGTGTATGCCAGCACGCTATGGAGATGAACTTGCCGAGGAGCTGACTGAGGCATGCGCGTTTGTGCCCTGTTCGAAAGAAGATGATATTGCGGTTGTGGTTGCCCAGGCGTTGGGGCTTTCGCTTGATGATGCCGAGGTAAAGTCAGCTGCCGAAGTTGATGGATCGTGTGGCGTGTACGCTTATGTCAAGATCTCCGATGGGTGTGATCGCTTTTGCTCGTATTGCACGATACCCTATATCCGAGGACGCTATCACAGCTTTCCCTATGAAGACATCAAAGCTGAAGTCGAGCGCTTGGTAAATCAGGGCACCAAAGAGATTGTGCTCATTGCACAAGATACGGGCAGGTGGGGAACTGATTTTGAGCAGCCCTTAAGCCTTGCCTGGTTGGTAGACCAGCTTGCCAGCACGTTCGATACCACCTGGTTTCGCGTTATGTACATTCAGCCCGAAGGCATTACCGACGAGCTTTTGGATGCGGTTCAAAACCACGATAACGTTTGTAGTTACTTCGATATCCCATTGCAGCATGTTGAACCAGCGCTTTTGAAAGCCATGAATCGACGCGGTTCATATGATGAGTTTGTTTCGTTAATTGCTCACATCAAAGAGCGGGTAGAGGACGTTACGCTTCGAACCACGCTTATTGCTGGATTCCCTGGTGAAACGGATGAGCAGTTTGAGAATTTGTGCGCGTTTGTCGAAGAGGGGTACTTCGACTACGTAGGCGTGTTTGCCTATTCGCGCGAAGAGGGTACTCGTGCTTATAATCTGCCCGATCAGATTGACGAGGATGAAAAAGCGTATCGCGCGCAAACGCTTCGCGATATAGCTGATAGCGTTTGCACAGCTCAGGTGGCAGATCGTGTAGGCAAGCATATGAATGTGCTGGTTGAAGGTGTCGAAGAAGACGGACAACTCTATGGTCGCGCTCAGTGTCAAGCCCCTGAAGTTGATGGGGTAACTTACGTTGATCATGGTGCGCCAGGAGAGATTATTTCGGTTGTGATTGAGGATACGTTGCTCTACGAAATGGAAGGAGCCTAACGTCGTGGCTCACACTGATGACTCGGATATGTCAACAAAACTCTGGACACCCGCAAACGTCGTGACGCTTGTGCGCATTTGTTTGGTGCCGGTATTTGTTGTTGCCCTTATTTCTCCTTGGCCTGAATGGTTCAGTTTGCCCCAGATTGCAAATGACGAGAAGAGCCTCATTGCTGCGGGTATCTTTGTTTTGATTTCGTGCACTGACTGGCTTGATGGTTATCTCGCGCGGAGTCGTGGCGAAGTTACCAATTTCGGTAAATTCATGGATCCGCTGGCGGATAAGATTTTAGTCACGGCTGCGTTGTTGGCGTTGGTTGAACTGGGCACTTTGCCCAGTTGGGTTGTGCTTATCATCTTGGCACGCGAGTTTATTGTTTCTGGTGTGCGCATGATGGCTGCAACTGATGGAGTGGTTATTGCTGCATCGTGGTATGGCAAATTCAAGACCGTTTTTCAGATGATTGCTATTGTGCTGTTCACTATCAAAGATTCGCATATGGTGGGTAGTATTGGGGCAGCCTTCTCGGATATGTTGTGGGTCGTGAGCTGGATTGTCATGATCATTGCTTTGGTGCTCACGATTGTTTCTATGATGGACTACATTGTGAAAGCACGACATTTATTGGGCTTTTCAAAAAAGCAGATCGAGGTGCCTGAACCCGATGCGGTGGAAATGAGTACGCGCATTTTGGAGACTGCGCACGCAGCAGGTGTCACGGTTGGTACTGCTGAATCGCTGACAGGAGGGCTCATTGCGGCTGCCTTGACCGAAAGAGCGGGAAGCTCGGCTGTTGTAAAGGGTGGCATTGTGAGCTATGCCAGTTCGGTCAAAGAAGCATGCCTGCATGTGTCCGATGCTACTATCGCTACGTACGGCGTGGTAAGCACGCAAACCGCTGAGGAGATGGCGCGTGGTGCTTGCAAAGAACTTGCTTGTGATATTTCTGTTGCTGTGACAGGGATTGCAGGCCCTGGTGGAGCAGAGCCTGGAAAACCGGTTGGAACAGTGTGCATGGCCGTTGCCTCTCATGATGGCGAAGTTACTTCTTGGACGGACCATTTTGAGGGCAATCGTGATGCAGTTCGCGCGCAAACTACCATCACTGCACTCAAGCGTCTTTTGGGTGCAATTTCTGAAAGAGCACGTGCGTAATGACGCCTGTAGCCGCTTTTATTGTGAACTTGCGTAAGATCTGCGTGAGATCTGCGTGAGATTGGTTTTATCGGGCGAGGAATTCTGTCGTCAACTCTATGCAACGTGCATAAGATTTGCGAGAAGTGAGGGGATAAAACTCTCAGCATGGCGTGTACATTGCGCTTGTTCTGTTCAGTATGTTTGTCTCTAAATCAATCTTGACTTTACTTGACATGCAAACGAATGTTCGTATAATACGTATTTGTCTTGATTGTGAATTACGTCATCGTCGTTCAGAGGAAAAGTAATGAGTAACGAAAAAAACGAAACACTTAAACTCACTTTAAATGAAATTGATAAGCGTTTTGGTGCTGGCACCATCATGAAATTTGGTGAAGCTGGTCAAAGCTTAAATATTGACGCAATTCCAACAGGCGCATTGCCGCTTGATGCTGCTTTGGGCATTGGTGGAGTTCCACGAGGACGCATTATTGAGATTTATGGACCTGAATCAAGTGGCAAAACCACGCTTGCCCTTCAAATCATTGCTGAAGCGCAGGCCATGGGTGGTGTTGTTGCATTTATTGACGCAGAGCATGCGCTGGATCCGGTATATGCAGCTCGCTTGGGCGTTGATATTGATGAGGTGCTTATCTCCCAGCCAGACACGGGAGAGCAAGGACTAGAAATCTGCGACATGTTAGTACGCAGTGGTGCAATTGATTGTGTGGTTGTTGACTCGGTAGCCGCATTGGTTCCTCGTGCTGAAATTGAAGGTGAAATTGGAGAGACCACCGTCGGTTTGCAGGCGCGTCTTATGTCGCAAGCGCTTCGTAAGCTTGCTGGTTCACTTTCGAAATCAAATACAACCTGCATCTTTATCAATCAGCTCCGTGAGAAGATTGGTGTTATGTTCGGTTCCCCTGAAACCACAACCGGTGGTCGTGCACTGAAGTTTTTTGCAAGTGTTCGTATTGACATACGTCGTTTTGACTCCATTAAAAAAGATGGCGAGCAAGTAGGTAACCGTGTTCGTGCAAAAGTCGTAAAGAACAAAGTTGCACCTCCATTCAAGCAGGCTGAGTTTGACCTGATGTTTGGTGAAGGTATTTCGCGTGAAGGCTGCATTATTGATATGGCAGTTGAAGCGGGTGTAGCAAAGAAGAGCGGTGCTTGGTACACCTATGGTGAAGAGCGTTTAGGGCAGGGGCGTGAAGCTGCCAAAGAGACGCTCAAGCAAAACCCTGACTTGCGCGATGAGATTGAAGTTAAGGTTCGCGAAGCTTACAACATTCCTGTCATTACGCGTACTTCCGAACAAGCTGATCAAATCAATCCAGTAGCTAAGCCTAAGAAGAAATAAACACGCATGTCGCAAACGGATTCAACACTAGAAGCGCTGAGGAAGCGGATCGCTGAGATCGAAGGCGCTTCTAGTGGACTTTTTGATGATCCTTCATTAACCGGTAAAGCTCTACGCAGCACACATCAATCAGCTTCAAGCAAACAGAGCGCATGCTCAGGACGTTCTCAAAACGCCAAGGATGATTTCAGCCAAGAAGCGGCGTTTCAAAAGATTGTGCGATTGGTAAATCATGCTGAGCAATCATCAAAACTCTTACGCAAGCGTCTTGTGCGCGATGGTTTTCCTGAAGAGATAGCCGACACCGCATTAGAGCGCGCTATGAACTGCGGCATTATTGATGATCTTCGCTATGCAGAAATGCTCGTTCATTCGCGTATCAACCAAAATAAAGGGCTTGCCAGTATAAAGCGTGAATTAGAGAATCTTGGTGTTGATCCAGATAGTGTTGATGCACTGTGCGAATATGAAGAAAGCCACGATGAACAAGACGAGATTGAAAGAGCTTTCATGGTTCTCTCGCGCCAACCGCCTCGGGCTAAAAATGTGAGAGAAAGTGCCTATCGCAAGTTGGTTCAAAAAGGGTTTTCTTCATCCATAGCTTCGCACGTTGCTCGTAGATATGCCGAAGATCTAAATCAATAATTTGTTGTTCGCGTAATGCTTATTTGCATATGCCTTTTTCCGATTATTTGTTATATGGGGTTCCGCCAATCTCATACAACCTTTATCATAGTGTGAGCTTGAGTTTACGCACCCGAAGGGTGCTTTTGATATACATCTTTATATAAAGGCTCGCTTGCGTGCGTCTACTCATGCCCGGTCTGTGCCGGGTTTACTTATATGAAAATGAATACCTTATTCAAAAGAAACCGAAAGGAGGACTCCCATGCCAGAAGTACTATGGCTCGTAATTGGAGCTGTTGTGGGTGTCGCCCTCGGCTTCATCATTACTCGTTTCGTGGTTAACGCATCATCTAAACGCGCTGCTGAAGAAGCAGAAAATTTGGTTAATGACGCAAAGCGTCAAGCTGAAACGATGCGCCGTGAAGCGGTTGTTGAAGCAAAAGATGAAGTCCTAAAAATGAAACAAGAGGCTGAAGCTGAAAATAAAGAGCGTCTTCGCGAGGTTCGTGCAGCTGAAAATCGTGTTATGCAGCGTGAAGAATCGCTTGATAGGCGAGTGGAATCCCTGGATGCTCGTGAGCACCAGATCTCTTCTATGCAGGGACAACTTGATCGCCGTGAACGCGACTTGCTTGAATCTGAGCATGAGGTCAACCTGCGACTAGAACGTGTTGCGGGACTCACCCCTGAAGAGGCAAAAGCGGAGTTGCTTGACACGCTCAAAGACGAAGTGGCTCATGAATCAGCAGCAATTATTCGCGATGCTGAAAGCCGCGCAAAGCTTGAGGCAGATAAGCGCGCTCGTTCAATCTTAAGTCTTGCTATTCAGCGTGTTGCTGCAGACCATACCGCCGAAACAACGGTCTCTACGATTCATATTCCCTCTGATGACCTCAAGGGCAGAATCATTGGTAGGGAAGGCCGCAACATTCGTTCTTTTGAACAATTAACCGGCACGAATTTGATTATTGATGACACGCCTGAATGTGTCACCATTTCGTGTTTTGATCCGGTACGCCGCGAAATTGGTCGCGTAACCATGGAGAATCTCGTCGCTGATGGACGAATTCATCCGGCTCGTATTGAAGAGATGTTTAGTAAAGCTGAGGCATTTGTAAACCAGCGCGTTCAAGAAGCTGGTGAGCAGGCAACTTTTGATACTGGCATTCACGATCTGCATCCCGAGCTGGTGCGCACCCTCGGCCGACTTCGCTATCGTACCTCATACGGCCAAAACGTCTTGAATCACTCACTTGAGGTTGCCTATTTGGCAGGCGTAATGGCGTCAGAGCTTGGACTTGACCCGGTTCCTGCAAAGCGTGCTGGCTTGCTTCATGACCTCGGTAAAGCAGTTGATCATGAAGTTGAAGGCAGTCATGCAGTGATTGGCGCCGATCTTGCGCGTCGTTTTGGCGAGAAGCAAGAGATTGTGCACGCAATCGAAGCGCATCATAACGACGTTGAGCCTTCAAGCGTTTTGGCAGTTTTGGTTCAAGCGGCTGATGCAATTTCTGCTGCTCGTCCGGGCGCACGTAAAGAAACGCTTGATGCTTACATTAAGCGTCTTGAGAAGCTTGAAGAGATTGCAAATTCATACAAGGGCGTTGAGCGTACCTATGCAATTCAGGCAGGACGCGAGGTTCGCGTAATGGTTGAGCCTGATCAGGTTGATGAAGCAACAACTACGGTGCTTGCTCATGACATTGCTCAACGTATTGAAAATGAGTTGCAGTATCCCGGCCAGGTTAAGGTTGTTGTTATTCGCGAAAGCCGCGCCGTAGGCATTGCGAAGTAAAGGCAATTAAATATGGCTGATGAGAAACTTGAGCGTTTCTTAGAAGACATTGGTGCAGAGAGCCATCTCCGAGTAGAAGCTGATCTCGGAGATGGCTTTGTACGATTGCGATCCTCTGAAGCTGAACGCCGCCAGGCTGCTCAAGATATCCGATCAACTGAAGATATTATTATTGAGATGCTTCGTAATGCGCGCGATGCGTCGGCAACCAACATTTATGTTGCTGTGTCTCGAGAAGGCCAGACGCGCCGAATCACCATGCTTGATGATGGTGTTGGCATTCCGCAAGCTATGCATGAGCGCGTATTTGAACCTCGTGTAACGTCAAAGCTTGATACGTTTCACATGGATAAATGGGGCGTTCATGGAAGGGGCATGGCGCTCTATTCTATTGCAGTGAATGCAAAGCATGCAGAAGTTATATCCGCAGCGCCTGATAAGGGTAGTTCCCTCTACATTGAAACTGATCTGACGGATCTCTCCGAGAAGGTTGATCAGTCAACTTTTCCGTTGTTTTTGCAGGGCGAACATGGCGTGGTGAGCGTACGAGGTCCGCGAAATATCATGCGTACTGCCTGTGAGTTCGCCCTTGAGTCGCGCAAGATGTGCAGTGTGTATGTGGGGTCTCCCATTGAAATTGCAGCAACACTGTATGATTGTACTCGAAAGCAGGTAAGTGCAACAGATCGTGTATTTTGCTCAAATGCCGATGATCTTGCGGTATGCAAAAGACTTGCTGTCGCTACTGACCCCGACAGCTTTGCTGCACTTGCTGCAGACATAGGCTTGGGAATGTCAAGCCGTTCTGCTCGTCGTATTATGGATGGCGAAATTGTGCCGCTTTTGCCGCTGCTTGATCGAATTCACATTGTCAAAGATACCGCGCTTGGCGAATCTGCGCTGATGAGCGAAGTGGCTGGTGATTCTCAAGAGGCAGACGAACAAACTCATGGTCACGCATTTCGACGTGACGAACGCGGTCTCAAAATAGCGCCAGCTGATATGGATGATTTTAAGAATGAGATTTTATCGGCGTTTCAAAACATTGCGCGCGATTACTATTTAGAGCAGGATGTCGAGTGCAAAGTAACCCTTCGGAAAGATGCTTTACATATAACAATCCCGCTCGAAAAACTCAATTAGGTGGAAAAGCGCAGAAATAATTGCTGACAATATAAGTCAATTATTCATGTTTACCTGGTAATATAATCCTTTAGTGCTACTTGTGAGTTGCATGAGGGTGTTTTAACCTATAAAATGACCTCTACATTTGCATATAATCCCACAAATTACATTTGTGAAACGTAGCCAGCATTAGAAACGAAGAAGGATTTACATGCTTGATTCCGAGCAAAATTCATCAGTAGGATGCCTTAAGGTATCATCCAAGTCATCACCTGCGTCAGTGGCTGGTGCTATAGCAGGTATGATCAAAGATGGCGTTTGTGTCGAGATTCAGGCGGTAGGCGCAGGAGCGGTCAACCAAGCCGTGAAAGCTGTTGCTATATCACGTGGTTTTTTGTCTCCGATTGGTATTGAGGTTGCGTGTATTCCCTCGTTTGCGGACATTGTAATTGATGGTGAATTCAGAACGGCTATTCGCTTTGCGGTAGAGCCGCATTATATGCACGGTGTAGATAGAAGCAGAGCTGACGTTGCTTCGACAAATTCTTAAACCTCGTATGTAATGGTTACAACATGACAATATCTCTCAATATCTTACGTATTGCATCCATACGTTTGGCTGCCAGATGAACAAGCATGACTCAGAGCGCATTGCAGGCATGCTTGAGGCGTTGGGCGCTTATTCGGTTGAAACAATTGAAGATGCCGACATTGTGGTCTTTATGACGTGTTGCGTTCGCGAAGCTGCTGATACGAGATTGTATGGGCAAGTAGCTTCAATGAAAAACATTCCATTGCGGGATAACACGCCGCTCAAGAAGCGCATTATTGCGGTTGGAGGATGTATTGGGCAGCGCGATGGCGATAAGCTCGTCGAAGAGCTGCCTCATTTAGATATCGTGTTTGGAACGCATAATCTTGCATCACTGCCGCAGCTTCTCACAGAAACGCTTGAACAAGGCGGTCATCACGTAGAGGTGAAAGATTCTTCGCAATCATTCCCGACCGATCTGCCTACCAATCGTGAACACGATTGGGCCGCATGGCTGCCTATCACCATTGGCTGCAACAACTTCTGTACCTATTGCATTGTTCCTTATGTTCGTGGGCGAGAGAAATCGCGAACCCTTGAGGATATTGCTGAAGAGGCTCAACGCTATGTTGATGCAGGAGTTAAAGAGATTACCTTGTTGGGTCAAAATGTGAATTCCTATGGCCGAGATCTCTATGGTGAGCCGCGTTTTGCGGACGTCTTGCGGACGGTGAATGATACGGGAATCGCGCGCCTTCGCTTTGCTACGAGCCATCCGAAAGATTTGACGGATGAGGTTATCTCGCTTTTTGGCGAACTGTCATCTTTGATGCCAGCGCTGCATTTGCCGGTGCAGTCTGGCTCTAATCGCATTTTGGACGCCATGAATAGGCGTTACACAAAAGAGCACTATCTTGAGCTGGTTCGAAAGCTTCGCGAAGTAAATCCAGACATTGCGCTATCAACCGACATCATTGTTGGATTTCCTGGTGAAACCGAAGAAGACTTCATGGAGACCTATAACCTGGTGAAAGAGGTTGGTTACACGCAAGTATTCACGTTTATTTATTCAAAGCGTGAGGGTACTCCAGCTGCTACCATGGAAGACGATACGCCTCGTGAAGTAATTCAGGAACGCTTTGATCGTCTGGTGGAACTGGTTCAGGAGCAAGCTTATCAGGCAAATCAGGCAGATCTCAATAAAACGATTGACGTGTTGGTAGAAGGCGCATCAAAGCGCGACGAAAAGCTCATCTGCGCAAAGAGCCCCAAAAACGTCACGGTACACGCACCGCTTCCTGAAGGCGTGTCAATTGATGAGTTGGTCGGTACAATTATTCCCGTGCATGTTGATGAGGCGAAAACGTGGTATCTCAGTGGCCAGGTGGTGGGTTCTTGACGCTGTCTCACCCGGTAATCTGTGTGGTTGGGCCGACGGCGTCGGGTAAGACCGCGCTTGCTCAAGCACTTGCTTGTGCTGTAGATGGCGAAGTGGTTAGCGCCGACTCAATGCAGATTTATACAGGGATGGATATTGGGACAGGCAAGCTTTTGCCTGAAGATCGTCTCGTTGAACATCACGGGTTTGATCTCGTTGATCCTGGCCAGCCTTATTCGGCAGCACTTTTCCAAACGTTCGCGCGCAATGCGTTTTCGCAGATTGACGCACGAGGCAAACGAGTGATTTTGGCTGGTGGAACCGGCTTTTATGTGCGCGCTGCAATAGATGACTATGAATTTCCCGAAGGTGAGCAGGTAAACAATCCTGTACGTGATGCCTGTTTGGCTTACGCGCAGCAGCAGGGGAGTATGT
>CAJTML010000072.1 GCA_910577495.1 uncultured Eggerthellaceae bacterium
GTTGACCGTGCCGCAAATGGCAAGGCGCCCGATGTCGCCGCCCGGGAAAAAGTGCGGCGTCACCACGAAACTGTCAGTTGAAAACGACAGGCGCTCACCAGCTGCGGGCGCCGCAAGCACCGCCGCGTCATCACCTTGCAGCAAGACATCGCTGCCGTAAGCCTCGTAAAACACCTCGTCAATGATGCGATTCATCATGAGGCCGCCGCTGCCATGTCCTAGCATTACCGTGGTATCCATGTAAAAACTCCTTGTGTCAATAAAATGGCGAAGGTGAGGCGGGCGAACGCGCGCGCCTGGGGCGAACGCGCCTGCCTGGAGCTAATGCGCGTACCTGGGCGAACGCGCCTGCCTGGGGCGGATGCGCGCTCTTAGCGAGGGAGGCCTTCGCCAGCAGTGGTCACAACCAGCCTGCCGTTTTGCACGCCCTTCGTGCCCAAAATCAAGTTCGCAATATCATGCACCAGAGCCGCTTCGCCACGCAAAACGATCACCTCAAGGCACTGATGCGCGTCCACGTGCACATGCATGGACGAAACGATGTTGTCCACGTAATCGTGCTGGATCAGGTGTAACTTCTCCTGCAGGTCGCTGGCGTGATGGTCAAACACAATAGTAAGCGTGCCCATGACCTCCACGCCCGGCAGCGCGCATTCGTCCTCAATGAGCGCATCGCGAACCAAATCACGCACGACCTCGCTACGGTTTTTCGCCAGACCTCGACGCGCAACAAGCTGGTCAAACCGCACCAGCAGCTCCTCGGGCATAGCAACAGAAAACCGCATGAGATCATTGGTCATAATGCACTTCTTTTCGTGATACGTTTGGCGAACAAGCCGGCCACTACACCAAATTAACGCTTACCTGCGAAGCGGCGCGGGCGTCATCTTCCAGCGCGTCTTTGGCCTCGTCAAGCAGCGCGCGCACGTCGTCTAACAGCGCTTGTGCGGCATGCAACTTTGCGCACGTTTCAGGATAACCCGCGTCGTCAGCCATATGACCAAGCGAGTGCGCCCAACGACGCTCCAACTTAATATGGTCATCAATCTGGTCAATCATTTGTTCAAACTGTCCGGTGTTGATTCCGTTTGTGCACATCGTGCGCCTCCTTAGTTGGTATCATGATGGTTATACGGCGAACAATCTGCGTCTGCAAGGGTGGGTGTGAAAATTTCTGCGAATGGTAACATGTGCGAGGCCACACTGGTGTCAACGTGGTCGCTTTTTGGCGAACACCTCACTGGTGAGCGCTGCGGCATCTTTGTGGTCGTAAGCTCAGTGCTGCTTGATGGCGAAGCGCGCGATGCACTCAACAGCACCGCAAAAACCTTTGGCTACGGACAAGCCGCCTGCACGTTTGCGCAGGTGCAAGGCGCACATGACACGAATCTGGACGCGGCCGCTTTGCGTCTTTTGGTAGAGGGGCTGGACCCGTACTGCATCGTGGTGACCGATGCGGCAGCCGGGCAGATGCTGGGCGAAGCATACCGCACACAACTTGCACCTAATAGCGCTGCGCGCATCATGGGCAGAAGCGTGGTGGCACTGGATTCGTTTGAGTCACAACTCAAAAGTGCCCAGGACAAACAAGTTGCCTGGGCACTTCTCAAAACACTTCCTCGCTGCGAGGGATAGCGCACGACCAACGGTCAGCGCGGGCGGCGCAGCCAACAGCCAGCGCGCAAGCGCGGCGTTACGCCAGCACGGCCGCTTCGCCACACGCTAAGAGCGCTTGCACCTCATCTGCGGTTTCAGCTTCAGCATAAATGCGTACGAGCGGCTCGGTACCTGACGGACGCAGCATCAGCCATGCGTCACCTTCCAAGCACAGCTTCACGCCATCGCGGCGATCAATTGCCACCACGCGCTTGCCAGCCACCTCTTCAGGGGCATACTCGGTCAGCACATGCGTGCGGAAATTCGCCATCTGTTCATCGGTGATAGACAGGCCGCGGCGCTCAAACTCCATGCTGCCAACCTTGGAGAACATGTCATCCACCAGCTGGCCAAGCGTCATGTGGCGCTCCGCCATGGTCTCGCACAGAAGCAGCGCCATGAGCAGGCCGTCGCGCTCCATGACATGATCCGGAATGCCGATGCCGCCGGATTCTTCGCCACCTAACATGACGTCGCCCTTTTCCATCTCGGCATAAATCCACTTGAAGCCAACCGGCGTGGAGGTCAGCTCCAGACCCAGACGATCGCACATGCGCTGCAGCATGGCGGAGGCAGTCACGGTTGAAACCACGCGGCCGCGCAGGCCCTTGTCCTCAGCAAGATGCGAGGTCACCAGCGTAATAATGCGATGCGGGTTGACGAAATTGCCATGCTCGTCCACCGCGCCAATGCGGTCGGCGTCGCCGTCGTTGATGAAGCCGGCGTCATATCCCAGTTCCACCACTTTCTCCATGCAGCGGTTGACCCACGGCTCAATGGGCTCGGGGTGCAAGCCGTCGAAGGTGGGGTCAGCGGCGTTGTTGATTTCGCACACCTCAACGCCCAGGTCGCGCAAAAGCCCCGCCAAGTAGCCGCGGCCCGCGCCATAGAGCGGATCCACCACCACGCGCAGGTTTGCCTCGGCAATGGCCTTGGCATCCACGCGCGCCTTGAGCGCATCCAGATACGGCGTCATGAGATCTACCTCGGTATATACCCCGCGTGCGTCAGTAGGCTGCGGCGTTTCGGCCAACACCGCCTCAACGCGATCCGTGAGATCTTTGCCCGCAGCACCGCCATCGGCCAGGCGCAGCTTCACGCCCAAATACTCAGCCGGGTTATGCGAGCTGGTCAGCATAATGCCGCCCACCGCCTCGGGGTCTTTGGAGACCGACCAGCACAGCGTCGGGGTCGGGCAATAGTCCTCAGAAAGCTTTACGTCGAAGCCATGCGTTGCAGCAACCTCTGCTGCCAACTGGGCATATGCGTGCGCATCCTGCCTGCAGTCATGCCCGATAATGAGCGTTCCCGGATTGTCCAGGGGACGCCCCGCCGCCACCGCATCCTCTTTAAACACGCGTGCCGAAGCATCAATCACACGCACCAAATTATCGTCGGTGAATTCTTCGCCAATAATTGCGCGCCATCCATCAGTACCAAAATGAATGTCTGCCACCTGAACATCCTTTCGCTTGCTTGTAGTTGCGTCCCTTCATCATAGCATCACCGACGCGACTATGCGCTGATCACCGCGCATGTATCTGGAGAAATCATACGTGTGTGAGCATCGAGGGCGAACCGTGTTATCCTTGTTTGATACGGTTCGCGCACGAAAGGATGAGGGCTATGGCGCACACAACGCTGGCGAAATCACCGCAAGAAACGACCATTCTGGTGACCGGAGGTGCTGGCTTTATTGGCAGCCACACGGTTGTTGAGCTGCTCAAACAGGGATACAACGTCGTGATCGTTGACGACCTGAGCAACTCAAGCGCCAAGGCAGTTGAGCGCATTCGCACCATTGCGGGGCTGGATGCAGACGACGCGCAACTGGCGTTTTACGAGGCCTCCATCCTGGATCGCGCGGCGCTTGAGAAGATTTTCAGCGCGCATGAGGTGGACGGCATGATCCACTTCGCCGGTTTTAAAGCAGTGGGCGAAAGCGTGCAAAAGCCGCTTGAGTATTACTGGAACAACATCGCTGGAACCCTCGTGCTCTGCGACGTCGCCCGAGATCATGGCGTGAAAAATATCGTGTTCTCATCAAGCGCGACCGTCTATGGTGAGCCCGAATTTATTCCCATTACGGAAAGCTGCCCCAAACATGACGCCACCAATCCGTACGGCTGGACCAAGAGCATGCTTGAGCAGATCTTAAGTGACTTGTACGTGGGCGACAACGAGTGGAATGTCGTGCTGCTTCGCTACTTTAACCCGATTGGCGCTCATGAGAGTGGTTTGATTGGCGAAGACCCCAAGGGTATTCCGAACAACTTGCTGCCCTATGTTGCGCAGGTTGCCGTGGGCAAACTTGAGCAAGTGGGCGTGTTTGGCGACGACTACCCCACCCCTGATGGCACCGGCGTGCGCGACTACATTCACGTGGTTGACCTGGCACGCGGACACGTGGCCGCACTTGACTGGATGGCAGGACGTGTGGGCACGGGTGAAGCGCTGGGCTTGGGCTCAGTTGCTGGCACGGCTGACGCGGACGGACAGCGCCACGGGGTTGGCATCTTCAACCTGGGAACCGGCACGGGCTCAAGCGTGCTTGACGTGATCAAGGCGTTCGAGCGTGCGTGCGGGCACCCCATCCCCTACGAGATCAAGCCGCGCCGTGCAGGGGATGTGGCCGAAAACTATGCAGGCTGCGACAAAGCACGCGAAGAACTTGGCTGGGTGGCCGAGTATGACCTGGATAGAATGTGCGAAGACAGCTGGCGTTGGCAGTCCAACAACCCCGACGGATACGCTACGGTAAGCTAAACCGCACCGCACAACAACGCACCCCTGATACGAAAAAGTGCTGACATCCGTTCATCGGTGTCAGCACTTTTAACATCAGCACGTTTGTTATGCCGCAATCGTGGTAGAAGTGGAAGCGCTTGCGGTTACGTTATCAGAAGCGCCGCTGGCTGTAGCGCCCTCGCCCCCGAGCACCGCTCCCCCACCTGTGGCACCCCCGGTGCCACCTGTTGCGTCGCCACCGCCCGTGCCAGGATCAGTTCCACCGGTGTTAGTGTTGGTATCACCACCGGTGCCGGTTCCGCCACCAGTTCCTGGGTCAGGCGTGGGGGTCGGCTCTGGATCTGGCGTTGGTGTGGGATCAGGCGTCGGCGTCGGATCCGGTGTTGGAGTGGGCTCCGGATTTGGCGTCGGTTGAGGATCCACGTAGCCCGGATCGTAATTGGTACCGCCGTTATCAACAGGCTGCTCAATCTGGGGCTGCACGTCGTAGTAGGTCTCATCTCCACCGCTGTTGCTCCAGAAATCTTGCCCATCGGTTGAGGTGCCCGATTGGAAATCAGCAGGCGGACCATCAGAAACAATTTCGCTCGGGTCTTCGCCCTTCATCATGAGCTTCATCACTTCTTCGGTCTTCTCTTCGTCGTTATAGACATACGACACGCCGTTTTCCATACCAGTCCACGAAGGAAGCATGACCGAATACACCGTAATGCCGTCTTCGCCCTTCTTTTCACGCTCTTCAGCGGTGGCCTTGAATTTCTCAGCCAGCTTCAGAATTTCTTCGGGCGACATGTTGGTAGTAACACACTGCGAAGCAGCCTCAATCACGCCAGGCATCTGGGTAACCGGCAGCTCAAGCACACGATCCACAATGGCCATGATGAGTTGGCGCTGGTTTTGCGTACGCGTGAAGTCACCATCGGCGAAGGCACGAGAGCGGGCGAAGGCCAGCGCGTCGTCGCCATACATGTGGTACTCCTGACCCTCCTCGAAGATGCGGCGAGGCCAGTCCGGATTGGCGGACGTGCCGTCTGCATCAGGGTCGTCGATGGTCACCTCGGGCGTGATATACACACCGTCAACTGCGTTTACCAGCGACACAAGCTCCTGGAAATTCACCTCAGCATAATAAGAAATATCAATGCCCAACTCATCTAAGTTGAGCAAATCACGCGTGGCACTAATGGTGCCGGGCGCCTGCTCAAAGGCATATGCCGCGTTGAATTTATTGATGCCGTATTCGCGCTTTTCGCCCGTTTCTTTGTCGGTGTAGGAAAAATCAATCTTAGTGTCACGCGGAATGGAAACCATCGTGATGAGGTTTTGCGTGGCATCTACGCGCACCAAAATGTTCGTGTCCGAACGAAAACCAGTTTCCTGACCATCCTCGGCGCGACGGTCCGAGCCAATAAGCAACATGTAAAACGGCTCGTTGAAGTCATCGTTTACTACTGGTTTCAACTCATTGTCCAACGCGCTGAGCTCTTTTTGCGTTTTGTCGCCCTCGTTGAGCTGACGCGCAACGTTGCCATACCAAAGCGCAAACGCTCCACCTGCGCAAACTGCAATAATTACCAGCGCGGACACAACGCCAATGGCAATCTTTTTGCCGCGCGACATCTTGCGTGCCGCATATGCCGGGTTGTTGCGCGAATAGCGCGAAGCGCCACCGTTGGTTTGTCTGCTGTACGCGTTATTTGCAGCGGATCCCTGCTGACCAGGGGTGTAAACAGGTCTATAACCACCAACCGTTGACTGCTCATCAGTAGGCGTAGCGTGTGCGCCTTTATGTGACGTCATACATTCTCCTCAACGGACTTGCGAAATCCCGCTCTCATACCCCGCCAAAACTCCCACTTCGGGGTGCGCAAGTCTCTTGTCAATTCGTCTTCACGATGCACCTTGCAAGGCACACGCAACCTGTTGTGTTGCTGGCGCTGCAAAATGACAACATATGGAGGTTATTGTACCACCGATGACCCTTCACCATAAAATGGGCACGTGACACCTACATTGCATACATGAGCGCAGGTGAGCGAATGTTTTTAGCTGGCTTCAAACCCTATTTTTCGCCGAGATTTACACAAATATCACTCGGCTGTATGCACGATTTTACGCTCAGCGGCACGCTTGCGCGCACGACGTTACAAGCGGCGAAGAATGTCCCAGCCAGCCATCGTGATGCAGTTCGGCACCACCTTGCCAACCAGTCGCAGCAAAAACGACTGCGGCGACGCGCAGACCACGGCCGCGTGCAGTTTGTTTCCCAACAGCGCCGCGCGAACCACGCTTTTCGCACTCTGCTCGCCCAGCAAATGCCCCACATCAGCGCCGCCGCCGGAGGCACGCGCCACCTGCTCGAAGTTCGTCTTCACCCACGTCGGACACAAGGCCGTCAGCGCAATTCCGCGTCCGCGCAGTTCAAAACGCAGCCCGCGCGTATAGCGCAGCACAAACGCCTTGCTGGCCGCGTACACGTTTAAGTGCGGAAGCGGGGCGAAGGCCGCCGCCGATGCCACCTCAATAATGTGGCCGCCGCGACCGACGTAGGGCAAACACATGCGCGTCACATCCACAAGCGCCTTGCAATTCAGATCAATCATGGCATCCACATCAGCATCTGAGATGCTCTGCCAATCTCCGAACTTTCCAAATCCCGCGGCGTTGACCAGGTATTTCACGTTCGGCTGCACCTGCTCAAGCTCTGCGCGAATGGCATCTAAGTCCGCGCGGCTCGTCAAATCCGCGCGCACCACATGCACCGGCGTATCCAGCGTGTCGGCCAACGCATGCAGCGCGTCGGCGCTGCGAGCACAGAGCCACAACTCGTCCACCACTTGCAGCTGATCTATCTGCAGGGCGAACTCTTTGCCGATTCCCGATGAGGCACCTGTTATACATGCGATCCGCTTGGCGGGTTGCGCTCCTGAGATGCTTTCGGGCGAAGTCCCCGAAGCAACCTCAGACTGAGGCGAAGGTGACGAAGTGTGCGATTCCATAGCGATACTCCTTACGCATTGAGTTTCTGCAGATGATAGCGATCAAGTGCGGTGTACAGATAGTTGAAGCCCACCGCATTCGCCACCATCAAAACGCCCAGCATGCCAAGCATGGCCGGCGTGAATGGTGCAATATCAAACAGATGACCGAACAGGCATACGCACCCCACAAGCCCCACCAGGATAACCACCAGCAGTGCCACGCGCAGCGCATTAAACGGAAGCGACAGGCGAATCACCAACAGAACACCAATGCAAGCCACCAGCAAGACGCACACGGTGGAGACTTCGCCATAGCTCATGTCGAAGACATTGTAGCCAACGATGCAGGTCAGAAGCACGCTTGCGACCGCGCATATGGCGCCCGGGATGGAGTGCACCACGCAGTTGGCCAGGAATTTTCCGCGCACGATATCGTGGTTGGGCTGCAGCGCCAGCACAAATGACGGCAGGCCAATGGTGAACGCGGAAATGAGCGTCATCTGGATAGGCACGAAGGGATACTGCCACGGCATGAGGATGAAGATCACCGCCAGCGAGATGGACAGTAGCGTCTTGACCAGGAACAACGACGCCGAACGCTGCAGGTTATTGATAGCGCGACGCCCCTCGGCAACCACGCGCGGCATGCTGGCGAAGTCGTTATCCACCAACACCAGCTGCGCCACGTTGCGAGCCGCATCCGATCCGCTTGCCATGGCAACGCTGCAGTCGGAGGCTTTCAGCGCCAGCACGTCATTGACGCCGTCGCCCGTCATAGCAACGGTATGCCCTGCTTTTTGCAGCGCCAAGACAAACGCTTTTTTCTGCTCTGGTCGCACGCGCCCAAAGACGGCGAACCGCTGCATTGCCTGATCAATTGCCGCATCATCGGTCAGTGTTGCCGCATCCACATAGTCTTGCGCATGCGGAATGCCCACGCGTTTTGCAATGCCAGCAACGGTGGCTGGATCGTCGCCCGAAATCACCTTGAGCGTGACGCCCTGGTCAATAAAGTAGCGAATGGTTTGTGCGGCAGTGGGGCGAATTTCGTCCTCGATGCAGACGAAGCCGAGCGCGCGAATGCCCTGGTCGTTGGCGGGAGCCGCGGCGGTTGCGGCGGCTGCGTTAGCAGGTGCGGCAATGGCGCCGTTTTCATCGAAGCCGGGTACGCGCGCCAACACGAGCACGCGGGAGTTTTTCGCCAACTCATCCAGCTGTGACCGCACGCGCGCAAGCTCATCCGGGGCGCTGGCCAGCACAAACTGCGCGGCGCCCATGACATACGACGAGCCATCTGCAAGCGTGGCGCCCGAATACTTGCGATCGGACGAGAACGGCACCACGCGCGTGGCGGGTTGAGTGGTCGTGTGGGCGAAGTAGGTTTGCAGCGCTTGTGCGGTCTCGTTGGGGTCTTTGTCGGAGGCCGCCAGCGAGGCGAAGATCTCGTCAAGCTGCGCAGAAGCGCTGGTGGGCGCGGCCGCGGTGGGCGCGGCATCGGCACCACGCACGGGCTCAACCGAGACCACCTTCATAGCGCCGGTCGTGATGGTGCCAGTCTTGTCCAAACAAAGCACATCCACGCGCGCAAGTGTCTCAATACAGTAGAGTTGCTGCACAAGCACCTGGTGTTTCGCCAGACGAATCACCGCAACTGCCAGGACCGTTGAAGTGAGCAAGATGAGTCCTTCGGGGATCATGCCCACCAGCGCCGATACGGTGGACAGAATGGCCGAATCCCATGCAACCCCATGAGAGAAATACGTAATTGAAAACAGAATGGCGCCAATGGGAAACATGGCGATGCTGACGAACTTAATGATGGCGTTGAGCGACGACATGATCTCGGAGTTGATGGCTTTGCGCTGCTTTGCCTCGTTGGTGATTTTGGCCGCGTAATTGTCGGCACCCACATGCTCCACGCGCGCCCATACCGTGCCCGCGTTGATAAACGAGCCGCTCATAAGTTCGTCACCAGGGTTTTTGGGAATCATCTTGCTTTCGCCCGTAAGAAGCGATTCGTTAGCTTGACACTGCCCCTCAAGCACAACCGCGTCTGCCGGTACCTGATCGCCGCGCCCGAGCTTGACGACGTCGCCCAGTACCAGCTCATGCGCTGGCACCTCAACTTCTGTGCCATCGCGCATGACCGTGAGCACCGATTCAGTGAGAATCGCCAGCTTGTCAGTGGTGATTTTCGAGCGAATTTCCTGCACAATACCAATGACGGTGTTGATCACAATCACGAGCATGAACAGCATGTTTTTGTAGGAGCCCGTCAAAAAGACCAGCACGGCCAAAATGAAATTGACAGCATTGAAGAGCGTGCAGATGTTCTCGCGCGCAATTTGCGCATACGAACGCGACTTTACGCTGGTGTCGACGTTGACGTTGCCAGCTTGCTTCGCCGCATCTACCTGCTGTTGAGTGAGTCCTTGGATAGTCATAAGCGCTCTGCTTCAGGTTGGTTTTCTACGTATCTGACTCACCATTATAAAAAGCAGGTTGCCGCGTTAGCTCATCCGCGTGCAGTTGTTTGCGAAATCGTTGCCGCGCAGTTATTAAGCGCGTCCAGTATTTTGAAGGACACGTTTGTCCCTAGAACAGGACACCGCACGATCAATATGCTGATATGATGATTGACACGGATTAACTTCCAAAGACAGCTTCCCCGTTTAACACAAGGACAACCTGACATGAGCGGCCCCAAAATAGACGATCTTGAAATAATTGCATCTTTTGCGGTGCAGCTTGAAGCCGAAAGAGCTCACAGCAAAGCGCTGGCACGCAATACGTTCAGTAATATACAAGCAGAATTACAACAAGCACAGGCGCGCGCGGCACGCATATTGCGTGGGGAAAGCTTACTTCAAACACTCAAGGAAGCCGAAACACAAGCTTTCATCGAAACGACGCAGATGGCAAGCGAAGATCGCCCCTTATTACTTGAGGATCTTCGCACGTTCAATGACCGCCTCAGCAATCAGCTAGATGCCTATCAACGAAGATTTCTTGCCGACATGCAGCCAGTTTTCGACAAGCTAACTCGGCTTGAGGAGCGCCAAAACGAGCTGAACGAGCTTGACCAATTAGCCGATAATTTCCAGCAAGCAAACGCAGGCAAAAGCACTGTTTACTCGACTGCGCTGGCTGATCGCCTTCTTGCTGATACCCACCGTGAAACATCTCTCATTATGACTGATTCACAAGAAAGCACGCTG
>CAJTML010000073.1 GCA_910577495.1 uncultured Eggerthellaceae bacterium
AACCTTGCCATGGCGTCGAATGATTTTGCACTTGTCGCACATTTTCTTGACCGAAGGACGTACCTTCATATCATTTTCCTTTCGGTTATGCGTTTACCTCTATCTTCACACCCAGCCGCAGGTGAGAATTTTTGCTGTCAGGCGCACACGTATCCACTCACGCTTCACAATACGTGCACAATTCATTCGGTTATTTGAAGCGATATGTGATACGACCGCGGTTCAGGTCGTATACAGAAAGTTCAACCGTGACTTTGTCTCCCGGTAAGATTTTGATGTAGTGCATCCGCATCTTGCCAGAAATATGGGCCAATATCTTGTGCCCATTTTCGAGTTCTACCCTAAACATTGCGTTCGGGAGAGCCTCAAGGACAGTTCCCTCAAGCTCGATAACGTCTTCTTTGGCCAACGGTTATCCTCCAAGCAAATCGAACATTTTGCAGCAATAGTAGATATTACCAAAGAATTGGGCTTTATAGCAAGGAGAATTTTGGGGACACGAAATCCTAACAAACCGATCGGTTTGGCTTTCGCACCTGCATGTCAGGCTTGCGGTCTGGATGCCGCGCAGTTTGTTGCATCAGATGCACCGTATATGTGCTGCAACAACCGCCAGGTATTTGCGCATATGCGCTGCCGCCTTGTCGGCATGGACGAAGCGCGGTTCGCAGAATGCCAACTCATATCACTTCGTCTGCTGAGTGCATCATTGTACCCGTTTTGCAATTTGGGTCAAGCACTCAGGCAAGATTTTATGAAGGCTTCGCCCTCCCCTACAGCGTAAACTCTCCCTGTCTTTCGCCAGTATCCAAGCTAAAGCACGAGATCACGGCGTTATTGACCACGTAGAGCTTCTGGTCAATCACCACGCCGCGCATGCCATACCACGCAGCATCTTGGGCGACTTCATGCAGAAGTTCACTAAAGCCCGCTGCCTCATCATAGGTATAGACATAGTAGCTGAAATCCATGTCAAAAGCAGGAAAACCAATGAGACCGGCGGTGGGCATGACCAGCGCGGCACGATAATTGCTCAAGACCTCCGAGCCGAATGCCTCGGGAAGCAGCGTCGTGTGCAGCTCACGCACCTGCAGCGGATCCGACACATCAAACATGCTGAGTTTCAGGCCATCGAGGACGCCCGTGTTCTCGTCGGCCGCATAGCCAATACCCAAAAGCTTGTCTTGGGTATACGGATGCAGGTATTGCGAAAATCCCGGCAGCGTAAGCTCGTCGGTAATGCGCGGGTTGGCTGGGTCGGACAAGTCCACCACAAAGAGCGGATCGACCTGCAAGAAGGTGACGAAGTAGCCCGCCTCACCAATAAAACGCGCTGACTTGAGTTGTTCGCCCGGCGCAATGTTGTCAATGAAGCCAATGCGCTGCAGATCCTGGTCAAACACCGAAAGCTCGGTGGTTGAAGCGTCCTCGAACGTCTCTTCGTCAAAAGCATAGCGCTGCGAAACCACGCGCAACGTGCCGTCGTATTCATCAATGCAGAAGCTATCAGGCACGATGCCGGCGCAGCTTGTTTGTGCGCGCGAAGTGATTTCGCCCTCCACGTAGTCGAAAGCGTAGAGCAGCGTTTTGTCTGGATAGAATAACTGGGTTTCGCCCTGCGAATCGTCATAGGTCTGCTGATAGAGATAGATGCTTTGACTGCCCATGTAAAGTTGCGCGTAATCAGTCAACACAGCAACACTATCCTGGGCATACGCAGGCGCGTCAAGCTTGATGGAGCTCATCACCATATAGGAGGTGGCGCGCTCATCAGAGGGCATATAAATGTTGTCTGGCGCAAGCGGCACGTCGCACACGCGCGGAACGAGGGCTTGCTCGGCGTCGAGTTCTGCAGCAACCAAGCCATATACAATTCCGATGGCCTGGCTGCCGTACAGCACAGTGTCGGCGGCTTCGCCATCTGTGGTCTCAATACTAGAGGGAGCCTGCACTGGAGGCGCATACTCAGTAAGTAGATAGAGATAGCTGTCTTCTATGCGCGAAGTGACGAAAGCACCATCTTGCGCAAAAGCTGCAATTTCTTGTGGGTGAGCTGGGTCGGAAACGTCGTAGCTCAGGACGCGCGTTCCAATATGTTTATAAGAACACGGGTCAACTTGGTAGCCTTCGTCTAGCACGTAGTCGTCTGCATCACGCGGCTCAATCATCGTGGGAAGACTGGTGACCGGATCCACCACATACGGCTCATAGTAGCCTGCCAGCACGAAGAGGCGGTTATCTTGCAGGTAAAACTCATACACGGAGAGGTTTTGATCAAACTCAATGGTTGCAAGTTGCTCAAGGGTTTCGCCTTGCGTGTCCACGATACCCAACCGCCAGTGCGACGCATAATCATACGACTCGGGGTCGGCATCGTAGAGCGTGTAGAGATACCGGCCGTCAGTTTTGACCAGGTCACCCTCATCCACGCCCTCAGTGCGCGTATTTGTTACTGAGTGGGAGCCGAAAGCATCATCGCCAATCAGCGCAGTGTCAGAAGCTGCACCGTCCATGGCGCCATCCGCTGTAGCGCTTTCTGCGTCACCATACATTTCAAGCGAGCCACGATCCACGGTTCCATCAGCGGATTCATCCTGCATAAAAGCGTCGAAGATTTCATCATACGTTTGCGCCACAGGGAGCGCCTCGCCAGCGTGAGAGCGCATAGCCACCGCCGTATCAACCTGCGCTGGCGCCCCTGCCAAATTCGCGCGCGAATTCAGCGCGCCAAACGCTGCCACTCCAACGCCAACAACCAGCAGCAGACACGCCGCAAGCGCCCCTACCTGAGCGGGGCGAAAGCGCTTGCGCGGCGCCGCATGCACCTCTTGTTCAAGCCGCTGTTCAAGCGCGTCGGGCGAAAGCGACGGCGGCACGTCCACGTCGTCATAGGCGTCTTTAATCTGCTGCAGCAACTGTTGTTCGTGATCGTTTAGCATTTCACACCCTCCATCAGCGCGGCTAATTTCGCCAAGGCACGCTTTTGTTTTGAGCGAACGGTGTTGGCGTTTTTGCCGAGGATTTCGCCAATTTCTTGGCTTGTGAACCCACCAAACACCGAGAGGGCAACAATGAGCCTGTCCTCATCGGGAAGCTGGGCGGAGGCTTGGCGAAGCGAAAGTGCATCTGCCATATCCAGGTGCGCATCAGGCGTGACCTGGGCATCTGAGGCGCGCTCAAGATCGGTCGGCGTCTGTACACTGGCGCGATCTTTCGCACCGAGCAGGCGCTTGCAGGTGTTTGCCAAAATGGTAAACATCCAGGGTTTGCACGCGGAGATATCCTTGAGTTGATCAGCGTTTTTGTACGCGGATACCATGGCGTCTGCCACCGCATCTTCGGCGTCATGGGGATGCCGCATCATGCAATAGGCAAAACGATACAACTCGTGATACCAGTTTGCGTAGTAGTGCGAAAATGTCTTCGCGTCCATGGATTCATCCAATCGCTTATAAGCCTCTTGTGTATAAGAGTCACCAAAACCGCAAACTGTTGCAAAATTTTTCGGGAAGAAAAAAGAATGGCTGGGGTACCAGGATTCGAACCTAGATAGCTGGTACCAAAAACCAGAGTCCTGCCGTTGGACGATACCCCAGCATAGGCGTTCGGCGATGCGCAAGCCGCACCAAGAAACGCGCGAATTGAGATTATACTGCTCAATAAAACGTGGCGCAAGTGCCAGTTTTCGCCCAGCGGATATCCCTGAGCCCTCAAACCATCAATCGGCAACGCCTAGCGCACGGGCGTTTCTTCGACATCTATATATTCACTGATGTAGTCCAAAAGCTCCTGGCGCGAGTGCATGCCCGTTTTCGCATAAATGCGCGAAATGTGGGTATGCGCCGTTGCGGTGGTCACGTGCAGCTCGGCAGCCACGCGCTTTTGCGTGAAGCCCGCAACATAGAGCGCAAGCACCTCAATTTCGCGATCGGACAACATGAATTGCCGGCCGATCTCTTCAGCACTTCGACGCATCACGGCATGGCGAACGTCAGGGATGGAGCTGTCGTCATCAAGTCCCAAGAATCGCTCAAGGGCGCTCGGCGCTGCGTCATCATCGGCGTAGGCTGTGGGTGTGTCGGGGTCAGCATCGTCGGTGTGCACTTCTGTTTGCAGATGCATAAGCGCATTCGTTTTCACCGCGTACTGCGCCACATCAATGAGCTTCACCATGATGATCTGTGTAGACACGAGCAACAACAAGCTGATCACCGCGCCTGTGAAGTGACTATCACCATGCATCGGCAAGAGCGTCAAGCCATAGCGACCCACCCCATGCGACAGTGCCCAAATGCCCCAAATCACCACCACGTAATAGAGCGGCTCTCGCCAGCCGGCGGCCATAAACGAAAGCGACAGGTGCCACACGATCACCACCATCATAGAAGCAATCACCGTAGCAATAATGGCACCCAACTCCAGCGAATCGGGAAACGCGGTGTAACACACGAGCGCAAAGCCAGCCAACAGCTCTACGGTGATCCACAGTCCCACCGTCATGATGCGGCTTTTTCCGCGCAGGATGGCCACCACAAAGAGCAAGCAGATCAACTCAATCAGCAAAAAGCGAATCACAAGCGCGGCCGAACCAAACGATACCGGCTGCTCACCCGAAAAGCCGCACAGAAATCCCGAGACCAGCGCGGTGGAAGCAAGTCCGATGGTTCCAGCAACCAAAAAGCGCTTGTTTGCCAAGCCCGAAAGCAAGTAGGCACGATAATCGTCATCGCGAATGAGCTCAGGGGTTTCGCGCTCAGAGATTTTTGCCGACTCCCAAAAATAGAGCGGAATCTGGCACAACACCACGGGGGCTAACACCCAACAGCGCACATCTTCAGGAAGCGAATCAACCAGCAACACCAGCGCCGCCACCAATGCCATGGCAACGAACACAAACACCCCTGAAGTGATCGTATCGGCTCCTTCGACATCACGCAGCCAGCACCCCACCGCCAAAACGCCAACGATGGTGATACCCACGCTAATCCAAAACGACGTTGCGGGAGAGCAGGCGCCAGCAAGGCGCATAACGCCTAAACTGGCAACACCTGCAAACTCCAGCAACACAAATGAGAGAAACGCATACTTTGCTGTCTGCGGAGTGAGCTTAATATGCATGCGGCGAACAGCCATCACGCACAGCAGCAAAAAGCCAATTGCAACCATGGCGGCGCCGTCGGTATCTACGCCCTCGGCGGTACCCTAAACAGGCAGGAAAGAAGACGGAGAAGCGTGTGCGAAATGATGCTGTACTTTTTTGCGAACGAGTCGCCATAGAGCTGCTCCTTGTCCTCTCTCATCCATCCCTCCCGTGGCTAAACGCCAGGTAAATCAAGGGTAGCACACTCATTTTTTCGTTTGTCATCTATTTGGAATGACACCGCAAGACTTTGGTGTAGCGGACAATTTTCGCCAAAGTTCAACCCCAATAGATGACTCCCGCGCAAGCGACGTCCCTAGAATGCACAGCCATACAACCACCACGGAACACCACCGACACGCATCACCACTGCGCGGTGTTCCACAAGCCAAAAGAGGGGTATGGCTATGGGTTCAAACGACGCGCTGGTGTTCAGCACGATGGCGAAATACTTTTCTCCCACCACCGAATCTGACTGGGTTGAAGCAACGTGCCCGAGCGCTTGGGCAAGCTTTCTTGATGGTGTTCGCCAGCTGCTCCAAGACGATGCCGGCCTCGGTCAGGCCACCACACCCGCACACCACATGCATGCGCGCAAACCGTTGCAAACGTTTCTTGCGAACGACGAAGTGAACGCGCTTTTTACTCCCCCAACCTTCGCCGAAAAGCAAGCCTTTGCAGCCAAGCACCTCATCGGAGGCTTGCCGGTGTCTGCGGTGCCGGTGGAGTCGCTGTACGTGCAGTGGACATCTAAGCCCAACGCAACCACCTTCGCTCAAAAAGAAGGGCTCTATATCTCTGACGCGGCGCTGTACATGCAAGCGCTGCTTGACCGCATGGGCTTTGAGGTGCCCGAGGAGTTCGCCAGCTATCCCGACCATCTCTCCATTGAGCTTGAGCTTTTGAGCGCACTGATAGACGAAGGGCTGGTCGAAGAAGCGCGCATGTTTCTCATTGAGCGGTTCGCGTGGCTGACCACCTATCGTCTGCAGCTGGTTGGCCTGGGCAAAGAGGCATTGTTTGCGCTGGCGCTGGTGGATGCGATTTTGGGCATTCGCGCGCAACAAGCCGACCGCGCGTAGCTCACCGATTGCGAATTTGCGCTTACGAGGCGCTTTTCGATAGACAGAATCAAGGTTTAAGAAAGAGAGGGGAACATGACCGAACATGCAATCACCAGGCGTAGTTTTTTGGCGCGAAGCGCTGGAACGTGCGCTGTTGTTGCAGGCAGTGGGTTCATCGGTTTTTCCGCATGGGAACAGGCGCGCGCTAACGACGCTGCGCCCGCACCAGAGAAAACCGCACACTCGCTCTGCAATTCTTGTTCGTCAAAGTGCGGATTTACCGCACAGGTCACCGATGGCCGCATTGGCATCATGATCGGCGACAAAGACCACCCGCTGTGCGACGGCACGCTGTGCGCACGCGGATATGGCTATGCGTCTATTGCGTACTCAAAAGACCGACTCACCAACCCGCTGAAAAAGAACGACGCGGGCGAATTTGAGGCGATCACCTGGGATCAAGCGTTCTCAGAGATCGGCGAAAAAGTTCAGGACATCTTGAAGACTTCAGGTCCAGCTGCATTGGCCATGATTCAAGACCCGCGTCCTTCGGGCAGCTTCTACACCAAGCGTTTCATGCACGCACTTGGCTCGGCCAACGTCTACACGCATGGCGTTTCATGCAACATGTCGAAAAACTCCGGCATGACGCAAGCATTGGGCGTAGCTGACTTCACCAGCGACGTTGCCAACACCGACATGGTTATGTTCATCGGTCGCAGCTACGCAGACGGCATCCGCCCGTCATCACTTCACGCCCTGCAAAAGGCGCGCGAGCGAGGTGCGCATATTGTCATTGTTGATCCGCGCTACAACTCAAGCTGTCTATATGCTGACGAGTGGGTGCCCATCAAACCAGCAACTGACTTGGCACTTATCTTAGGTATGGCACACGTGTTGGTTGAGCAAGACACCTACGATCACGACTACGTGGAAAACTACACGGTGGGCTTTGAGGACTGGGCAGAGCGCCTCAAGGAATACACCCCCCAGTGGGCTTCTGAGATTTGCGGTGTTCCGGCTGAGACCATTGAGCGCTTGGCAAACGAGATGTGGGAAGCGGCTCCGAAAGCCTCTATCGAGCAAGGCTGGCGCGCTGCTACCGGTTGTTCGCATCAGAATTCTGGCGAAACCGCGCGCGCATTGTGCCTGTTCAACACGCTGCTTGGTTGCTGGGGTCTGGAAGGTGGCGCATTCTTCCCCGCCAGCATGTCAGCAGGCAAGCTGGAAGATGAGCGTTTCGCCGCTCCTGAAGCTCCCACCGAGAAGATCCTTGGTCAGGCAGAGTTTCCGCTCTCTTCTGGCGGCATGGGCGTTGCTACGTATGCGCTGCAGCAAGTTGCAGAAGGCAACGTCAAAGGCGTGTTCTTCTATCAGTCAAACTGTGTCGGCGGTTACTCAAACCCGGCCACCCTGGCGAAATTCCTTGAGTCAGCAGAGCTTTCCGTTGCCATTGACGTGCAGATGACTGAAACCTGCTATGCCTGCCAGTATGTCTTGCCTGACACCAGCTATCTGGAGCGCTTGGAGGTTCCTGAGTTTGTCGGCGGCGTCATTCCTGCCGTAAGCTTGCGCGACCGCGTAATTGACAAGATTCACCCCGAAACCAAGCCGGTTGACGAGATCTTTGTTGGCCTTGCTGACGCGTGTGGCGTGGGCGAATACTTCCAGTTCACCGTGGATGAGCTGGCCGACGCACAGCTGAAAACCATCGGGCTTTCGCTTGACGAACTTCGCGAAAAGGGCACCATTACCTTCCCCGAAAAGCAGCTAGTTTATGAGCTGAAGACCAAGTGGAAGACCCCCAGCGAGAAAGTTCAGTTCACCTCAGAAGCATGCGAAAACGCTGGCTTCCCCGCTTCTCCTGGTTGGCTTGAGCCTCTTGTTATGCCCAAAGAAGGCGAATTCCGCCTCATCGGTGGCAAGCAAAACATTCATGCGCACACCCAAACTGTCAACATTGAGTCGCTCATGGCCATCACCAAGCAGTATGGACTTGACCGCGTCTGGATGAATGCGCAAGTTGCAGCCGACATGGGAATTGAAGATGGTGACGAAATTGAGATCACCTCAAGCGAATTCAGCGGCAAAACGCGCGTAAAGGTAACCGAGCGTCTTGAGCCCACCTCCATCTATCTTCCCAGTCACTACGGCCGCATGATCCCTGAGCAACAGACCTCCTATGGCGTTGGACTGAGCCAGATGGACTTCGTCCCCTTCCACATTGAGCCTGGTTATGGCGGCACGATGTCACAAGAGGTCATCGTCACGGTTTCGAAGGTAGGTGCATAATGACCCGCTACGGAATGCTTATTGATACAACGAACTGCATTGGTTGTTACGCCTGCCGCGTAGCCTGCCAACGCAAAAATGGCTTGGATCCAGAAATGGACTACATCACCTATGAGGAGCGCGAAACAGGCACGTTCCCGATGGTGCATGTAGAAAGCATCCCCATGCAATGCATGCATTGCGAAGACGCGCCGTGCGTCAAAGTCTGCCCGACGGGGGCAACGTATACCACCGACGACGGCATCGTTCGCGTGGATGAAAGCCGCTGCATTGGCTGCAAGTACTGCATGGCCGCATGTCCTTATCAGGTTCGCGTCCACAATCCGCAGACCGGCGTTGTTGAGAAATGCCGCCTGTGCGCAGCCGATGCGTACGAATCAGGTACCGAGACCTGCAGCTGTGTTGAAGCCTGCATTACCGGCTGCCGCATCTTTGGCGATCTTGATGATCCCGAAAGCGAACTGTCCAAAGCTATCGTCAAGAAGAACGCGCTGCCGCTTGCAGGCGATCTGACGAAGGCAAAGATCTTCTACGTGAGGTGATTGACATGGTATACGAACCCGTTTGGGGTCCTGTAATTGCGTGGTATCTCTTCTTAGCCGGATTAGGTGCTGGTGCTTTTGTGACGTCCGCTTTCCTTGGTTGGCGGCATCCTGAAGCTACCTTCATGCGCAAGGTCGGCTACATCATCACGCCTATTGTGGTGGCCATTGGTTTGGTGCTGCTCATGCTTGACGCTGAAGCAGGCTTCCAAAACCCGATGCGCTTTATATACCTGCTTACCAACTTCACCTCAGTTATGACATGGGGCGTGGTATTCCTCAGCGCGTTTATGGTGGTCGCGCTCATTGCACTGGTGCTCAACCTTCGCAAAATCACTATCCCCACCTGGCTTGATGTTATCGGCGTCGTATTGGCGCTCTGCGTTGCCGTCTACACGGGCGCCCTGCTGGGCGTGTGCAACACCTACCCGCTGTGGAACAACGCGCTGTTGCCCATTCTCTTTTTGGTGTCCGCCATGTCAACCGGTATGGCCATCGTGCTGGGCATTGCCGCTGTCGGCCACGCTGACGAGTTCAATCGCGTGGGTGTGCTCAAGAAGTTCCACTTCTGTCTGCCGATTATCGAGTTGGTGCTGATTGCGTCGCTGCTCTTCATTACCAGTTCCAACTCTGAAGCCGGTTTCGCCTCAGTGGTCAGCTTGGTATCGGGCAACTGGGCAGTGCTTTTCTGGGTCGGCCTCATTGGCGTTGGCCTGGTTATTCCTACCGTTTTGGAAACGTGGCTTTTGTTCTTCAGCGCGAAGGAGTTCGAAGAAAGCCGTCTGGCTCATGGCATTAGCCTGGCCTCAGATGTGGGAGTGCTCATCGGCGGCTTCCTGCTGCGCCTGCTTATCGTACTGGCGGCACTTCCGGTGACCATCATCGTGCCGTAGACGAAGCAGCTATGGCGAAGCGTGTGCGCGGGATGTAAACACGGAGAGCTGCGTGTGCGGCTCTCCCCGCGCAACGTACATGGCGATCCCCGCGGCATGCACATGGCGCTCCCCGCGGCATGCACATCTCATACAGAAACTAAAAAACCAGGTCGAAAGCATGATTGCCTTTGACCTGGTTTTTTGTGCTCCCGATGAAAAAAGTGGTGGGCCGTGAGGGAGTCGAACCCGCGACCTTGGGATTAAAAGTCCCCTGCTCTACCAACTGAGCTAACGGCCCACGTCACGCATCACCTGAACACGCGAACACTTATTGTAGCCGCGTTACGCCTGCAGGTCAACGCTTATATTGCGTAAAACGTTGCAAATTGGCAGCAAGCGCACAAACACTCAGCAAACCCCTCAACGTAGGGATTACAATGACAGCCAGACAGCTCAGTTTGTTCGCTTCTCACGGACGCTTCGCCCTCTTTTACCGCAACGTGATCCGCCCGCGATACGAGCAACTTGAGACAGATAAGAGAAAGGTGCGCGTATGTGGTGTTCTAAGATTCTGGTGGCATATGATGGTTCTTATGCGTCGAAAAAGGCACTTGATCTGGCATTTCAGATT
>CAJTML010000074.1:0-2835 GCA_910577495.1 uncultured Eggerthellaceae bacterium
CATTGCAGTGCCTACCTCCTCTTCTATCTGGTCGCACATACCTTGCATATTGCAAGGCCAAAAAATAGTTCATCAATGATACAACGTTCCACTTTAACCGCCTACAAGCGATCTTGCGAAAGATGCGATATACTTCGGTGACGAAATGAAACCGAAGGAGGATCCATGATCAAGGAAATCGTGAAAGACGATGAGCTTCTTTCACAACCCTGCGAAAAGGCAACCGAGCAAGACGCCGAGCTGGTAGCTGATCTGCTGGATACGCTTGCCGCTAACGAAGAAGCAGCTGCGCTTTCAGCAAATCAAATTGGTTCGCCAAAATCAGTGGTCGTCTATCTTGATGACAACGAGCAGCCGCGCGTTATGTTCAACCCAGTCCTCAAACAAGCACTGCACCCCTTTAAGGCGGTTGAGGCTTGCCTTTCTCATGATGGCGAAGTTGAAGTTAAGCGCTTTGCCTGGATCAATGTCTCCTATGATGAGCTTGTAGATGGAAAGCTCGTTCCGAAAAAGATCAAATTACAAGGTTGGACTGCTCAATTAGTGCAGCACATGATTGACCACTGCAAAGGCAAAACGATTTAACCTCGCCCACCTCATGCACAAAAGCACGCCTTCCCGATGCGTTGAGAAGGCGTGCTTTTTCATGCTCCAAACTTACTTGGCGAAAAGCATTCCCGAAGCCACCTGATCTGCTGTCTCTTTGCCAGCAAGTGCCTCCAAAAGTGCAATACCAAATGCCAACGCCACCGCCGGACCGGTTGCGGTGATCAGGTTACCATCAACAACTACGTCTTTATCGGCTACATAGGCGCCTTCCGGAAATACCGTTTCACACCCCGGATAGCACGTTGCTTTTCGCCCAATCAGCAATCGGCAATCCGCCAGAACCGTCGGTCCTGCACAGATGGAACCTACCAGCTTGTCAGCCTGCATATGTGACGTCAGTGCTGCACGTACCGGTTCGCACTTCATAATATTCTCAACACCAACCGATCCACCGGGAATGATGATCATGTCGCAATCATCAAGGTTGATCTGATCAAGAACCATATCTGCATGCACGGCGATGTTTTGCGCAGAAATCACTTCGGTGCCACCCATGATGGACACCAACGCAACATCTACGCCACCTCTGCGCAGCGCATCAACCGGAGCCACCACTTCAAGCGGCTCAAAGCCATCTGCCAAAATAACTGCTGCCATTTTCGCCATACTACTCACCTTCCCAAAAACGTTATATCTACCTTGCGCTATTCTCCCATAAGCCCAGCACACAACCGAAGCGCTGACCCATTTACTTACCAAAATGTTTCTATCTTGTTGTAAGCCTTAATAATATGTACGTTACCCATACTTAACGCAGACTTAACAACATTCCAACGTCCACTTCGCCTATACTTTGTGGGTACGAACAAAAGCCGTAGCTCACGAAAGGCAGTAGGTTTGTTATGGGTGGATTTTTTGGAGCAGCATCTCAGCGCGATGTAGTATTGGATGTCTTTTTTGGAGTGGACTATCACTCTCACTTAGGTACTCGTCGTGCGGGCATGATTTTTTGTGATCAAGAAACGGGCTTTCAGCGCGAAATTCACTCAATTGAAAACGTCCCGTTCCGCACGCGCTTCGAAGATGATTTACCCGGCTTTCATGGCACAAGCGGCATCGGATGCATCTCTGATACCGACCCACAACCGTTGCTCGTGCGCTCACACCTGGGAACCTTTGGCATTACCACGGTAGGCGCCATCAATAATGCCGACGAGTTGGTTGAAGAATTTTTTGCCGAGGGCGAAAAACAATTCATGGCAATGAGTTCAGGCAAGGTAAACACCACTGAGCTGGTAGCGGCACTCATCAACCAAAAAGATGACTTTGTAGCAGGCATCAAATACGCCCAAGAGCGTATTGAAGGCTCGCTTACCTTGTTGATCCTCAATGCCGATGGCTCTATTTTGGCCGCACGTGACGCTATGGGTCGCCTCCCAGTCCTGATCGGCAAAGACGCAGAAGGTTATTGCATTGCCTTTGAATCCTTCGCCTACCATAAGCTGGGGTATGAAGATGCCTACGAGCTTGGTCCGGGCGAAATTGTGCGCGTTACCGCTGAGGGGTATACCACCCTTGCTCCCGCGGGCGACAAAATGAAGATCTGCGCGTTTTTATGGGTGTACTATGGCTACCCCAACTCAAACTACGAAAACGTCAACGTTGAGGTCATGCGCTACCGTAACGGCGCCATCATGGCACGTGACGAGGCGGCGCGTGGCACGCTTCCCGAAGTTGACTACGTTGCTGGCGTTCCCGACTCAGGCATACCGCATGCAATCGGCTTTTCCACTGAGTCAAAGATGCCCTTTGGTCGTCCCTTTATCAAATACACGCCCACGTGGCCTCGTTCATTCATGCCCAGCAACCAAGACATTCGCAATCGCGTTGCAAAAATGAAGCAAATTCCCGTTCCTGAGCTCATCTCAGGTAAACGCCTTTTGTTCGTGGATGACTCAATTGTTCGCGGTACGCAACTTGGAGAGACTGTCAGCTTCCTCTACGACTCAGGCGCAGCTGAGGTGCACATGCGCTCTGCATGCCCGCCTATCATGTTTAGCTGTAAGTATTTGAGTTTCTCCAGCTCAAAGTCTGATATGGAGCTGATTGCTCGCCGCACCATCCAAAAGATTGAAGGCGACGAAGGTCAGCTGCACTTAGATGAGTATGCTGATGCAACCACCGAGCGCGGTGCATGCATGCTTCGCACGATTTGCGAAGAATTAGGCTTTGAATCACTGAGCTATCAGTCGCTTCAAGGTATGCTGGAAGCAATTGGCATTGACC
>CAJTML010000074.1:2845-10514 GCA_910577495.1 uncultured Eggerthellaceae bacterium
GACCCTGAGAAGGTGTGCACCTACTGCTGGAACGGCAAAGAGTAGCCTTAGTTGGTCGCGTGCTTGGCGCGCGACCACACCACGCCTACAACCGCCGCCACAATGGCGGGAACCACCCACGCAAATCCCATATCCGCAAAGGGCAGCAGATCAGTTGGCAACCACAGCGTTGGCAGCGCCACATCGCGCAACGATACGCACACGCTAATGGCTGCGGTAGTTAAGACCGCGCATGGCCAGATCATACGCACCTGATCGGTCTTGGACTTAAACATGCCCAAAAGAACCAGCACAATTGCAGGAGGATACAGCGCGTCCAAGAACGGAATGGAGAATTGCAAGATTGCATCCAAACCAATCAAGGAAACAAGGCAGCTGAATGAGGCAAAAATGGCAGCCCACCCAGCCAGCGGGATTTTCGGGCAGATCTCATTAAAGTACTCAGCGCAGCACGTCACCAATGCCGTTGAAACGTTGAGCGTTGCAATCAAAAAGATAGCTGCGATGAGTACTGAACCAGCCGGCCCGAAATGCATTTGTGCTGTGGTCGCTAAAATAGTTGCTCCGTTGGTTGCATCGGGAAGGGTGCTTGCCATGGTCACACCAACAATGCCAAGCGCCACATAAATAACGCCCATCAAAAAGCCTGCAATCAGGCCTGCAGCAGAAATGGCGGCGACGGTCTTACCCGGAGTATCAGCACCAGATTCGCGAACATTAACCGCAACTACAATACCAAAGCACATAGCCGCTAAAAGATCGGTTGTTTGATATCCATTCAAGAAGCCCTCAGCAAGCGCGTTGCCGGTATACGGCTCAATCGGGGCTTGTGCGCCACCAGCAGGAGCGAATATCGCTGATCCCACCAGCAAGATGATTAACAGAATCAAAAGCGGCGCACTAAATTTACCCATGATATTGCTCAGCAATCCGGGATGAAGCGCCAGCAAAAAGGCAATGCCAAAAAAGACGATCGAAAAGAGCACGGCCGCAATCTCAGGCGAGATAGGCATATCTTCAGGCAGAAGTGGTCGAACCATTTCAAAGGAGGTTGTTGCGCTACGCGGAATAGCCAAAAAAGGTCCAACCGTTAAATACACGAGCGCAACAAAAATTGCCGCAAAAACTGGATTCACACGTGCAGCCAGCTCACGCAGACCACCGCAAAGCGCCAGCGCAATAATGGCCAACACTGGAAGGCCAATGCCGGCCACCAAAAAGCCAATCATGGCTGGCGTATAGGAGGTTCCTGATTGCAGACCCAAAAGTGGCGGCAAGATCAGATTGCCCGCGCCAAAAAACATTGAAAAGAGCATGCCGCCAATGGCAAGCATCTGTGAAGGTTTCAAGCCTGATCGCAAGTTTTGCGGAATGGCTGCCATATCCTGCCTCCTCATAGGGTGTTCGTTTTATATTTGGATGCTATCACGCATAATTATTTCGACGTGTTCACTGGTCATTCCGAAAAAGAACCGTGACATGCGTGCAAGCATTTTGTCATCAAATGTTGAGCGGATGCCTATCTGTTACAACCTTGCAATATACCCTCAACCTATCAACACACACGTTGTGACACCATAGAACATCGATAGCACTATCAAGTGAAACAGGCTGATCACAAGCAAAGCTAAGGAGTAGATCATATGAGCACGCCAGAAACCACAGCGATAAAAACTCCCCATGAGGGCGCACCAGAAACACCTCAACCCATTGACGGCTTTGTTGACTTTGGGCATCTGAGCCTTGATCACCTCCACAACACCAGAGATCTCGGTGGCCTCAAGACGCAAGATGGCAGACACATACAGATGAACCGACTGATTCGCTCAAGTGCCCTGCACGCTGCAACCGAACAAGATATCTTCAAACTTACCGATGAGGTGGGTGTTGCGCGCGTGGTGGACTTCCGCACTGATGCTGAACGCAACCACCACCCCGATCCTACCGACAAGATGGATTCGGTAACGTTTTACGATCTTCCCGTTATTCAGATGGCAGCGCTTGGCATTACGCGTGAAAACACCCTGAGCCAAGACATTGCTGTTTTAGAGCAATACAAGGATGACCCCTTCGCCATCATTAGCAAGATTTACCCCATTGCGGTACTCGGAGACGATGGTAAGCGTGCGTATGCAAACTTCCTTGACATCCTGCTCAATGCCGAAGAGGGTGCAACGCTTTGGCACTGCACCGAGGGCAAAGATCGCGCAGGTCTTGGCGCGGTACTCGTTGAATATGCGCTTGGGGTAAGCAAGGCAGACATCTATGCCGATTATCTGGCAACGAACATCTTCGTACGGACGCGCATTGACAAGATTGCTGATGCAGCAAGTAAACACCATATTGGTATGCACTTGGATGCCGATATAGACGCACTCTATTACGCTTACACAAGCTATCTTGATGGCGCCTTTGCAGCTATTGAACAGGAATATGGTTCATTAGACACATACCTCACCGAAGCGCTTCATTTTGGCGAAGGCAAGCGCGAAAAGCTCCAAGAGCTCTATCTGGTGTAGCACGTGCACAGGCACCGCACCGCTTAGTGTTGGTAGCGACCCACGGTAAGGTTAAGTTGTTCGAGGGCAGCAAGATCCTCCTCAGCCAAACGTATGGCTTCGATCTTTCTGCCTTCGTCAATATCTTTGAGGTTGCAAGCTTCTTCAAAGACAGCCTGATAGTCGCCCTTAAACGTGTCATTGAGCTCTTTCCACGCTACCCCTGAAAACCAGCGCGCAACACGTGCCTCATACGGAATTCTTCCCTGCAGCAGCAAAACCACCAACACCGGATAACCCGGATAACCTTGCCAGTAGGTAGCGTTGTCATTTGAACGATACACACCGTCAGACCAATCAACCGTGTAGGTTTTCGACCCGTCTGAGGAGGTCACGGTGGCATGCGTTGGGTAGAGCTCAAAACGATCATCCACCAGCGCCGTCCACGCTTCAAATACTTTTTCCAATGGTGGCATCTTAGTCATTGCACTTCACTCCTTGGCTATAAGTTACGTCGTCTTAACACGACATACTCATTGAGTAATCCTGATTTACCATCAGCATAAAACCTCTCAAGCAGTTCTGCGCGCGCGTCAACCGATGTTATCAACTCGTCAATCTCGCTCGCATCAAAGGAGTGGCAATAGCGAAACTCATCGGTGCTTGTTTGCCATCCAAGCAACCGATCATGTTCATCTTGCAGCGACACATCAAGCATTGCCTGCCCAACTTCAGTCGCAATCTCAGCCTTGCGCGCCAGTTTCTCATCAGAGAGAAACCGCCAAAACGAAACGGCAACCATACCACCTGGCTTAACCGCGTCAATAAGTGTCTGCATGAGCCGCGCCCGCAAAGCGCGCGTGGGAACATGATGCATAAATCCAAAAGAAACCACGCCATCAAACGCGCTTTCCTCGGCAAACGCAGCACCAGTTCTCAAAGCCGCAATAATGTCTTGCTGCTCAAAATGTATGTGCACCTGATCAGGTATCGGAGGGCGAAGTTGAGCTAGTTCATCACACGCGTCTATCCCCTGCACGTACCAAGAAACCTGCGGTAGCATCTCGGCTAAAAAGCTTGCAAACCGAAAATTGCCACAGGCCACATCTAAAATTGATACTTCGCCATCTGCTTTACATGCAACGCCTGCACGTCCATCTCGCACACGCTCCTCTTCCAAATAGGGCAGCAGACGCGCCCAGCCATCCCAGCCGCGTTGGCGCGTTTGCGAAAACGAGGCAGCGTGGCGCGCGTAAAAGGCTTGTGTAGCACCTATGAGTTGAGCGATTTGTTGGTCGTTGTAATTATCCATACCGCCTATTGTACTTTATACTCATACCCTATATGGAAACCCTTTTATGCAACATAGTTGACGCACTCAGATGCACCGATGAGTTTGATCAAACCTGCCTTGAACAGGTCATTCGCTCATACAATAAGTCGCGCACTGACGATATGCCCATTGGCGCCAAAAAGCGCCTCCTTCCCTATTATTTGGCCACCAAACGAGATGATGTGGCGAAGTGGTCGTCCTGGAACATTACTCCTGACCTGGAGAAACGCCTTATTTCGGTGCTTCGTATGAAACCGGGACGCACCGCATCGGGCGTGGCAACGGTAACGGTGCTCACCAAACCGTGGCCATGTGCTCATGCGTGTTTGTATTGCCCCAACGATATTCGCATGCCAAAGAGTTATTTGGCTGATGAGCCAGCGTGTCAGCGGGCTGAGCGTTCCTATTTCGACCCTTATTTGCAAGTGGCAGCACGCCTGCGTACCTTGCGTGATATGGGACACGTTATTGATAAAGTTGAGCTGATTGTCTTGGGTGGTACGTGGACCGATTACCCGCAAAGCTACCAATATTGGTTTATGTCCGAGCTTTTCCGCGCGCTCAATGACATGGGAGACGACGAGGTAGTAGCACGACAGATGCAGCGCCGTCGTGCACACTATGAAGCACAAGCGCTTCCCTGCACCCCTGATGAGTGTCGTGCCTATTGTCACATGTCCAATGAACGCATTGCAGCGCACGAGATCACCTACAACGAAGCGGTCGCTGAGCTCTACGGCGCACAATCTCCCTGGGCAGCCACCGCGGCCGAGCAGGTGTCAACCCAAGAAGAACTTGACGAATTGCAGCGCACCAACGAAAACGCTGCTTCTCGCGCTGTTGGCCTGGTAATTGAGACCCGGCCTGATGCGCTCAACGCGCAAAGCCTCATGTCGCTGCGGCAGATGGGATGCACAAAGATTCAGATGGGCATCCAGTCACTGCGTGACGAAATCTTGCTGGCAAACAACCGCCAAGCCGGGTACGCACACATCGTTTCTGCGTTTGAGCTGCTGCGGCTCTTTGGCTTCAAAAGCCATGTGCACTACATGATCAACCTCTATGGCGCCACCCCACAAACCGATATCGAGGATTTCGAAGAACTCACCCACAACCCAGCATTCTTGCCCGATGAGCTGAAGCTCTACCCCTGTGCGCTTGTAGATCACACGGGTCTCATGGCGTGTTATGAGGCTGGCACGTGGCGACCCTACACCGAAGCAGAGCTTGTTGACGTACTGAGCACATGCCTCCTGACAACCCCGCCCTACCTGCGCATTTCTCGCATGATTCGCGACATTTCCGCACATGACATTGTGGTGGGCAACAAGAAAGTGAATCTGCGACAGCTGGTTGAGGCTGAAAGCAACGCGCGCGCTGAGGCATCAAACACTCCTATTCAAGAGATTCGTTTTCGCGAAATTCGCCTCTCCGATAGCGCTGACGAGCTCACGCTTGCCGAGCTTCATTATGAAACCACTGTCTCCCACGAGGTCTTCTTGCAGTGGGTAACGCCCGAAAATAAAATTGCCGGCTTTTTGCGCCTCTCACTCCCTGATCAGGCGGCCGTTGCCGAACGCGAAGATGAGCTGCCCATCAAGCCTGGTGAAGCCATGATTCGCGAAGTGCACGTGTATGGTCAGGTGGCAGCACTTCATGCACAACAAAGCAACGCCCAGCATACCGGCCTTGGCAAAGCACTGATACAACGCGCGGGCGACCTGGCAAAAGAGGCAGGATATGGGCGCATCAACGTCATCAGTTCGGTTGGAACGCGCAACTACTACCGCCACGTCGGCTTTAGTGACGCGGGGCTCTATCAGCAGCGCACACTCTAGCTTATTCCGACAGCGCCATTTGTCGAATGTAGACCTGTTCGCGCAGCTCACGTGCAAATTTGCGACTCATCGTGCCCTCATCTTGCATGAGCTGAATCTGACCCAGCTCAAGTCGCAGACCTTCTGCCTCCATCTCGTCAATATGATGGCGAAGGTGCGCTGGATCATACTGCGGGAAAAACGTGATGGAATCAGTACCCAACATCTCTGACTCTTGCGCCGCGTTCGCTGCCGAGTCAGCCGCTCTCAGCATACGCAGCATTGAGCAATGCTCCGAAAGCAAATAGCGAACCGCACGCGTGCGTTCTTTATCGTCGCGGGTGTGCAGACCCTTAAGATAGACAATTGCCACCTGCTCAGAGCCCTCTAATAGCGATCTTCTATCAGCTTGCTCCTCAGAGAGTAGCTCTGCCTTCTTAAACGCACGTCGAATGGAATAGCGTGCGATATTGCCCGATTTGACGCGATAGCGCGGCTTGAGCGCATATTCTTCGCCCCGTCTGCCCTGCAAACGCTTGCGCATGCGCAGCAACTGGTTGAGATAGCGCTCACAGATGGACTCGTCATGGGTCTTGGCGTCAAGCACCTCGTCAACATAGAGAATCTGATGTGACACCACCTCAATACGCAGTTTGCGAAGCAACTCTGAATCAACTTCGCCCCGCAAAATATTCGCAATGCGCTCCTCATAGTTGCGAATGACCGCCGTGATAGCCAAGTCGGGGTTTTCGGGATCTTCTTTGTCGTGGAGCTTTTTTACCACCGCGCGCAAAACAGCAAGCTCAAGTTCTCTGCCTTTCGCGCCGTCTTCTGCCTCTTTAGGCGCCAACAGCGGCACGACAAAATTCGCCAGCAAAAGCGTAATCACGATCACGCCCGATGCCAGAAAGATTAGGTCATTGCGATGCGGGAATGCCACACCAGAGGTAATCATATAGGGAATCGTAAACGCAATGGAGAGCGTTACCGCGCCCTTTGGTCCTGAAAGCGTGGTGACTAGGGCGTCTTTGGCTACATCGCGCGTGATGCCCATGCGCTTACCATCAGCGGTTTTTTGAAGCGCGTCCATAACGAGCACCCAAAGATAGCGAATCGCAATCACCAGAGCGGTCACCAAGAATACGAGTCCCATCAAAAGCATGCGCGACATGCCACTGGTCTCAATAGTGGGTGAGACAAAGAGCATAAGCTCCAAACCAAGCAAGACAAAGACCACGCCGTTAATGACAAAGACCAACACGTCCCACACACTGGATGAGACCACTTTAAGCTCTCCGGCTTCAGCGGCATTTTTCTGCGGATAGAACGTCATGAGTAAGCCGGCCGCAACAACCGCTAAGATGCCGCTTGTGCCTGCGTGCTCGGCAAGCAAGAAGACGACGAAGGGAATAAAGACCTCGAACACCACATGGGTGGTGGTGCTTTCAAGGCCTTGCGCGCGCAAGAAGCGCAAAAGCACGACGGCCACAAACCCGAGTACTAAACCGAGAGCGATGCCACCAAAAAACGAGACGAAAAACGAAATACCCGCATCAATGAGCGAGAAGGTGCCTGTCACGGCTGCTGCTATCGCAAACTGAAACGAAACAACGCCCGATGCGTCATTAATCAGCGCTTCGCCCGACAAAAGTGCCTGTTGGCGCGGCTTGAGTTTGATGTCCTTGGCAAGCGCGGTCACCGCCACCGCGTCTGTAGGACCCAACGCTGCGCCAAGCGCAAATGCAGCAGCCAGCGGAATAGTTGGCGCTATCCAGTTGAGCGTAAAGCCCACAACCAGCACTGTTGCAATTACCAGTCCTACCGCAAGCGAGAGAATTGCACCTCGGTTGTTCCAAAGGGCTCGACGGTTTGCGTGCCGCGATTCATCAAAAAGCAGCGGCGCAATAAAGAGCACCAAGAACAACTCAGGATCAACTTGGATATCGGTGGGATGAGCCCAAAACAGTGCGGCAACCGCACCAAGAGCAATCTGAACAAGTGGTAGCGACACGCGCGGGATC